>NZ_JAGIOH010000001.1:1204166-1505208 GCF_017876625.1 Streptomyces syringium
TACAGCAGCGGCCCGGATTTGGGGGCGAGCACCACCTCTTTCACCTGGTTGGTCATCGGCCCCGGCAGGCCGTAGCCCCGTGCGGCGATCTCCAGCGCGATGAGGAATCCGAGGCCCACCACAACCACCGTGGCCCACAGGATCACCCGTGGTTGGCGCCACGGGACGGACGCAATTCTTCGGTTTATTCGCGAGAAAAACCGTGATGCTATAGATATCAATTGTTTGGCCGATGTGTTAGACGTTAGCTAAATAAAGCGACCCTTCGCGCCGGATACCATGATTTTCCGGTGAAGGACGGGCGATGACGGCAATCGTCGTGAGCTCGAACATGCTATCGGAGCGCTGTGGGGCGGCTTCGCCGGTCACGGCCCGCCCGGCGGCTCGGCGTCGCGATCAAGGATTTCGACCGGCGCGCGAGCCGAGAACTCCGAAGACGTGCGCCTCAGCCGGCGGCCAGCGTGCGGTCGAGAAGGGGAAGCAGACGGTCCCAGTGGCGCCGCAGCCCGGAGGGGTCGAACGCGTCGGTGTCGGCCATGGTGAAACCGTGCAGGGTGCCGGGGTAGACCTCGGTGGTGTGCGTGACACCCGCGGCGTCCAGGGCCTGGCGGAGCTCGCCGATGGTCTGGGGCGTCATGTCGTTCTCCGCGAGACCGAGGTGGACCTCGGCGGCGAGCTCGGGGATGTCGCGGTGCGGGCTGTCCGGCGCGTCGGTGACCAGGAAGCCGGGGTGGAATCCGGCGACGGCGGCCACCCGGCCGGGGTGGGCCGTCGCGGTGCGCATCGCCAAGGCGGCGCCCATGCAGTAGCCGATCACGGCGACCGGTCCGGCACCCACCTCGGGCTGGGCGGTGAGGAATCCGAGGTAGGCGTCGGCATCGCGCAGGACACGCTCGGAGGTGTGCGCCTTGACCAAGGGCATCAGCCGCTCGAAGACCGCCGGCCGGACCTCTTCCCCGATGTGCCCGGGAAGTTCGATCACCGGCGCCGGGCCGTGCCGGTAGTAGAGGTTGGGGACGAGCACGTAGTACCCGTGCCCGGCCAGCTCGCGGGCCATCTCCTCCAGCACGGGCCGCACGCCGAAGGCGTCCGGGTACAGCAGCACCCCCGGGTGCCGCCCGCCACCGTCGGGAAAAGCGGCGAAAGCGTCGGCCTGGCCGTCCGCGGTGGGAATCTGCAGAGACTTGGTGGGCATGGCGGATCATCCTTCCTTGCCCCGATGCCCGCGCACAAGGGTTGAGTCAACGACGGGCCGGGGCCCACCACCCCGGCACCGCCGCGCTCACGCCCAGAGCGAAACCACGTCCGATCCGTTGCCGCGCCGAGCCGCGCTGAGCCATGCTCATCCGAACGATCTGTACGTCCTGTACATTTTTTACGGACGAGGAGTGCCACCATGCACCGACCCACGGCCCGCTATGTCCTGCCCGAGTTCACGGAGCGCACGAGCACCGGCGCCCGCACGATGGACCCGTACTCCAAGCTGCTGTCCGAGCGCATCGTCTTTCTGGGCACGCAGATCGACGACACCTGCGCCGGCGATGTGATCGCACAGCTCATGTACCTCGAACACGCGGCGCCCGAGCGGGACATCTCGCTCTACATCAACTCCCCCGGCGGCTCCTTCCCCGCCATGTGCGCCATCTACGACACGATGCGCTACATCGGCTGCGACGTGGAGACGATCTGCCTGGGCCAGGCCGCCTCGTCCGCCGCCGTGCTGCTCACCGCCGGCACCCCGGGCAAGCGACTGGCGCTGCCGAACGCGCGCGTCCTCATTCATCAGCCGTCCCTCAGCGAACCGGTCCAGGGCCAGCCCTCCGATCTGGAGATCCAGGCGGGGGAGATGTCGCGCATGCGGGACACGCTGACGGAGATGCTGGTGCGGCACACGGGGCAGAGCGTGGAGCGGGTCGACCGGGACATCGAGCGGGACACCGTCTTCGACGCCGCGGCCGCGGTGGCGTACGGGCTCGTCGACCGGCTCACCTCCAGCCGCAAGGGCCCGGGCGTGCCGCTCGGCGCGAGGTGAGCCGCGATGTGGCCGCCCCAACTGCCACCCCTGCCCGCCCTGACCCGCGCCGAGGGCGAATTGGTGGACCGGTATCTGGAAGTACTGGATCTTCTGGGCCGGATCAACCCGGCCCGCGCGCATGACACGTACGCCGGACTACGGGCGGCGCAGGCTCTGGTGGTCGCGGCGACGGGGCTGCGCGAGGCGTTGACGCTCATGCACGAGCGAGGCGAACGCGAGGTGCACACCGGAACACTCGCGCGGGCGATGCTGGTCCTGGACGGGGAGCGGCGGGCCGCACGGGTCACCATGCCGCCGAACACGCCGGGCTGATGAGCCCGGACGCGCGCCGGAACGACCGGCCGGGCGACACCTCAACGCGATCTCCCGCAGACAGCGGACCCTGCGTAGACATCGCGCAGTGATCGATCCGAGCCGCGCGCGCACGAGGCGATCACGGAGATCAACTCGCCGCAGGTGAACGGCTCAACAGGGTTGAGCGGTGGGCGTCAAACCGTCCGGTGTCCACCCGAACACGCCAGAGGTGACCAGGCTCACATATCACCGGATCCTCTCGGAATCCGTGCCGCGGCTGCGCCAAGATCCAGGCGACGACAAGACCCCGCCACCGCGGCGGGGCGGTCCGGGCGGACGCCGAATCCTGCCGCCGCCCGGATGACTGGTCGACACGAGTGCATCGGCAGGAGTGGAGGACCCGAGTACGGCGGGACGACCGGCACCACTGGCCGTCCCTTGGGGTGAAGCCGCCTCGGCGGCCGGGCATCTTCGCCTGCCCGAACCCGACAGGTCATCCTTCATAGGCGGCAGACGAAGGGTTGCGTATGGCCGCGCACAAACGACCAACGAAGTTCTCCAGGGCCAAGGCCGCCTCGGCCCTCACCCTCGCAGCCGTCGGCGCCTCGGTGCTGGTGCCCGGCGGTTCGCCCGACGCCGAGGCCGCGAACGTCTCCACCCTCGCCCTGCGGATAGCGGAATCGAAGCAGGGCGCTCCCTACCAGTGGGGCGCGACGGGACCGTACAGCTTCGACTGCTCGGGGCTGACGCAGTACTCGTACAAGCGGGTCGGCAAAAAGCTGCCCCGTACCGCCGCCGCCCAGTACAACCGCGCCCGCCATGTGCCCGGCTCCGCCCGCCAACGCGGGGACCTGGTGTTCTTCCACTCCGCCGGCGGCGTCTATCACGTGGGCATCTACGTCGGGAACGGCAGGATCCTGCATGCTCCCAAGACCGGCGCGGTCGTCCGCCACGAGCGGATCTGGACCAGAAGCGTCAGCTACGGCCGCGTGAACTGAAAGCGCCGACGGTGGCGTGCCGCGACGGCCGCCCCCGCCACCGTCCTCGCCTCCCTGTGCGCCGACACGGCAAAGGGTGTGTTCCCACCCGCCGACGGCGGACACGACTGTGGTGCCGCGGCCCCTCGTTCGCGACGGGGGCCGCCGGCCCCGACCGGGCACACGGTCGCCTTCACCGGCAGCGATCCGGAACGGGTAAGGGCGCGCCTGCCCGCCGGTGACCTGCCCGAGCCGCTCGACCCGCCTTGTCCGCGAGCACCGTGCGATCACCGTGCGAGCCCCTGGGCCGGGTGGTGGACCCCTCGGCCTTCTCGAGGCCACGGGGCCCACCGCCCGGCCCACAGCCGCGCGGGGCGGTCAGGGTACGGGCACCGTCCAGGGCAGACAGATCCAGACCGTCTTGCCGCCGTCGGCCGTCGGGGTGACCGACAGTCTGCCGCCGCGCTCGGCGGTCAGACAGCGGATGATGACCATGCCGCGGCCGTTGTCCTGCTGGACGGCGGCGGGCAGCCTTCTCGGATAGCGGGGGTGACTGTCCGTGACGCCGATGCGCAGCTGCTCCTCCCGGTCGAGCCGGACGTCCACGGTGAAGGTGGGCGACTGGCCGCGGGTGTGCTGCACGGCGTTGGTGGCGAGTTCGGAGACGATCAGCCGAACCGTGTCGGCGTCCTCGGTGCCGTCCGCCAGCCCCCATTCCGCCAGTACACGCGCGACATAGCGGCGCGCGTCGGACACCGAGGCGGGGGCGCTCGGCAGGGTTACGGTTGCTTCCTGGTGATCCGCCATGGCGCTGTCCCTTTCCTACCGAGGCCGGGCTCCGACGCGTGACGCAGGGCACTGACGCGGTGACGTCGGGAGCGGTCTCGGACGGCTCTTCGTCACAGAGTGCCACCGTCGGCGTCCGAGAGTGAGCGATCCACCGGAAAATGCATATATCTGTCGCTCGAAGCGGTGAACTCTGCCGGGAGCGACCACATTTGGGTGGCGCACTCGTCTATTGACACTGACGTATGGATGTGGACGTGTTCACCTTGGCCGAAAGGGAATACCCATGCGCTACGGACCCGCGGTGCGTCGACGCAAGCTCGGCGCGGAGCTGCGCCGCCAGCGTGAACTGGCCGCGCTGACCAGCCGGGAGGCGGCGTGCGCGGTGGGCTGGCACCAGTCGAAGGTGAGCCGGATCGAGACGGGCTGCAGTGGCGTGAAGCCCTCGGACGTCGCCCTGTTGCTGGATGCCTACCAGGTGACCGACCCGGAACTGCGTGCGCTGCTGGGGGCGCTGTGCGGCGCGGGGTCGGCGGATCCGGGTGAGGGCGCGGGGGCTCGGCGGGGTTGGTGGTACGCCTACCGCGACCGGCTGCCGCCCGCCTATCTCGATTTCATCAGCCTGGAGTCCGAGGCCTCCCACCTGCGCACTTTGGAGACCACGGTGGTGCCGGGGCTGTTGCAGACGCCGGAGTACGCGCGCGCGGTGACCCGCGCGGCGCTGAACGACCCGCCCCCGGAGCAGGTCGAGGAGTTGGTGCGGGTGCGGATGGCCCGCCAGTCGGTGCTGCGGGGCGAGCGTCCACTGGAGTTGTGCGCGGTGCTCGACGAGGCGGTACTGCGTCATGAGGTCGGCGGCCGGGAGGTGATGGCGGGGCAGTTACGGCACCTGGTGACCACGGGGCACATGCGGCACGTGCGACTGCATGTGCTGCCGTTCTCCGCGGGCAGCCATATCGGCATCACCGGCCCTTTCGTTATTTTCTCATTTCCGCGCATTGCAGATCTGGATGTGGTGGTTCTCGACCACTTGACGAGTAGCCTCTATCTGGAGCGGAAAGAAGACCTCCGGGCGTACGGTTCCGCTTTCGCCACCCTGCGGACCCGCGCCCTCTCGCATGAGAACTCGTTGGATTACATCGCCGGGCTCCATGACGGCGTGTGAGGAGGCACCATGCCCGCAATGCCTCGCTATGTCCCTTCCCCCTCTGCCCTGCGTGCCGCGAGGTGGCGGCGCAGCAGCTACAGCACCGGAATGAACAACTGCGTCGAAACGGCCCCGCTCGGCCCGGACCTGCTGGCCGTACGGGACTCCAAGCGCACGGCCGGACCCGTCCTGTCGTTCTCGCCCGCCGCGTGGTCCTCGTTCGTGGGAGACCTCCGCGGCGGTGGCCTCGGCCGCCGCCGCGGGGCCGGGGCGGCCGATGGGGCCACCGCCACCAGGAGTTGAGCGTCAGGCGGCCGGTGCGGTCCGCAGGACCGTGCCGGCCGCCTCCTCGATCTGCCGGTCCGTGAGGTCCGCGCGCGCCGTCAGCCGCAGCCGCGAGACGCCGTCGGGCACGGACGGGGGGCGGAAGCAGCCGACCGCGAGCCCGGCGGCGCGGCAGTCGGCCGCCCATCGCACGGCGGCCTCCGGTGAAGGGGCCCGGACGGACACCACCGCCGCGTCGGGCCGTACCGCCGTCAGCCCCGCCGCCGTCAGCCTCCGGTGCAGCTCGGTGGCGACGTGCCGCACCCGGGCCGCGCGCCCCGGTTCGCGGCGCAGCACCGCAAGGCTCGCGAGCGCGCCGCCCACCGCCGCCGGGGCGAGCCCGGTGTCGAAGATGAACGTCCGTGCGTGGCTGACGAGATGCCGGATGACGCGCGCGGGGCCTAGCACCGCGCCCCCCTGGCTGCCCAGCGACTTCGACAGGGTGACCGTGGCGACGACGTCCGCGTCCCCCGCCAGGCCCGCCGCGTGCACCGCGCCCCGGCCCCCTTCGCCGAGGACCCCGAGTCCGTGCGCGTCGTCCACCAGCAGCGCCGCGCCGTGCTCCCGGCAGGCCTCGGCGAGCGCGGCCAGCGGTGCGGCGTCGCCGTCCACGGAGAAGACGGAGTCGGTGACGGCGAGGGCCCGGCCCTCGTGCGCCCCCAGCGTCTTGCGGACCGCTTCCGCGTCGGCGTGCGGGACGACGGCCGTCTCGGCGCGGGCGAGCCGGCAGCCGTCGATGAGCGAGGCGTGGTTGCCGGCGTCGGAGACGACGAGCGGGACCGAAGGGGACGAACCGGACAGGTTCGGCGGGCCGCACAGGGCGGTGACCGCGGCGAGGTTCGCGGCGTACCCCGAGGAGAAGACGAGCGCCGCCTCGAATCCGCAGAACCCGGCGAGGCTCTCCTCCAGCCGGGTGTGCAGGGCGGTGGTGCCGGTCACCAGCCGGGAGCCGGTGGCCCCCGCGCCCCAGCGGCGGGCCGCGCCGGCGGCGGCCTCGGTGACCTCGGGGTGACGGGTGAGGCCCAGGTAGTCGTTCCCGGCCAGATCGACGAGCGGCGAGTCGGCCGGCCGCGGCCGTAGGGTCCGTACGAGCCCGGCGGCCAGCCGCCGCTCGTGCTCCGCGTCGATCCAGTCGAACGGATCCTGGGGCATCGGCCGTCCTTCGCGTTCTGTGGGGTTTGCATAGAACGTAGCCGCCGATGGCCCTGGTCAGGGTGTGGCAATACACACACATGAATCGGCCCCCGTTGTGCGATCTCTACCTTGGCCGGGAGTGCTGCCGTAGGCGAGGATCGGCGCCATGGACCTGCTGAACACGCTGGTGGACAAGGGGTTGCGGCGGGAGCTGCCGACCCGCGAAGAGGCGCTCGCCGTACTGGCGACCACCGATGACGACCTGCTCGATGTGGTGGCCGCGGCGGGCAAGGTGCGCCGCCGGTGGTTCGGACGGCGGGTGAAGCTGAACTACCTCGTCAACCTCAAGTCGGGGCTCTGCCCCGAGGACTGCTCGTACTGCTCGCAGCGGCTGGGCTCCAAGGCCGAGATCCTCAAGTACACCTGGCTCAAGCCGGACGACGCCTCGAAGGCGGCGGCCGCGGGCGTCGCCGGCGGTGCGAAGCGGGTCTGCCTGGTCGCCAGCGGGCGCGGCCCGACGGACCGGGACATCGACCGGGTCTCGAAGACCATCGAGGCGATCAAGGAGCAGAACGAGGACGTCGAGGTGTGCGCGTGCCTCGGGCTGCTGACCGACGGACAGGCCGAGCGGCTGCGGGCAGCCGGAGCCGACGCCTACAACCACAACCTCAACACCTCCGAGGCGACGTACGGCGACATCACCACCACCCACACCTTCGCCGACCGCGTCGACACCGTGCAGCAGGCCCAGGCGGCGGGGATGTCCGCCTGCTCCGGGCTGATCGCGGGCATGGGCGAGAGCGACGCGGACCTGGTGGACGTGGTCTTCGCGCTGCGCGAGCTGAACCCGGACTCGGTGCCGGTCAACTTCCTCATCCCCTTCGAGGGGACCCCGCTGGCCAAGGAGTGGAACCTCACCCCCCAGCGCGCGCTGCGCATCCTGGCGATGGTGCGGTTCGTCTGCCCGGACGTGGAGGTACGGCTCGCGGGCGGCCGTGAGGTGCACCTGCGGTCGATGCAGCCGCTCGCGCTGCACCTCGCGAACTCGATCTTCCTGGGCGACTATCTGACCAGTGAGGGCCAGGAGGGCAAGGCGGACCTCGACATGATCGCGGACGCCGGCTTCGAGGTGGAGGGCACCGGCACCACGACGCTGCCCGCGCACCGGGCCGACGCGATGGCGTCCGGCTGCGGCGGGCACGGGGGCGGCGGCTGCGGCCCTTGCGGGGACGGGGAGACGGGCGCGGCCGACGGGGCCGCGGCCACCGCGGAGGGAGAGCTCCCGGCTCCGGCCGGTGAGACCCGCACGGACGCCGGCGAGGCCCGTACGGATCTGGTCGCCGTCCGCCGTCGTGGCGCCGGCACGGAGCTGCCTCCCAATGCCTGAGCCGCTCACCGCGGGCGAGTTGCTCGCCCTGGACAAGCAGCACGTCTGGCATCCGTACGGGCCGATGCCCGGCCGGGTCGACCCGCTGGTCGTCGAGTCCGCGTCGGGGGTGCGGTTGCGGCTGGCCGAACCGGTCGACGGCGTGGCCGAGTTGATCGACGGCATGTCCTCGTGGTGGTCGGCGGTCCACGGCTACAACCACCCGGTGCTCAACGAGGCGGCCCAGCAACAGCTGGGGCGGATGAGCCATGTGATGTTCGGCGGGCTCACCCATGAGCCCGCCGTGCGACTCGCCACCCGCCTGGTGGAGATCACTCCGGAACCGCTGCGCCACGTCTTCCTCTCCGACTCCGGCTCGGTGTCGGTCGAGGTGGCCGTGAAGATGTGCCTCCAGTACTGGCGTTCGGTCGGCAGACCGGGCAAGCAGCGGCTGCTGACCTGGCGCGGCGGCTACCACGGCGACACCTGGCAGCCGATGTCGGTGTGCGACCCGGACGGTGGCATGCACGCTCTGTGGTCCGGTGTGCTGCCGCGACAGATCTTCGCGGACGCGCCGCCCACCGGGTTCGACGCCGAGCCCGACCCGGCCTACGTCGCACACCTGCGGGAGCTCGTCGCGCGGCACGCCGACGAGTTGGCCGCGGTGATCGTCGAGCCTGTCGTGCAGAACGCCGGCGGCATGCGCTTCCACTCCCCCGCGTATCTGCGGGTGCTGCGGGAAGCGTGCGACGAGCACGGCGTGCTGTTGATCTTCGACGAGATCGCCACGGGTTTCGGCCGCACGGGCCCGCTGTTCGCCTCCGGGCACGCCGGTGTCTCCCCCGATGTGCTGTGCCTGGGCAAGGCGCTGACCGGCGGGTATCTCACGATGGCCGCGACGCTGTGCACCTCGCGGGTGGCGGAGGGGATCTCCCGGGGCGAGGTGCCGGTGCTCGCGCACGGCCCGACGTTCATGGCCAACCCCTTGGCCGCCGCGATCGCGAACGCCTCGATCGACCTGCTGCTCGCGCGGGACTGGCGCACGGACGTCAAGCGGATCGAGGCCGGACTGCGCGAGGGCCTGGCCGGCGCGGCCGAGCTCCCGGCGGTACGGGAGGTGCGCGTGCTCGGCGCCATCGGGGTGGTCGAGCTGGACCACGACGTGGACATGGCCGCGGCGACCCGGGCCGCGGTGCGGGCGGGCGTATGGCTGCGACCGTTCCGCAATCTCGTGTACACGATGCCGCCCTACATCACGGGGGACGAGGACGTGGCCAGGATCTGCGCGGCGGTGCGGGCCGTCGCGGCGGCGGGGTAACGCCACGGGCCGGGGACGGGGCCGTGTCCCGCCCCCGGCCGGCCGGCCCGGGACCCCGGGCACCGCACCGCGCCCCGGACGCCGCCCCTGAGCGGTGTCCCGGCAGCGCGGCGTCACATCACGGCCGCTGTACACGGCGGCACGATCAACGGCGGACGCCGGGAGGCGCCGGCTCGGCGCCGACGGCCGACCGGCTCACCGGGCCGCCGGCAGGCACACCGCGCTGCGCGCGCGGCGAACGGAGGCAGGAACCATGTCCGTACTCGTCGTCACCGGCACCGGCACCGAGGTCGGCAAGACCGTCGTGACCGCGGCAGTCGCGGCCGCGGCGGTGGCCGCCGGCCGCTCCGTGGCCGTACTCAAGCCCGCCCAGACGGGCGTCACGGCCCAGGAACCGGGGGACGTCGCGGAGGTCGAGCGGCTGGCGGGGGCGGTGACGGGCCTCGAACTCGCCCGGTACCCCGAGCCGTTGGCGCCCGCGACGGCCGCCCGCCGGGCCGGCCGCGCACCGGTGCGCCCCAAGGAGATCGAGCAGGCGGCGGCGCGCCTGGCCGAGAGCCATGATCTGGTGCTGGTCGAGGGCGCGGGCGGGCTGCTCGTCCGGCTGGACGAGGCGGGCTCGACGCTCGCGGACGTGGCCCGGCTGCTGGACGCGCCGGTCCTCGTCGTCGCCCAGCCGGGCCTGGGCACGCTCAACATCACCGCGCTCACGGCCGAGGCCCTGCGTGCGCGCGGCCTGCGATGCGCGGGCGTGGTCATCGGCAGTTGGCCGGCCGTGCCCGACCTCGCCACCCTCTGCAACCTCGCCGACCTCCCCGAGGCGGCGGAGGCCCCCTTGCTGGGAGCCGTCCCCGAGGGCGCGGGCACCCTCCCCCCGGACACCTTCCGTACCGCGGCCCCCACCTGGCTGGCGCCGGAGCTGTCCGGCGGCTGGGACGCGGGCCGCTTCGCGTCGCAGCACCACTGAGCGACACAGCAGCGGCCCTGACGCCCGCCCGCCCCACTCCAAGGAGGCGGCGCGGCGACGGTGGGGGCGGGTTCGACCGGGGAAGAATCGCGGTAGCCGTCGTATCCCCGGGAAGGGGTGTGTCATGCCGCGGAACACCAGAACGCCGCACGACGCCGTGCACCATCCGCTGTTCGCGCGGGTGTACGCGAAGCTGAGCCCGGTGGCCGACCGGCGGGCCGGAGTGGCCGCGCACCGGCGGGAGTTGCTGGACGGGCTGTCGGGCCGGGTCATCGAAATCGGCGCGGGAAACGGGCTGAACTTCTCCTATTACCCGGGGACCGTCTCCGAGGTCGTGGCGATCGAGCCGGAGCGGCTGCTCCGGCGGCTGGCGGTGGAGTCCGCCGTGCGCGCCGGGGTGCCGGTGGACGTGGTGCCGGGGGCGGCGGAGGCGCTGCCGGTGAAGAGCGAGGCGTACGACGCGGCGGTGGCGTCGTTGGTGCTGTGTTCCGTGCGGGATGTGCGGCGTGCTCTGGCGGAGTTGCGCCGGGTGTTGCGGCCGGGTGGTGAGCTGCGGTTCTTCGAGCACGGGCTGGCGCAGGGCCGGGGGCAGGCGACCGTGCAGCGGGCGCTGGACCGGACCGTCTGGCCGGTGCTGTTCGGCGGCTGTCATACCGCGCGGGACCCGCTGGCCGAGATCGAGGCGGCGGGGTTCGAGCTGGGTCCGTACCGTCGGCTGCGGGTGCCGGCGGGCAGAGTACCGACGCCCGCTTCGCCCTGTGTGCTGGGGGTGGCCAGGCGCCCGCTCGAAAGCGACGGGAGGTGACCGCCGGGGTGATCGGCGGGTGATCGCCGCGGGTCCCGCACCGTGAGGTCCGGCGGGCGGCCGCCGCCCGGAGCGGGTGCGGGCCCGTCGCGAGCCGTTCGACCGCACGTCGTCCACCGTCCCGGAGCATCGCCCGGAACGGCTTCGCCCTCGGTGACCGAAGAGCCGCACGGCACCTGACCGCATGACGGAACATGTTCGACACCGCGCCCCGGCCGGTGATGGGATCGCCGCCATGAGCGATCTTCACATCCGGGCCGCGGCGCCCTCGGAGCTCGACGCCGTGCTGGCCTTCTGGAAGGAGGCCGCCGAGGGGACGAGCATCAGCGACGACCCCACGGGCGTGGCCCGGCTTCTCGACCGGGACCCCGGGGCGTTGCTGCTGGCCGAGTACGACGGCGAGCCGGCCGGCACCGTGATCGCCGGCTTCGACGGCTGGCGGTGCCATCTCTACCGGCTCGCCGTCCACCCCCGCCACCGCCGCCGGGGCGTGGCGAGCGCGCTGCTCGCGGCCGCCGAGGAGCGGTTCGTCTCGCTCGGCGGGCGCCGCGGGGACGCGATGGTGCTGGACCACAACGATGCGGCGCACCACGCGTGGCGCGCGGCGGGCTACACCCGCGAGCCGCAGTGGAGCCGGTGGGTCAAGCCGCTCGGTGGCACGTCGACCGCACCACTTTGCTGATCCTTTACCATTGAGTGGTCAAACTGACCTTCTTGGTCCTTTCTTCACCCACCACGAGCTTCACCCGTCACGAGCCAATGAAAGGTGTGAGCGTCCAGCCATGGGCGAGCCTCCCAGTAGTCCCCGGAGTCGACATCGCGCGCTCCTCCCGCCCCTGCCGGATCATGGGACGGAGGTGAACCGATGACCGAAGTACTCCTCCTGCTGGTCGCCCTGCTGCTGACCCTGGCCTGTGCCGTCTTCGTCGCGGCCGAGTTCTCCCTCACCACCGTCGAGCGGGGTGAGCTGGAGCGGGCCGTCGAGAACGGCGACCGCGGCGCCGAGGGCACGCTCAAGGCGGTGCGCGGCCTCACCTTCCAGCTCTCGGGCGCCCAGCTGGGCATCACGGTCACCGGTCTGATCATCGGCATGATCTCCAAGCCGTCCATCGCGGCGCTGCTCACCGGCCCGATGAAGGCACTCGGCCTGTCCGCCTCCGTGGCGTCCTCGACCGCCCTGGTGCTGGGCACCGTGATCTCCACGGTGGTGCTGATGGTCGTCGGCGAGCTGGTGCCGAAGAACTGGGCGATCTCCCGGCCGCTGCCGGTGGCGAAGCGCGTCTCGGGTCCGCAGCGCGCGTTCAGCGCGGCGTTCCGGCCCCTGATCACCCACCTCAACAACACCGCCAACCGCACGCTGCACCGGATGGGCCTGGAGCCGGCCGAGGAGCTGGCCACGGCGCGCTCGCCCCAGGAACTGGTCGCGCTCGCCCGGCACTCCGCCAAGGAGGGCGCGCTGGAGGCGGACACCGCCGAGCTGTTCGTCCGGACGCTGAACCTCGCCGAACTGACGGCGGAGAACGTGATGACGCCCCGCGTCCAGGTCACCGCGCTGGGCGCGGAGACCACGGCCGAGGACGTCGCCAACGCCACCCGGGCGACCGGCCTGTCCCGCTTCCCCGTCTACCGCGGCAATCTCGACACGGTCGTCGGCATCGCCCACATCAAGGACGTCCTCGCGATACCCGCCGAGCAGCGCCCGCACCATCCCGTCGCGGCGCTGCTGCGCGAGCCGCTGCTGGTGCCGGAGTCGCTGACGGTGGACCGGCTGCTGGACCGGCTGTCGGCCAAGCGCAGCATGGCCGTCGTCATCGACGAGTACGGCGGCACGGCGGGCGTGGTCACCCTGGAGGACATCATCGAGGAGGTCGTCGGCGAGGTCCGCGACGAGCACGACCCCGTCGAGATCCCCGACCTCGCCCCGGCCGGGCAGGACGCCGCGGGCCGCGAGCTCTACGACGCGGACGGCGCGGCCCGTACCGACCAGCTGGAGGCCATCGGCCTGCGGGCGCCGGACGGCCCGTACGAGACGCTGGCCGGGCTGGTCGCGACCGAGCTCGGCCGGATCCCGGCCGAGGGCGACACCGTCGAGGTGGAGGGCTGGCGGATCGACGTGATCGACGCCTCCGGCCGCCGCGCGGCACGGGTCCGGCTGACGGCTCCGCCGCCGGACGCGGGCCCCGACCCGCGCGGCAGCGCCGGCCTCGGCTCCGCGACCGACGGCGGATCCCGCTTCGGGACCCGTAAGGAGGCCGGCCGATGACCGCCGTCCAACTGCTCATCGGCCTGGCGACGCTGGTCGTCAACGCCTTCTTCGTCGGCGCGGAGTTCGCGCTGATCTCGGTGCGCCGCAGCCAGATCGAGCCGTACGCCGAGCGCGGTGACCGGCGTGGCCACAGTGTCCTGTGGGGCCTGCGGCACATCTCGGCGCTGATGGCCGCGGCCCAGCTCGGCATCACGCTGTGCACCCTGGTGCTCGGTGTCGTCGCCGAACCGGCGATCGCCCATCTCCTGGAGCCGGTGTTCCACGCGGTCGGCATGCCGGCCGGGCTGACCCACCCGGTGTCGTTCGTGATCGCGCTAGCCGTGGCGACGTATCTGCACATGCTCTTCGGCGAGATGGTGCCGAAGAACATCGCCCTCGCCGAACCGGTGCGCACCGCGCTGCTGCTCGGCCCGCCGCTGGTCACCCTCGCGCGGGCGCTGCGCCCGGTGGTGTTCGCCATCAACCAGCTGGCGAATTCGCTGCTGAAGCTGTTGCGGGTGGAGCCCAAGGACGAGGTCGCGGCGACCTTCTCGGACGACCAGCTCGCCCGGATCGTCGCCGACTCCAGCGCGGCGGGCCTGCTGGACGCCCGGGCGACCGAGCGGCTGCGGGACGTGCTGGAGCTGGGCTCCCGCCCGGTCCAGGACGTCGTGCTGCCGGTGGAGCGGGTTGTCTCCGCCCCCTTCGGCATCACCCCCGAGGGGCTGGAGCGGCTGTCCGCCGAGTCGGGGTTCTCCCGCTTCCCGGTGGTGGACAACGCGGGCCGGATCACGGGCTATCTGCACGTGAAGGACGCGCTGGACGCCGAGCCGCGCGACGTACCCTTCCCGCGCCGCCGGATGCGCCCGATCGCCCAGGTCCGGGCGGCCACCCCGCTGGACGACGTGATCACGGCGATGCGCGGCACCGGCACCCACCTCGCGGCCGTCATCGGCGCGGACGACCGGCTGGCCGGGCTGGTCACGCTGGAGGACGTCCTGCGCGAGCTGGTGGGCCAGCGGCCGTGAGGCGCCCCCGGCGGGGCGGCACCGGCACGGGGTGCCGGTGCCGCCCCGCCGGGGAGTAGGATCGCCCGCGCCATGGAGATCAATGCGACCTACACATACACGAGCTTCGTCGCCGTCGGTGACTCCTTCACCGAGGGCATGTCCGACGAGCTGCCGGACGGCTCGTACCGCGGCTGGGCCGATCTCCTCGCGGCCCGCCTCGCGGAGCGCGCCCCCGGCTTCCGCTACGCGAACCTCGCCGTGCGCGGCAAGCTCATCGGCCAGATCACCGACGAGCAGGCAGCGCCCGCCGCGGCGATGGGCGCCGATCTGGTGACGCTGGTCGGCGGACTCAACGACGTGCTGCGCCCCAAGTGCGACGTGGACCTGGTCTGCGCGCGGCTGGAGGAAGCGGCGGCGCGGCTCGCGCCGAGCTGCCGTCAGCTGGTACTGATGCGCAGCCCGGGACGGCAGGGCCCGGTGATGGAGCGGTTCCGGCCGCGCATGGAGCAGCTCTTCGGCTTCATCGACGACCTGGCCGGCCGGCACGGTGCGCTCGTCGTCGATCTCTTCGGCGCCGAGGTGCTGGGCGACTCCCGGCTGTGGGCCGAGGACCGGCTGCATCTGAACGCGGAGGGGCACCGGCGGGTGGCCGAGGCCGTGGGGCAGGCACTCGGGCACGAGCCTTCGTTCGACTGGCGCGAGCCCCTGCCCCCGCTGGTCCGCCCCGGCTGGGCGGCCCGCCGGACCTCGGACGCCCGGTTCGCCCGCGAGCACCTGGTGCCGTGGATCGGCCGCCGGCTGACCGGACGCTCCAGCGGGGACGGCCGGCCGCCCAAGCGGGCCGAGCTGAGCCCGTACGGGGGCGACGCCGAGCCCGCCGAGCCGCTCTCGTAGCAACGCACAAACCGGGGCGGGGCGCCGACCTGCGTAAAACGCCAGTAGAATCCGGTCACGTGACTGCTGCGTCTTTGAAGCCCCGCATCCCCAATGTCCTCGCCGGCCGCTACGCCTCCACCGAGCTGGCCGTCCTGTGGTCCCCCGAGTACAAGGTCAAGCTGGAGCGGAAGCTGTGGCTCGCGGTACTCCGTGCCCAGAAGGACCTGGGGATCGAGGTGCCGGACGCCGCCCTCGCCGATTACGAGCGGGTTCTGGACCAGGTCGACCTGGCCTCCATCGCCGAGCGCGAGAAGGTCACGCGGCATGACGTGAAGGCCCGCATCGAGGAGTTCAACGCCCTCGCCGGCCACGAGCACGTCCACAAGGGCATGACCTCCCGTGACCTCACGGAGAACGTGGAGCAGCTCCAGATCCGGCTCTCGCTGGAGCTGATGCGCGACCGTACCGTCGCCGTCCTCGCCCGCCTCGGCAAGCTCTCCGGCGAGTACGCCGAGCTGGTCATGGCGGGGCGCTCGCACAACGTCGCCGCGCAGGCCACCACCCTCGGCAAGCGCTTCGCGACCACCGCCGACGAGCTGCTCGTCGCCTACGGGCGGCTGGAGGAGCTGCTCGGCCGCTACCCGCTGCGCGGCATCAAGGGCCCCGTCGGCACCGCGCAGGACATGCTGGACCTGCTCGGCGGCGACGCCTCGAAGCTGGCCGAGCTGGAGCAGCGGATCGCGGGCCACCTCGGCTTCGCGCACGCCTTCACCTCCGTCGGCCAGGTCTACCCGCGCTCGCTGGACTACGACGTGGTCACCTCGCTGGTACAGCTGGCCGCCGCGCCGTCCTCGCTGGCCAAGACCGTCCGGCTGATGGCCGGCCACGAGCTGGTGACCGAGGGCTTCAAGCCGGGTCAGGTGGGCTCGTCCGCGATGCCGCACAAGATGAACACCCGCTCCTGCGAGCGCGTCAACGGCCTCATGGTCATCCTGCGCGGCTACGCCTCGATGACCGGCGAGCTGGCGGGCGACCAGTGGAACGAGGGCGACGTCTCCTGCTCGGTGGTGCGCCGCGTCGCGCTGCCGGACGCGTTCTTCGCGCTCGACGGCCTGCTGGAGACCTTCCTGACGGTGCTCGACGAGTTCGGCGCGTTCCCGGCCGTCGTCGCCCGGGAGCTGGACCGCTACCTCCCCTTCCTCGCCACCACCAAGGTGCTGATGGGCGCGGTGCGCGCCGGGGTCGGCCGCGAGGTCGCCCACGAGGTCATCAAGGAGCACGCGGTGGCCTCCGCGCTGGCGATGCGCGAGCAGGGTGCCGAGCGCAACGAGCTGCTCGACAAGCTCGCCGCCGACGAGCGGATCCCGCTGGACCGCGCGGGTCTCGACGCCCTCATGGCCGACAAGCTGTCGTTCACCGGCGCCGCCGGTGACCAGGTCGCCACGGTCGTCGCCCGGATCGAGGAGATCGCCAAGCAGCACCCGGAGGCGGCCGCGTACGCCCCGGGCGCCATCCTCTGACGTCTTCCCCGCGTCTCACGGACCCGCCCGCCCCTGTGTCCTTTCCGGACACGGCGGCGGGCGGTCCGCGTTGTCCGGCCGGACGGGCGCTCGGCGGCACCGCCTATCATCGGGATGTCCTCTTTCCCGTTGCTCAAGGTGGGCCGCACAGTGGTAGGTGACGTGGTCGCGGAGGATCTGCGGGTCCTGTTCTGCGGCATCAACCCCGGTCTGATGTCCGCCGCCACGGGCCATCACTTCGCGCGGCCCGGCAACCGCTTCTGGCCCGTGCTGTACCGGTCCGGCTTCACGCCCCGGCAGCTCGCCCCGGCCGAGCAGGAGGAACTGCTCGCGTACGGGCTCGGCATCACCAACGTCGTGGACCGGCCCTCCGCACGGGCCGACGAGGTGAGCAAGGAGGAGTTCCGCGCGGGCGGGCTGCTGCTCACCGAGAAGGTGGCACGGCTGCGGCCCCGGTGGCTGGCGGTCGTCGGCGTCACCGCGTACCGGATCGCCTTCGACGACAAGCGCGCGGTGATCGGACCGCAGGAACGGACGATCGGCCCGACGCGGATCTGGGTGCTGCCCAACCCCAGCGGTCTGAACGCCTCCTGGACGCTGCCGAGGATGACCGAGGAGTACGAGCGGCTGCGGGCCGCCGCCGAATCCCCCTCCGGCTGAGACCGCCACCTGGCTGCCACGGGGCCGCTGCGAGGATGGCGGGATGCTCGCCCTACCGCGCCTCGTGTTCCGGGCCGTCACCTTCACCCGCTGGCTGCATCTGGTCATGGCCACCGTGCTCGCGACCGTCTGCGCGCTCGTCCACCCGGGGCTGGCCGGTCTCGGCACGCGGCAGGCGGCCTGGCTGCTGGTCACTCCCGTGCCCCTGCTGGTGGCCTTGGCGATGGTCCCGGCGGTCCGGCTGTCGGAGGGCGTGCAGGCCCGGTTGCTGCTGTTCCCCGGCGCGCACGACGGCGGGACGCCCGCTTCCCGCAGCGCCTCGTGGGGCGACCGGTGGCGGACGGCGCTCTGGCTGGTGCTGCGCTACGAACTGGGCGTGCTGACGGCGTTCCTGAGCGTATGGGTCCCCCCGCTGACATGGGCGCTGCTGCGCTCCGCCGACCGGGGCCGGGTCCTCGATCCGGCTCCGTGGTGGCCGGCGGGCGAGGGCCGGTGGTACGCGCTGCTCGCGCCGTTGCCCCCGGTCCTCCTGCTGGTGTTCGTCGTCGCGGCGGGCGCTGCGCTGGCCGCGGCGGCGCGGGCCCTGCTCGGGCCGTCGGCGGCCGAGCGGCTCGCCGCGTTGGAGGAGCGTACGGAACGGCTGCTGGAACACAACCGCCTGGCGCGGGAGTTGCACGACTCTGTCGGGCACGCCCTGACGGTGGCCGTGGTCCAGGCGGGCGCGGCCCGGGCGGCGGGGTCCGCGGAGTTCACCGAGCAGGCGCTGGCCGCGATCGAGGAGACGGGCCGGCACGCCCTGGAGGACCTGGAACGGGTGCTGGGCATCCTGCGCGAGGACGCCCCGCCGACGGCAGCCCGCCCCACCCTCGCCGACGCCGAGCGGCTGCTGACGGCGGCGCGGGGCTCGGGGGCACAGGTCACGTCGGACGTGAGCGGTCCGCTGGACAGCGTGCCGGGGCCGGTGTCGCGGGAGGGGTACCGCATTGTCCAGGAGGCGCTGACCAATGTGGTGCGGCACGCGGGCCCGGTGCCGGTGTCGGTACGGATCGCCGTCGGTGACCGGGCCGTGGAGCTGGAGATCCACAACGCGCTGTCCGGGGCGGGTGGCACGGTCTCCGGCAGCGGCGGCGGGCTGCGGGGCATCCGTGAGCGTGCCACCCTGCTCGGCGGACAGGCCGAGGCGGGGGCGCACGAGGACGGGTGGCGCGTGCGGGCGGTGCTCCCGCTGGGCTGACCGGCCGTGCGGCCCAGGACACGGAGGCCGCCCGGTGTCTGCCCTCGTCGCCGGATGCCGCCGCCACCGCCGAGAGGATCAGCGGCAACGGCGGTGAGGTGCTGCTGGAGCCGATGCGCGACCTGCCGACGTTGTCCGGAGCCTGGTCGCCACGGCCCCACCGGCGCCCGCCCGCAGCGGCTCTGACGCCCCATTAGGCTGGCCCGGTGCCGATAACCGTGCTGCTCGTGGACGACGAACCCCTGGTGCGCGCCGGGCTGCGCGCCATCCTCTCCGCGCAGCCGGACATCGAGGTGACGGGCGAGGCGGCGGACGGCGCGGCCGTACTGCCGCTGGTGCGGAGCCTGCGGCCGGACGTCGTGGCGATGGACGTGCGGATGCCGCTGCTGGACGGCATCGAGGCGACCCGGGCGGTGCTGCGCACGGTGGCGGCGCCCCCGAAGATCCTGGTCGTGACGACGTTCGAGAACGATCAGTACGTCTACGACGCGCTGCGGGCCGGAGCCGACGGCTTCCTCCTCAAGCGCGCCGCGCCGGCGGAGATCGTGCAGGCGGTACGGACGGTGGCCGCGGGCGATTCGCTGCTGTTCCCCACCGCGCTGCGCAGGCTCGCGGCCTCGTACGGCAACGAGCGCGCCCGCGCGGCGATGGAACGGGCGGCGCTGACGGCCCGGGAGGCGGATGTGCTGCGGCTGATGGCGCGCGGGATGTCCAACCCGGAGATCGCCGCGAGCCTGACCCTGGGCACGGAGACGGTGAAGACGCACGTCAGCGCGGTACTGGCGAAGCTGGGGGCACGGGACCGCACCCAGGCGGTGATCGCGGCGTACGAGTCGGGATTCGTCGCGCCGGGGTGAGCCGCGGACACCTCCCCCGGGCGGCGTCCCGACGCTCGCCGACCCGCACGGCACCGGATACGATCCGCACGTCAGGGCGAAGGGCGCGCACAAGCGAGGAGGCGGCACGTTGGGGCGGCTCACCGGCGGGGATCCGTCTCTGCTGCGGCGGATCAATTCGGCCGTGGTCCTGCACGCGTTGCGCACCGCCGCCCCGTCCGCGGCACCCACGCTCACCGATCTCGTCAAGCTGACCGGGCTGTCCCGGCCGACCGTCGAGGGCGTGATCGAGGGGCTGATGGAATCCGGCCTCGTGATGGAGGCGTCCGCCGAGGAGGGCGCGGCACGCCGCCAGGGCCGCCCGGCGCGGCGCTTCAGGTTCCGGGTCGAGGCGGGGCATCTGCTGGGCATCGAGATCGGACCGCACCGGGTCGCCGCCCTCCTGGCGGACCTGCGCGGACGGGTCATGGGCTCGGCGTCCCTGGAGGTGTCCGAGACCGCGTCGGCCGACGAGCGGCTGGAGCGGGTGCGGGAGGCCGTCGCCGATCTGCTGCGGCGCTCCGGTGTGGCGTGCGGTTCGCTGCGCGCGGTGGGGGTGGCGAGCCCCGGCATCGTGGAGGCGGACGGGACGGTCCGGCTGGGTACGGCGCTGCCGGAGTGGACCGGGCTACGGCTCGGGGAGCGGCTGCGCCGCTCGTTCCGCTGCCCGGTGCTGGTGGAGAACGACGCGAACGCGGCCGCGGTGGCCGAGCACTGGAAGGGTGCGGCCACCGACTCCGACGATGTGGTGTTCGTGCTCGCGGGGCTGAGTCCGGGGGCCGGTTCGCTGATCGGCGGGCGGCTGCACCGGGGTTTCGGGGGTGCGGCCGGGGAGATCGGCGCCCTGCATCTGCTGGGCCGGGAGGCCACCCCGGAGGAGGTGCTGTCCACCACCGGGGAGCCGCTGCATCCGCTGGACGAGGCGCAGGTGGCGCGGGTGTTCACGCTGGCCCGGGAGGGCGACGCGCGGGCGCGGGCGGCGGTGGAGCGGTTCATGCGGCGGCTGGTGCACGACGTGGCGGCGCTGGTGCTGGCGCTCGATCCCGAACTGGTCGTGGTGGGCGGCTGGGCGGCCGGACTGGACGGTGTCCTGGAGCCGCTGCGGGCGGAGTTGGCCCGCTATTGTCTGCGGCCGCCCCGGGTGGCGCAGTCGCTGCTGGGCGAGGCCGCGGTGGCGACGGGCGCGCTGCGACTGGCCCTCGACCACGTGGAGGAACAGCTCTTCGCGGTCGAGAGCACGGTCACGGCACGTCGCTGACCGGGCCCCGGATGCCGGGCGGCGTCAGCCGGCCAGCAGCTGCATGCCCGAGTCACCGAAGGTGAGCTTGCAGGTGTCGGCGCGGTAGGTGGCCACGGCGACGGCGACGGTGCGGCCGTTCGCGTAGTAGCGGGTGGTGACGAGGAGCACGGGCGAGCCGGGGAGCCGGTCGAGCTGCTTGGCGTCGTCGGCACGGGCCGAGCCCAGCTCGACGGACCGGTCCTGGCCCTCCAGGTCCAGCCGCTGCAGTTCGCGCAGCACGGCCCGGGCGCGGCCCGCACCGGTGAGGGCGCCGATGGCGGTGAGTGAGGGAACGCTGTCCGCCGGTACGTACAGCAGCTCGGCGGCGACCGGCTGGCCGTGGTTGCCGCGGGTGCGGCGGACGGTGTGCACCACGGCGTCGGCAGCGGTGCCGAGGAGGCGGGCGACGGCGGCGGGCGGGGCGGCCAGGACGCTGTCGACGGGCTGCCAGCTGTCGGCGCCCGCGCCGGGCCAGCTGTGCTCGGCGTCGCCGACGGCGACACCCACCCGGGGCGGGGCGACGGTGGTGCCGACGCCGCGGCGGCGCTGGAGGCGGCCTTCCAGCTCGAGCTGTTCGAGGGCCTGTCGGAGCGTGGCCCGGGCGACGCCGAAGCGGGCCGCCAGCTCACGTTCGTTGGGCAGGATCTCGCCCACCGCGAACTCGGAGTCGAGTGCGTCGGTGAGCACGGTCTTCAGGTGCCAGTACTTCGGCTCCGGCACCGTGTCCAGCTGCGTGGTCCCCACCCTGATCCTCCGCAAAGGCTTTTTGCGCGCTTCTTTATTAAAGGTTGTTGCAGTATCCCTGCGACCATAGGACGGTACGCACACTTGGTCAAGACCAATGACAGAGGTACGGTCGATGATCATCAGCTCTTCATACTCGGGGCGGCGAACATGGATCAGGTCACCGTGATCACGGGTGGCAGCAGGGGCATCGGAGCGGCGGTCGCGGTGCGGCTGGCCCACGCCGGACACCACATCGGCATCGGCTACGAACGGGCCCGGGACGCCGCCGAGGAGACGGCGGCCGCGGTCCGGGCAGCGGGCGGCAGGTGTGTGGCCGTGCAGGCCGACACCAGCGTCGAGTCCCAGGTCGACGAGCTGTTCGACACGGTGCGGGAGCGGCTGGGGCCGATCACCGGTCTGGTCAACAACGCCGGGATCACCGGGCTGCTCGGCCGGTTCACCGAGACACCGGTGGAGCGGATGCGCCGCGTCGTCGACGTCAATGTGACAGGGGCGCTGATCTGCGCCCGGCGGGCGGCCCTGGAGATGTCGACCCGGCACGGCGGACAGGGCGGCGCGATCGTGAACATCTCCTCGGGCGCGGCGACGCTGGGCAGCCCCGGGGAGTACGTGCACTACGCGGCGAGCAAGGCCGCCGTGGACGCGCTCACCATGGGCCTGGCCAAGGAACTCGCCCAGGAGGGCGTCCGGGTCAACTCGGTGCAGCCCGGCATGATCGTCACCGATATCCACGCCTCGATGGGCGACCCCGAGCGGCCGTGGCGCAACGCCGACCGCGTGCCCATGGGCCGCCCCGGCGAGCCGGAGGAGGTCGCGGGAGCGGTGGCATGGCTGATGTCGCCGGAGGCGTCGTACACCACGGGCGCCGTGCTGCGCGTGGCCGGCGGGCTCTGACCCGAGGGCCGCCCGGGCGGGGGCGGCCCGCCGCTAGGACGCCAGGCCCGCGAGCTTGTCGGGGTTGCGCATCAGATAGATCGCGGTGATGCGCCCGTCCGCGACATCGAGGCTGAAGACGGTGTCCGGCCGTCCCCGCGACAACACGCACAGCCCCGGGCGGCCGTTGATCTCCATGAAGCGGAACTCCGGCTCCGGTA
Source organism: Streptomyces syringium (assembly GCF_017876625.1). Classification (NCBI taxonomy): domain Bacteria; kingdom Bacillati; phylum Actinomycetota; class Actinomycetes; order Kitasatosporales; family Streptomycetaceae; genus Streptomyces; species Streptomyces syringium. The sequence continues at coordinate 1,226,860 of NZ_JAGIOH010000001.1, forward strand.
GCCCCTCTTGGCCCACGGCGATGAGGAACCGTCCGACCTTGTCGGCGGTGTCGATGACCCGCAGCGGGGCCTTCGCCCTGCCGCCGCTGTCACTGACGAGCCGCACGTCGGGCGCGAGCAGGGCGAGCAGTTCCCCGACGCTGCCGCCGGTGGCGGCGGCGAGGAACCGCTCGGTGAGGTCGCGTTGACTCGCGGGGTCCACGGCGAAGCGCGGCTTGCCCTCCGCGACGTGGCGCCGGGCCCGCCCGGCGAGCTGGCGCACGGCCGCCTCCGAGCGGTCGAGGGTGACGGCGATCTCCTGGTACGGAAAGCCGAACGCCTCGCGCAGCACGAAGACCGCGCGCTCCAGCGGGGAGAGCGACTCCAGGACGACGAGGACGGCGAAGGAGACGGAGTCGGCGAGCACGGCCCGCTCGGCGGTGTCGGGAACGGTGTGGCCGAAGTCGGTGGCGATCGGCTCGGGGAGCCACGACCCGACGTAGGCCTCGCGCCGGGACTGCGCCTGGCGCAGCCGGTCGATGGCCAGCCGGGTGGTGACGCGCACCAGATACCCGCGCGCGTCGCGGACCTCGCCCCGGTCCGCGCCGGACCAGCGCAGCCAGGCCTCCTGGACGATGTCCTCCGCGTCCGCCACCCGGCCCAGCATGCGGTAGGCCACGCCGGTCAGCGTGGACCGGTGCTCCTCGAAGGTGTCAAGCGCGGCGTCAGTCGTCTTCAGGTCTCCCACGCCTCACATCCCACCCGACGCGGCGCCGGGTTGTCCACGTGAACCCGCTCTCACCGCAGGCGGCGGGGGCGTCTCACGTCCGGGGTCTACCCTTCGGTAACCACTGCTGACATTCTGTCTCACTCACGCCGAGCGCGGATGACGACAGGAGTTGCTCCCATGGTCGACACGATCTCGTTCCCCATAGCCACCCCCACCGGACGGCGGACCGCGGAGGTCGCCTACGAACGGGTGGGCAGCGGGCAGCCGGTGGTCCTGCTGCACGGCATCGGCCATCACCTCCAGGCCTGGGACCCGGTCGTCGGCGCCCTCGCCGCCGAGCGCGACGTCATTGCCGTCGACCTGCCCGGCTTCGGCGTCTCCCCCGCGCTGCCCGACGGCGTCGGCCACGGCCTGCGGGAGGTGACGGGCGTCCTCGGCGCGCTCTTCGACGCGCTGGGTCTGGACCGGCCGCACGTCGTGGGCAACTCCCTCGGCGGCCTGCTCGCCCTGCAGCTCGGGCACGAGAAGCTCGTACGGACCGTCACCACCTTCTCGCCGGCCGGGTTCTGGACCGAGGGCGAGCGCCGCTATGCCTTCGGGGTGCTGCGCGCCATGCGGCACGGCGCCCTGAGGCTTCCGTCCCCCACGGTGGCGCGGATGGCCCGTACGGCGGCCGGCCGCGCGGCGCTGACCTCCACCATCTACGCCCGGCCCGCCCGCCGTTCGCCGGAGGCGGTGATCGCCGAGACCCGTGCCCTGCGCGAGGCGACCGCCTTCGAGGCCACCCTCGCCGCCGGGCGTTCGGTGCTGTTCACCCATGACCTCGCCGAGGTGCCGGTCACCGTCGCCTGGGGCACCGCCGACCGGATCCTCCTGCGCCGTCAGGGCATCCGCGCCAAGAAGGTCATGCCCGGCGCGCGGCTCATCCGGCTGCCCGGCTGCGGGCACGTCCCCATGAACGACGATCCCGCGCTCGTGGCCCGCGTCATCCTCGACGCCACCCGCTGACGCACGCCGCCGCGTCGGCGCATCAGGCCCCGGGGAAGGGGACGTTGGTCCACTCGCGCGTCGAGAGCACCAGACGGTAGCCGTCCGGGTCCTCGACGGTGACCCCCCATGTGTCCCAGTAGGGGTTGTGCGCCGGGACGCGCTTGCCGCCGTGCTCCTCGAGACGGGCGACCAGCTCGTCCGGGACCGGGCCGTCGAGGTAGACGACGAGCAGGTCCTCGTCCGTGGGCACGGGCGCGGTGGGCGCCCCGGCTTCGTAGGACAGCTCCAGGTGCCAGCCGGCGTCCGGCCAGCCCACCATGAGCAGCCGGTACTCCTCGCCCGGCGGGTCCTCGGCGGCGATGTCACGCCGCCAGACCACGGACAGTCCCAGCCCGTGGACCCAGAAGCGCTCGGCGGCGTCGAGGTCACGGGAGGGGCGGGCGATGCGTATGTGTGCGTGTGCGTTGGCAGGCATGGCGCGAGCCTATGCGGCGGTTGATCATCGCGCGATCGGTCGTTGGTCCTCGGACCTCCGCCGCAGGACCCCGGCCCGTCCGGCCGGCGCCTGCCCACCCGGGCGCCCGTCCGGACGGCGCTTCCCCGTCGCCCGATGACCCGTTGTTCACCGTCCGTTCGGGCGCGGGGCATGTGGCACCGGTAGCAAAGGGGATCAGTGAGACACAGGAGGTTTTCCATGACCCGGGATTCGGGGACGGCCGTCGACCGGCGCGCGGTGCTGCGGGGCTCGCTGGCCGGGGCCGCCGCGCTGACGGTGCCGTCCATGGCCGGTGCGGCGCCCGCGCAGGCGCTGTCGGGGCGGCCCGGCGCCGAATGGGGCGTGCAGGTGGGGGATGTGACGGCCTCTTCGGGGCTGGTGTGGGCGCGCTCGGACCGCAGGGCCCGGATGGTCGTGGAGACCGCGGCCACCGACTCGTTCCGCGGAGCACGCCGCTGGGTCGGCCCGGTCGTCGGGCCGGACACGGACTTCACGGGCCGGACGCCGCTCGTCGGCCTGCCGCCCGGCGAGCAGATCCACTACCGGGTCGTCCTCGCCGACCCCGACGACCCGCGGCGCACCGGCCGCGCGGTGTACGGCACCTTCCGCACCGCCCCGGCACGCCGGAAGGACATCCGCTTCCTGTGGTCGGGAGACCTCGCCGGACAGGGCTGGGGCATCAACCCCGACCGCGGCGGATACCGCATCTTCGACCACATGCGGCGGCTGGACCCGGACTTCTTCCTGTGCAGCGGCGACACCATCTACGCCGACGGGCCGATCCAGGAGCGGGTCGCGCTGCCCGGCGGCGGCACCTGGCGGAACCTCACCACCCCGGAGAAGTCGAAGGTGGCGGAGACGCTCGCGGAGTTCCGCGGCGCCTTCCGCTACAACCTGCTGGACACGAACCTGCGTGACTTCAACGCCCAGGTGCCCTCGATCGTCCAGTGGGACGACCACGAGGTGCGCAACAACTGGTACCCCGGGCAGATCCTCGACGACGCGCGCTACACCGAGAAGAGCGTCGATGTGCTGGCCGCGCGCTCGCTGCGGGCCTTCGGCGAGTACTTCCCCCTCTCCACCAAACGGGCCGACGAGGACGGCCGGGTCTACCGGGTGCTGCGCCACGGCCCCCTGCTCGATGTCTTCGTCCTCGACATGCGTACCTACCGCGACGCCAACTCCCCCGGCCGGCGGCCCGACGACAACGGCGGCATCCTCGGCGCCCGGCAGCTGGCGTGGCTCAAGCGGGAGCTGTCGCGCTCGCGCGCGGTGTGGAAGGTGATCGCCTCCGACATGCCGCTGGGCCTGGTCGTCCCGGACGGCGCGGTGAACTTCGAGGCTGTCGCACAGGGCGACCCGGGGGCGCCGCTCGGCCGCGAACTGCAGATCGCCGAGCTGCTGCGGCACATCAAGCACCGCCGGATCACCGGCACCCTGTGGCTGACCGCCGATGTGCACTACACCTCCGCGCAGCACTACGACCCCGCACGGGCGGCGTTCAAGGACTTCGCGCCGTTCTGGGAGTTCGTCTCGGGACCGCTGAATGCGGGCGGCTTCCCGGCGGTGGGGCTGGACGGCACCTTCGGACCCGAGCAGCCCTTCGTCAAGGCACCCGCCACGGCGAACGTGCCGCCCGGGCAGGACAGCCAGTTCTTCGGAGAGGTGGCCATCGACGCGGACAGCGGCGAGCTGACCGTCCGGCTGCGCGCCGAGAGCGGGGCGGTGCTGTTCACCAAGGTGCTCCAGCCGGGGCGCGTCGGACAGTGACGCCGCCGGGGGCGGATGGGAAGGTGGGAAATCCTGGGCGAACCGAGCGGGACCCGACGGGAAGGGGCGCTGCGCCATGGCCGAGCAGGTGGATGTCGTCGTCATCGGTATGGGGCCGGGCGGTGAGCAGGTGGCGGGCAGCCTGGCCGAGGCCGGGCTGAGCGTGGTGGGCGTCGAGGCGGAGCTGGTCGGCGGCGAGTGCCCGTACTGGGGGTGCGTGCCCAGCAAGATGATGATCCGCGCCGGGAATCTGCTGGCGGAGGCGCGGCGCGTGCCCGGTATGGCGGGATCCGCCGAGGTCACGGCGGACTGGGGGCCGGTGGCCGCCCGGATCCGCGAGGAGGCCACCGACGACTGGGACGACCACGTCGCCGCCGACCGCTTCACCGGCAAGGGCGGCCGGCTGGCGCGCGGGCGCGGCAGGCTCACCGGGCCGGGCCGGGTGGAGGTGACGGGGAACGACGGGGGGACCGAGGCCTTTCACGCCCGGCGCGGTGTGGTGCTCGCGACGGGCACCCGCCCGCAGATCCCACCGGTGCCCGGTCTCGCCGACGTGCCGTACTGGACCAACCGGGACGCGGTCGCCGCGAAGGAGCCGCCGCGCTCCCTGCTCGTGCTCGGAGGCGGCGCGATCGGTGTGGAGATCGCGCAGGTCTACGCCCGCTTCGGTACCCGCGTCACCGTGGTGGAGGCCCTCGACGCCCTGATCCCCGTCGAGGAGCCGGAGGCCGGGGAGCTGCTGGCCGGAGTGCTGCGCGAGGAGGGCCTGACCCTTCGGACCGGGGCGCGGGCGAGCCGCGTGCGGCACACCGGTGACACCTTCACGGTCACGCTGGAGGACGGCGACGAGCTGACCGCCGAGCGGCTGCTGGTCGCCACGGGCCGTCGGGTGGACCTCGCCGGACTGGGCCTGGAGACCGTGGGCCTCGACCCGAAGGCACGGGCGCTGGCGGTCGACGGGCAGTTGCTGGCGGCGCCGGGGCTGTGGGGCGTGGGCGATGTGACCGGGCACGGGGCGTTCACCCACGTCGCGATGTACGAGGCGGACATCGCCGTCCGGGCGGTGCTCGGCGAGCCGGGCCCCGACGCCGACTACCGCGCCCTGCCGCGCGTCACCTTCACCGACCCGGAGATCGGCGCGGTGGGCCTGACGGAGAAACAGGCCCGGGAGAAGGGGCTGCGGGTGCGGACGGGCCTCTCACGGGTGCCGTCCTCGGCGCGCGGCTGGATCCACAAGGCCGGCAACGAGGGCCTGGTGAAACTCGTCGAGGACGCCGACCGCGGAGTGCTGGTCGGCGCGACCTCGGCGGGTCCGGCGGGCGGCGAGGTGCTGTACGGTCTGGCGGTGGCGGTCCGGGCCGAGGTGCCGGTCGCGTCGCTGCGGCACATGATCTACGCGTATCCGACGTTCCACCGGGCCGTGGAGGACGCGCTGAAGGACCTGGGGTCCGGCGCGGGCACCAGCTGAGACCGCCGCGCGGGCGAGTGCGCGGCAGGGAGAAATCAGGCCGCGGCGGAAAACGGGCGCTTCGCACGGAAGAGCCCGCAAGCGCCCTTAACCCATCGGTCACAGGACGTTCGTGATCACGCAACACCGCTGGGCCAGGGTGGTGGCATGACCGACGAGACCCCCGCGAAGCGCGCTCACCGGCCCCCTCACTGGCGGCGGGACCTGGTCGAACTGGCCGCCCTGTTCACCGCCGTGGCCGCCGCCGATTCCGTGGCCAACACCGTCGTGCACGGCCCCGACGGCCCCACCCTGCTGGTCGCCTCCGCCGCCGCCCTGCTGGCGACGACCGGCTTCCACACCTGGTGGGCCCGGCGGCACCACCCCGCTCCCCCACCGGTGGCGGACGAGCCCCGGGGCGCCGGACGTACCCCGGCCGCCGCCTCCGGGCCCCGCCCGCAGGCGGACACGGGGGCGACGACGCTGTGGCGGATGCGCACCACCGTGCGCGACGAGCCCGGCAGCCTGGCCGCGCTGTGCCAGGCGCTGGCGCACCACCGCGTGGACATCCTCGCCCTCCAGACCCACCCGCTGGCCGACGGCACCGTCGACGAGTTGCTGCTGCGTGCCCCGGCGGCACTGCCGCCCGGTGTGCTGACCCAGGCCGTCGCCACCGGCGGCGGCAGCGGCACCTGGCTGGAGCGGGCGGACGCCCACGACCTCGTGGACGCCCCGACCCGGGTACTGAACCTCGCCACCCGCACCGCGCTCGACGCCTCCGAACTCCCGCTGGCACTCAGGCAGTTGCTCGGCCGGTGCACGATCCACTCGATCCCGGCGCGCTCACCGCGCAGCGGCACCCCCACGGAGGCGGTGCCCGGGGAAGGGGTGTGGGAGGAGACAGTGATGCGGTTGCGCGACCCGTCCGGCGGATCGATCACCATCGAGCGCCCGTATCTGCCGTTCACGCCCACGGAGTTCGCCCGCGCCCGCGCGCTGGTGGAGCTGGACGCGCGGCTCGGTCCGCGCGTGCCGCCGCGCAGCGATGTGCTGACGCTGCCCGAGGGCAACGCCATCACCGTCCGCCGGGCCGGCCCCGGCGACCTCGTCGCGGCGCGCGAGATGCACGACCGCTGCTCCCCCGCGACGCTGGCCCTGCGCTATCACGGGCCGATGGGTGACGCCGACCGCTATCTGCGCCACCTCCTCAGCCCGCGCTTCGGCCGCACCCTGGCCGCGTACACCGCCTCCGGCCGTCTCGTCGCCCTCGGCCATCTGCTGTGGGACGGCGACGAGACCGAGGTCGCCCTCCTCGTCGAGGACGACTGGCAGCGGCGGGGCGTGGGCGCCGAGCTGCTCGGCCGGCTGGTGGCACTGGCCGGGGAGGCACGGTGCGAGAGCGTCTACGCCGTGACCCAGGCCTCGAACACGGGGATGGTCGCGGCGATGCGCGCCCTGGATCTGCCGCTGGACTACCAGATCGAGGAAGGCACGCTCGTGATCACCGCACGCCTGGTGCCGGCGACGTCCATGCTCTGACGGCGCCGGCCGGCGCCGGTCCCCGGGACGGCTCAGATGCGCCAGGCCCGGATCCGCTCGGCGCATTCGTACACCTCGACGCGGAACTCCTTGATGTCCCGGGCGAGGTCGACGACGGCCCCGTACGGCGGGTCGATGCCTTCGCCGGCGGCGGCCATGTACGCCACGACGACCATGCACGCGTACAGGCTGCTGCGCACGGGCAGCGGCTGGAGCCGGACGAGCGTGTGCATCAGGGCGGCGGCCCGCCAGGCGGCGTCGGGCCGGTAGTCGAACCGCGCCACGTCGAAGGCGTGCCGGGACACGGCCGCGTGGAGCGCCGTGTAGTCGTGCACGGCGGGCTCCTCGTGCAGCTTCTGCTCCTGTACGCCCAGGAGCCAGGGCAGATCGATGAGCAGAGCCATCAGGCCGCCGCGCCCCGCCCCGCGGACGGCGGGGCCTCCTCGGGGAAGGCCGCGTCGAACTCGGCCATGTTCTCGTTCCAGAACTTCGCGGCCCGTTCCACGAAGCGGCGGCGCTGCTGCTCGCGCACGGACAGGTCGTGCACATACGCCTTGATGCTCTTGCCGTCGGCGGCGGCGGCCTCGCGGATGTCCGCGAGTTCCTGTTCGGTGAATTCCACGTTGAGTGCCGGCATTGCTCCACGGTACCGGTCCGGTACCGGCGGCGGCAGGGGCCTGGGGCCCCGGCTCAGCAGCCGCAGTCGTCCGAGTCGACGGGAGCGGTCAGCGGGTCGGCCGGGAGCTGCCGGGGACCCTCCCAGGTGTCGACGGCGTAGCCCTCGCGGATCCAGTACTCGATGCCGCCGATCATCTCCTTGACGCGGTAGCCGAGGCGGGCGAGCGCGAGGGCCGCGCGGGTGGCACCGTCGCACCCGGGACCCCAGCAGTGGACGACGACGGGGACGGCCGGATCGAGGAACTCGGCCGCGAGCCGCGAGATCTGGGCCGTGGGAAGGTGCACGGCGCCCGGGATGTGCCCCTGGTCCCAGGAGGGGGTGCTGCGCGAGTCGACGACCACGAAGTCCGTGGCCCCGGCGGCCAGGGAGGCGTGCACATCGGCGACGTCGGTGTGGAAGGCGAGGCGGGCGGCGAAGTAGGCAGCGGCGTCGACGGGGGCCGCGGGCGGCGTGGTGAGGACGGGGCTGAGCACGGGGGTGCCGGTCCGGGCGGGCTGCGGGAGCGAGGAAGTCGTGGTGGTCATGACCAAAAATCTACGGTCCATGATCGCCGCCGTGAACAGCACTTCCCCGGCGAAATCCCTGTTCTGCCGAGGATTCCACTGCGGGATGCCGCCCATGGCCGGGCATTCCCCAGTCGGCGCGGCCGACGCCGTGACGGGGCGAGTTCGGACCCGCACTCGGCCCCAGGGCCGCAATGACCCACAGCCGCAGAGCCTCTCTTTGGGCGCCACCGCGTTGGCCAGGACTGAACTCAATCTGCAGTTCGATAACGCCTGAAGCGGCCTTTCCGAGCCGGTCACTGCAGGTGACAGGCGGGGTCAATTTCAACAATCCCTCAATCGAAAACCAATCGGGGATCAATTTCAGCCGTCACGGCGGACCAAAAACATGGACCGATCAGCGGACGGGTAGGCAAACATATGAAGATCGCCGATGTGTACGGCTCCGCCGAGAGGATCGGGAGAGAGGCTCATGTCTTTTAAGAACATTTTCGACGGCGGCGGAAACGAAGCGAAGTCCGCCGAAGAGTCCGCCCGGAAAGTCCATGAAACAGTCCCCGGCTTCCGGCCCGAACGGGAAGGCGTCGATCCGGAGCTCTACGACGACATTCCCGAAGTGACGCGGGACCCGAAGATCATTCGCGAGACGTCGCCCGAGGCGCTCCGCATCGTGAACGACTTCATCACTCCGCTGTTCAAGAACACCCGGACGGCAGCCGCCGATCAGCGAAAAGCCAGCGAAGACCCCCAAACGACATCCGATATGGCCTCTTCGACCAAGGACGAGGCATTCAAAAAGGTGAAGGCGGAGATCAAGGACGAAGACAAGCCGAAGATCAGTGACGAAGAGCGAAAAGACCTGAGGAAGGACAACCACGAAAAGGTCAAAAACGTCCAGAGGAATCCCGATGGGTCCGTCAGGTGGTGAGGGCCCGCCCCACCCTTGACCAGTAACGGATCACACACCACCAGTGCCACATCGTTCAGTTCTGCGACGCAAGGAGGCTGAGGGCCATGGGTGGCGCCACCAAAAACAACGTGAGCAAGGCTCATCTTGGCGAACGATTCATTCGCCACCCGCTGACAGGGCGAAACCTGGACGAGCTTCAAATCGCCGAGAAGGCCGCTGCCATTCTGGATCGGGACAAGGAAAAACTGAAGCGGAAGGCCGAGAAGAAGACGAAGGACGGAAACGAGCGGAAGATCGCCCCTATCGGGTTCTCTTTGAACAAAAGGCGATTCGAAAAATTCCCCAAGGAGGAGGAGACGGCACACCAGCGCGGGTGGCTCGCCTACATGACGGTGGGCGTACCGCTCATCGAAGAGCGAGGCGACATCGCGCAGCCCCCGCCCGACGTGATCTCCAAGCAGACGTACATCAATCGCACCGACCCTGTCCCCATGAAATGGGAACACACGGTCGAGTTCTCGATCTCGAACACCATCAGCTGGTCACTCCAGGGGCAGGTGCAGCTCACCTTCGGAGCAAAAGCCACCGCGTCGCTTCAGCAGCAACTGCAGAAGAGCATGGCGATGAACCAGTCCGAGAAGGTCACCCTGAAGAACAGCAAGGACAATCAGGGCGTCGACGCAGAGTCTCAGTCGCAAATGACCAGTACGACCACAGCCACGAGTACCGCCACCGGCACCGGGGAAGTGTCGGCACAGCTGATGCTCGGGATCACTGCTTCCGTCAGCGGTTCGCTGACCACTGCGTTCAAAACATCGTCCACGCTGAGCGGGAACGTCGGCAGCCGGGTGGATGTCCTGGCCACGCAGCGACGTCAGGTGCGGAGGTTCGACTACGAATTCCCTGTCTCCTTCGGCGGGTGGGTCGCTTTGTATTACCCCGAGCCGGTGGAGGTCAAGGAAACCCGCCCGGACGGCCCACAGGCCAAGGAGCCGAAATACTCCGAGGTGATCGCATGGAAGCTCGGCGAGACCGGTACGCCCACGGAGGCTTTCACCTTGACCGACGACGGCAAGCCGTTCACACAAAAGGGGGAGGCCGAGGTCGTTTCGACCCTCGCCGGGGTGCACGAGGTCTTCGAGCTGGAGACGCTTGAGTTCGATCTGAAGCAGCACCCTCTTCACAAGGGTGACGGCCAGGAGCAAGAGGGCTCGAAGGTGGATTCCGTCGAGTTCGCCTCCGGGTTGGGGAGGGCCGAGGGCCTCGCGCTGGATCTGGGGAACCAAAAGGCGTACGTCGCCGACTACAACGGCGGCAAGCTGTACAAGGTGGACCTCGCCGACGGCAAAAAGGACTGGGAGGTGGAGGGGCTGGGCTACGTCAACGATGTGGCGCTGGACCTCCCGGGCAACAAGGCCTACGTCGCCGAATACGGCGGCAAGGGCCTGTTCACAGTGAACCTGTCCGACCGTTCTGTCTCCCCGGTCACGGCCGCCAACGGCATGGCCGCGTACGGCGTCGCGCTGGACCTGCCGGGCAAGAAGGCCTATGTCACCGACGTCAACAGCGGAAAGCTGACCGAGTTCGACCTGAGCGGCGAACGGGCGGAGAAAAAGCGCACCTGGGACGTGCCGAGGGCCGCCGGAGTAGCGCTGGCCGGGGACAAGGCGTACGTCGGCCAGTACGACCTCGGCGGGCTCTACGAGGTCGACCTGAAGGCGAAGGACGGCACCCCACAGGCCACCCCGCAGACCGTGGCCACCAATCTCGGGAACAGTATCCGCGTAGCGCTGGACGGCGCGGACAACGCCTACGTCTCCTACACCGGCGGCAAGCTGAATGAGGTGGTGGTGGCCGACGGCGAGAACAAGGGTCTTCAGCGCACGGTGGCCGAGAATCTCGGCTCGGTCTGCGGCGTCGGGCTGGACCGCGACAAGGGCCTGATCTACGTCAGCAACCGGGAGGGCAAGCTGTTGCGGATCTCCGGCGTGCTGCCGGATGCCCCGGCGAAGCAGTAGCGCGGGGCAGCCTTTTCGCGGGTGGGCGGGCATGGGTGCCTTGATCGTGTGGGTTGCCGAAAGCTCGCGTGATCGAAGGGTCGCTCACGCCCGCCTGTCCCCCGGCGCGTACCGAGGACGGGCAGCCAGTAGGGTGCGCCAGGTGAACAGCGCTGCTTCTTTCTCTCGCACCTTCCGCCTGATCGTCACGGGAGGAGGTACCGGGGGCCATACGTATCCCGCCTTGACCGCGATCCGGGCGTTGCAGCACCGGCTGGCGGCTGACGGCCGGGCGCTGGAGGTCCTGTGGATCGGCACGGCGGACGGCCTCGAGGCCCGGGTGGCACCGGCCGAGGGCATCGCGTTCACGACCGTGGCCACGGGCAAGATCCGCCGCTCCAGCAACCCGCTCAAGATGGTGAGCCCGGCGAACGTCCGGGACATGGCCAAGGTGCCGCTCGGGGTGGCCCAGGCACGGAAGATCGTCTCCGACTTCGAGCCGGACGTGGTGCTCGCCACGGGCGGGTACGTGGCCGTCCCCGCCGGACTGGCCGCCCGCATGTGCCGCCGACCGTTGGTGCTCCACGAGCAGACGGTGCGCTTGGGCCTGGCCAACCGGAAGCTGGCGAGTTCGGCGACGAGCATCGCGGTGTCGTCGGAGTCGTCGCTGCCGCTCCTGCCGGAGTCGGTGCGGGGTGCCGCGGTCGTCACCGGCAATCCGATCCGCCCCGAGGTGCTGACCGGGCATCCGGACAAGGCGGTGCAGGCGCTGGGGCTGTACGGCTTCGACCGGCGTCTGCCGACCGTGTACGTCACCGGCGGCGCGCAGGGGTCCCAGCAGATCAACGACGTCGTGCGGGATGCGCTGCCGTGGCTGCTGGGGCGGGCGAACGTGATCCACCAGTGCGGGCCGGCCAACGTCGACGGCCTGCGGCAGCACGTGGCGGCCCTGCCGCCGGAGTTGTGGGGCCGGTACTACCTCGCCGGGTTCGTCGGCCCCGAGCTCCCCGACGTCCTGGCGCTCGCTGACGTCGTGGTCTCCCGGAGCGGTGCCGGAACGCTCGCCGAACTGACCGCGCTGGGCAAGCCGGCGGTGTTCGTCCCGCTCGCCTCCTCGGCGGGGAACGAGCAGGCGCACAACGCCCGGCACCTGGAGGACGCCGGGGCTGCCGTCGCCCTGCTCGGTGAGGTGACCGCGGAAAGCCTTCGCAACGCGGTGGGCCCGCTCCTCACCGATCCCATGCGGCGAGCGGCGATGGCGGAGCGGGCCCGGGCGCACGGGCGGCCGGACGCGGCGGACAGGCTCGTGGACGTGATCCTGGCCGCCGCGTCGGGCTGACCGACGCGGGCGGTCGCGGCAGTCCCCGGCTCCCCCGCCTCCGCGGGAACAGAGATCAAAGCCCCCGGCCCATCGCGTCACGGCATGTGTGATCCACGACAAAAACCCTGTTCATCCGGGGATTTCACTGCTAGACATCGCCCATGACCGGCTATTCCCCCGACGCCACGGACTGGCGCATCCTCGACGCCCTGCAGAGCAACGGGCGCGCGGGCTTCGCCGAGTTGGCGCGCACCGTGAACATGTCCTCCAGCGCCGTGACCGAGCGGGTACGGCGGCTGGAGGAGGCGGGGATCATCGGCGGGTACACCGCCGTCGTGGATCCCGAGAAGCTGGGGCTGCCCGTCCTCGCCTTCGTGCGGCTTCGCTATCCGAACGGGAACTACAAGCCTTTCCACGATCTGCTGGCCGCGACGCCGGAGATCCTGGAGGCGCACCATGTGACCGGCGACGACTGTTTCGTCATCAAGGTGGCCGCGCGGTCGATGCGGCACCTGGAGGAGGTCGCGGGCCGGATCGGCGCGCTCGGCTCGGTGACCACCAGCATCGTCTATTCGTCGCCGCTGGCCCGCCGGGCGCTCAGCCGCTGAGCGCCGCCGTGCGGTGCCGCACGGCCGAGCCCGTGCGGTCCTTGACGACCTGGAGCTGCGCCGGGACGCGCTGACGCAGGTCGGCGACGTGGCTGACGATGCCGACCGTGCGGTCCCGCTCGCGCAGGGAGTCGAGGACGTCGAGGACCTCGTCCAGGGTCTGTTCGTCGAGGCTGCCGAAGCCCTCGTCGATGAAGAGCGTGTCGAGCCGCATGCCGCCCGCCTCGTCCGTGACGACGTCGGCGAGGCCGAGGGCGAGGGAGAGCGAGGCGAAGAACGTCTCGCCGCCCGAGAGGGTCGCGGTGTCGCGTTCGCTGCCGGTCCAGGAGTCGATGACGTGCAGGCCGAGGCCGGAGCGGCCGCGGCCGCCGGTGCGCTGGTCGGAGTGGACGAGGGTGTAGCGGCCGCCGGACATGCGCTGGAGGCGGGCGGTGGCGGCGGCCGCGACCTGTTCGAGGCGGGCGGCGAGCACGTAGGACTCCAGGCGCATCTTGCGCTCGTTGTCCGCGGAGGTGCCGGCGGCCAGTGAGGCGAGGGACGCCACCCGGTGGTGCTCCTCGCGCAGGGGCGCGAGCCGGTGCGCGTCGGCGGTGGCCTGTGCGGAGAGCCGGTCCAGTTCCGTGCAGCGGGTGCGGGCGGCGGCGTCCTCGGCAGAGGCGCGCTGCAGGGCGCGGGTGGCGGTGTCGGCGGCTTCCTGCGCGGCCCGGGGGTCGGCGGGGGGAAGCGCGGCGGCGTCCGCGGCGGCCGGGTCGGCCAGCTGGGCGGCGACCTCGGTCTCCTCCCGCTGCCACCGGTCGAGGCGGTGTTGCAGCTCCCGCTGCTCGGCGGCGGTCAGGAGCGCGTCGGCCGCGCCCTCGGGGGTGTCGAAGCCCGCGCGGTAGGCGGCGTCGGCGAGGCGGGCGTCGGCCTCCTTCAGACGCGTCGCCGCGTCCTGTGCCGCCCGTACGGTCCCGGCCGCTTCGGCGAGGGACGCGAGCTGCCGCTCCAGCAGCGTCGCGCGCTGCGCGACGGTCGCGGCACCGCCACGCGCCTGGGTCAACTCCTCTTCCAGCGCGGCCAGTTGGGCGTCGAGGCGCTCCCGGTGGGCCGTGCGGGCGGAGCTGCGCAGTTGCGCGGCCTGGTGTTCCTCCCGGCGCAGCTCGTACTCGCGCTCGGCGCGCTCCAGCGCCTCGCGGGCGGCGTGGGCGCCCGAGCCCGCGTCCCGCGCCTCGGTGAAGGCGCGCAGGACGTCCTCTGCGGCGGCGGCAAGTTCGGCGACGGTGGCCGTGCCCGCCGCGGCGGTGGCGGTGGCGAGGGCCTCGCGCAGGGTGTGCAGCCGCCGGTCGGTCTCCTCGCGTGCGGCGTCGGCCCGCCGGGAGGTCTCCAGGGCGCGTTCCTCGTCGGTGCGGTCCACGTGGTCTGCCGCGGTCCGCGCCGGGTCGGGGTGCTCGGTGGAGCCGCACACCTTGCACGCCTCGCCCGGACCGAGTTCGGCGGCCAGCTCGGCGGCGAAGCCGAGCAGCCGGCGTTCCTTGAGGTCCAGCCAGTGCTCACGGGCCTCGTTGGCCCGTTCGCGGGCGCCGCGCAGCCGTTCCTCGGCGTCCTCGACCTGGCGGGCCAGGCGGTCGCGTTCGACGGCGGCGCCGAGCCGCTGCCGGGCGGGGGCCAGCTCGCCCTCCAGGCGGGCGGCCCGGGTGGCCGCCTCCCGGGCGGTCTCGACGCGCTGCTCGTGGGCGGCTCGCCGACTCTCCCAGCCGGCGAGCCAGTCGGCCGTGTCGGTGAGGGTGTCCTCGTCCAGGCGGGCGTCGCGTGCGAGGGTCGCGCGTTCCGCGGCGATCTCGGCGGCCCGCTGTTCGGCGCGGCGGGCGCCCGCGAGCGAGCCGAGTTCCTCGTGGAGCCGCCGCTCCAGCGCCGCCAGCGTCTCGGACCCGCTGTCGGCGTGCTCGGCCGGCAGCTCCCGTCGCGCCCGGGCTTCGGCGGTGACGGCGTCGCGGTGGGCGCGCTCGACCCGTTCGCGGAGCTCCAGGACGGGGGCGACGGACTCGGCGGCGCGGGCCCGGTCCAGCCGCTCGCGCACCCGCCGCGTCTCCTCGCGCCGCTCTTCGAGGGCGAGGGCCCGCTGCCGGGCGTCGGCGTGGCGGCGCTGGAGGCGGTCCCGTTCGCGTACCGCGTCGGCTTCCTCCCGTGCGGCGCGGTGGGCCTCCTCGGCGGCCCGGGCGGCGGCCGCGGCGATGTCACGGCGCTCGCGGGCGTTGCTGCGGGCGAGGGCCGCCCATTCCAGGACGGCCTCGGCCAGTCCGGGGGCGCCGGGCGCCAGGGGCGGCTCCGCGGCGCGCTGCGCCGGTACGGACACGGCGCGGGGCGGCCGCGTGCCGGGCGGGGCCACGGTCGCGGGCGCGGGCGTGCCGACCTCGGGCAGCGACGGGTCGGCCGCGGCCTGCCGCATCCGGTGGCCGAGGGCGAGCAGCCGCTCGTCGCCGGTGGTGACCTGCTTCTCGGCGGCCCTGCGCAGTTCGGCGAGGTGCGCTTCGACGGCGGCGAAGCGGCCGGTGTCGAAGAGCTTGCCCAGCAGCTTGCCGCGGGCGGCGTCCTCGGCGCGCAGGAAGCGGGCGAAGTCGCCCTGAGGCAGGAGGACGACCTGGCAGAACTGTTCCTGGCTCATGCCGAGCAGTTGCTTGATCTCCTCGCCGATCTCCTGGTGGGAGCGGCTGAGGCCCTGCCAGTGGCCGTCCTTGTGCTCGCGGAGCGCGCTGTAGGCCTTCTCGCGGGTGACTCCGGTGCCGCGCTTCTTGGGGCGTGGCTGCTCGGGCCGGCGGGTGATCTCCAGGCGGCGTCCGCCGACGGTGAGGTCGAGCATCACCTCGGTGGGGGTGCCCGGCTCCGCGTGATCGCTGCGCAGGGTCAGTCCGCTGCCCTGGCGGGCGCCGGGGACCGTGCCGTAGAGGGCGTAGCAGACCGCGTCGAGGATGGACGTCTTGCCCGCGCCGGTGGGCCCGTGCAGCAGGAACAGTCCGGCGGCGGACAGTTCGTCGAAGTCGATGTGCTGGGTGGCGCCGAAGGGGCCGAAGGCGGTGACGGTGAGCCGGTGCAGCCTCATCGGGTCTCCTCGCGGACGGTCTCGGTCCCGGCCAGCCGGACGGCGTCGAGCGCGGTGGTGAGCACGGCGGCCTCGGCCTCGTCGGCGGCCCGGCCGCCGCGCACATGGGCCACGAAGTCCTCGGCGATCTGCCGGTCGGTGCGGCCCCGCAGCCGCTGGGCGTAGGAGGCGAGCGGGTCCTCGGGGGCCCGGTCGGGTTCGAAGACGAGGCTCACCACGTGCGGGAAGCGCCGGGCGAGCCGGGCCATGGGCTCCTGGGGGCGGTGCGCGTCGGTGAGCGTGGCCTCGACCCATGCCTGCTCGTGGCGCTCCAGCCGCGGGTCGTCGAGGAGGTCGTCGAGACGGCCGCGGATGCGGGCGAGCGGGCGCGGCACGGGGCAGTCGAGCCGCTCGGCGGTGACCGCCCCTGCGGCGTCGAGGTCGATCAGCCACATGGTCTTGCGGTGGTCGGTCTCGGAGAAGGAGTACGCGAGGGGGGAGCCGGAGTAACGGACGCGCTCGGTGATCGTCTGGGAGCCGTGGAGGTGGCCGAGCGCGGTGTAGTCGACGCCGTCGAAGACGGCCGCGGGCACGGCGGCGACGCCGCCCACGGTGATGTCGCGCTCGCTGTCGCTCTCGGCGCCACCGGCGACGAAGGCGTGGGCGAGGACGACGGACCGGGTGCCGGCGGGCCGGGTGGCGAGGTCGGCCCGGACCCGGTCCATCGCGGCCTCCAGCACGGCGGCGTGGCTGCCGCGGCGGGCGCCGAGCTCCTCGCGCACGAGGGCGGGTTCGAGGTAGGGCAGACCGTAGAAGGCGACGTCGCCGTGCGCGTCGGCGAGGAGGACGGGGGTGCCGCAGGCGGCCGGTGCGGTGCGCAGATGTATGCCGGCCCGCTCGATGAGGCCCGCGCCGACGCCGAGACGGCGGGGCGAGTCGTGGTTCCCGGAGATCATCACGGTGGGTACACCGAGGTCGGCGAGCCGGTGCAGGGCGTCGTCGAACAGCTCGACGGCGGTGAGCGGCGGCACGGCCCGGTCGTAGACGTCACCGGCGACGAGGACCACGTCGACCCGCTGCTCGCGCACGGTGTCGACGAGGTGGTCGATGAACGCGCGCTGGGCCTCCAGCAGGCCCACGCGGTGGAAGGACCGGCCGAGGTGCCAGTCCGATGTGTGCAGCATTCTCAACGCGGGGCTCCGGCCTGCATGCTTTCCGTTCCTCCGCGCTCCGATCCGACACCGACCCAGCACGGTACTCGATGTGGACACCCGCCACATGGGCTCCGGACGGAACGGGGCCCGCCGCGCGTCGGCCCCGGGGCCCCGCCGGGTCAGGCGTCCTCGTACGCCTCGCCGCCCAGCTCGAAGCCGGCCGTTCCCGCCGTGGTGTCCGCCAGCCAGGCGCGGAACGATTCGACGTCCGCCTCCGGCAGTCCGATCTCCATGCGCACCCCGGAGCCGTAGGTCACCTCGCGCACCGCGCGGCCGGTCGCCCGCAGCTCGTTCTCCAGTTTCCCGGCCCGCTGGTGGTCGACGGTGACCGTCGCGAGGCGGAAGCGCTGCCGGGTGACGGTGCCGAGGGTGTCGAGGGCTTCGCCGACGGCCCCGCCGTAGGCGCGGATGAGCCCGCCAGCGCCGAGCTTGACGCCGCCGAAGTAGCGGGTGACGACGGCCACGGCGTACCGGACCTCGCGGCGGAGCAGCATCTGCAGCATGGGGACCCCGGCGGTGCCGCCGGGCTCGCCGTCGTCGCTGGCCTTCTGGACGGAGCCGTCGGCGCCCAGGACGTAGGCGAAGCAGTGGTGGCGGGCGGTGGGGTGCTCCTTGCGGACGCGCGCGATGAAGGCCTGCGCCTCCTCTTCGGTCGCGGCGGGCGCGAGCGCGCAGAGGAAGCGCGACTTGTTGATCTCGATCTCGTGCACGCCTTCGCGCGCGACCGTCCGGTACTGCTCTTGCATTCCACCACCCTATGCGGCGCCGTGACCGGGGCGGGAACCGCGGGAATGATCAGTGCGGGCCGCTCGTTGAGCGGGCATGTACGCAGAGGCGGGGATCATCCGGAAGATCATCGAGCGGACCGGCGACACCTGGGCGGTGGTCGGTCTGTCGACGAACGAGCAGCGCGCGGCGTTCGGCGTCGCCGAGGTGCTCCAGCGGTACGGCAAGCGCGTCGTACCCGTGCACCCCAAGGCCGAGACGGTGCACGGCGAGCAGGGATACCGCTCCCTGTCCGAGGTGCCCTTCCCCGTCGACGTGGTGGACGTCTTCCTCCGCTCCGAGCTCGCGGGCTCCGTCGCGGACGAGGCCGTCGCGATCGGTGCGAAGGCGGTCTGGTTCCAGCTGGGGGTCATCGACGAGGAGGCGTACGAGCGGACGCGCTCGGCGGGGCTGGACATGGTGATGGACCGGTGTCCGGCGATCGAGATCCCGCGACTGCGCTGAGGTCCGCCCGGCCGGGGGCGGGTGTGCACCTCGGCTGCACGGCGGTGTCCTTCGCCGGACGGGCTGCTTTCGCAGCCCGTCCGGCGATTGAGGACGAGACGGCGGGTCAGCCGCGCTGTCCGCGGCGCCGGGCCCGAACGGTCAGACGCCGAGCCCCGCGAGGACCGTGGCGCCGGGGAGTTCCGCGAGCGCCTTGCCGGGGACGATCAGCTTGCCCCGGCGGCTGCCGCTGCCGATGAGCAGGTACGGGGCGTCGGCGACGGCGGCGTCCACCAGCACCGGCCAGTCGGCGGGCAGTCCGATCGGGGTGACGCCGCCGAACTCCATGCCCGTCGCGCCGAGCGCGGTGTCCATGGGCGCGAACGAGGCCTTGCGGGCGCCGAGGTGCCGGCGGACGACGCCGTTGACGTCCACGCGCGTGTGGCCGAGCACGAGGCAGGCGGCGAGCGTGGTCGTGCCGCCACGCCTGGCCGCGACGACGACGCAGTTCGCGGACTGCTCCAGCAGCCCGGCGCCGTAGTGCTCCACGAGGACGGCGGTGTCGGCACGTTCCGGATCGGTGTCGACGTGGAGCAGCTGCTCGGCCGGTACGGAGCCGCGCCAGTCGCGGACGGCGGCGGCCACCGGGCCGACCAGCAGGTCCAGGGCCTCGGCGGCGGGGCGGACATCGTCGAAGGCGTCCATCGGGGTGCTCACACGCGCCAAGCCAGCAGGGCTCCCCGGCCCGCTCGTGCGGCCGTCCCACCGGGTGGAGCGGGGGGGACAGGGCGGGTCACCGCGCGGGCGGGATGGCCACCGCCATCGTCATCTCGACGGTCTCGGCGCCGTCGTTGCGGTAGGCGTGCGGGGCGCCCGCGTCGAAGGTCGCCGACGTACCGGCGGGCACGGTGTGCGCCTGCCCGTCGACGACGAGCGTCAGCACACCGGCGGTCACCCGCAGGAGTTCGACGGTGCCGGGCGGGTGGGGGTCGGAGTCGCTGCCGTCCCCGGGGACGATCCGCCAGTCCCACAGCTCCAGCGGTCCGCTCGCCTCGGCGCCGACGAGGAGCGTGGTGTGGCTGCCGGCCTCGCTGGACCACATGCGCACCGCCTGGGCCTCGGGGACGATCCGCACCAGCGCGCCCTGGTCCTGGTCGAGGAGGGTGGTGATGCTGACGCCGAGGGCGTCGGCCAGCTTCACGGTCGTGCCGACGCTCGGGTTCGTACGGGCCTGCTCGATCTGGATGATCATGCCTCGGCTCACCCCGGAGCGGGCCGCCAGGGCATCGAGCGTGAAGTGCCGCTCGGCGCGCCAGCGCTTGAGGTTGCGGGCGAGCGACTGCGTGAGCTGGTCGAGGTCCGTCACGGACCGTCCCCTATCGCGAGTGACAATATTTTGAGTGACAGAGTTCAATAAGTTGAACTACGGTGTGCTGGACCCCACCGTTCATCACACTGTACTGCGAGGTTTCCCCCATGACAGCGGTCTTCGCCCTGGCAACCGCCCTTCTCTGGGGGCTTGCCGACTTCGGCGGGGGCATGCTGACCCGTCGCATCCCCGCTCTCACCGTGGTCGTCGTCTCGCAGCTGCTGGCCGTGGTCGTGCTGGGCGCGGTCGTCGTCGCCACGGGCGGCTGGTCCGAGGCCGGACCGCGGCTGTGGTACGCGGTGGCGGCCGGTGTGGTGGGCCCCGCGGCGATGCTCTGCTTCTACCGCGCGCTGGCCCTCGGGCCGATGGGGGTCGTCTCACCGCTCGGCGCGCTCGGCGGTGTCGCCGTACCGGTCGGGGTGGGCCTGGTGATCGGCGAACGGCCCGGGCTGCTCCAGATCGCGGGCATCGTGGTCGCCGTGGCCGGTGTCGTCCTCGCGAGCGGCCCGGGGTTCGGCGGCGCGCCCGTGCAGCGGCAGACGCTGGTGCTCACCCTCGTCGCGGCGTTCGGCTTCGGTTCGGTGATGGCACTGATCGCCGAGGCGTCGCACACCCTGACCGGGCTGTTCCTCGCCCTGTTCGTCCAGCGCGTCTGCAACGTGATGGTCGGTGGCGCGGCACTGTTCGCGTCCGCGCGGCGCGGCAATCCGGTGCTGCCCGCCGAGGGCGGGGGCGTCATCCGCGCGGCACTGCCGGCGCTCGCCTTCGTCGGCCTCGCGGACGTGGCCGCCAACGGCACGTACAGCATCGCCGCCCAGAGCGGACCGGTCACCGTCGCCGCCGTCCTCGCCTCGCTCTACCCCGTGGTGACCGCGCTGGCCGCGCGCGGCCTGGGCGAACGGCTGCGCGCGGTGCAGGCGGCGGGCGCCGGCCTGGCCCTGGTCGGCACGGTCCTCCTCGCGAGCGGCTGACCTGGCCGCCCCCGGGGAAGACATGCCTGCGGCCGACGCGTGAACGCGTCGGCCGCAGGCATGTTCCGCCTCGGTCCCGCCTCAGTACGCCGGGCCTTCCGAGGGCGGGCCGCCGGGGCCGTCGGTCGTGCCGCCCGTCGGGGGCGAGGAGCCCGGTGCGGGCGCCGACTCGTCGGACGACGGTGTGTCGCTCCCGTAGGACGTCCCGGGGGACGCGCCACCGCCGGGCGGCGGGGCGGGCACGTCCTTGGCTCCCGTCGAGTCCCCGCGGTACCGCTTGATCCACTCACCGGTGCGCGGATCGTAGATCCAGAAGATGTTGATGACCGTGGTGGACCGCTGGACCACCACCGACTTCTTGTCCTGGTAGGACGGCCACGCCTGGCCCTTGGGCTTGACGTCGCCCTTGATGGCCACCGGCTCCTTCAGCGGGTTCCCGCACGCGCAGCGCACCCGCGGCACACCGCGGTCGTCGACCAGCACGGCCGTACCCGCCTGCAGGACGTCCTGACGGCTGGTGGTGGCGCCGTCGCGGTAGCCGTGGTTGGTGACCCGGGTGTCGTAGCGCAGCTGTACGGGCGTCAGCCCGCGCAGATACTCCGGGATCCGGCCCTGCTCGATGCCCGCGGCCTGCGCCCAGGCGCGCCCCTTGTCCTGATTCTCGGTCAGGTACCTGATCTGCTTCTCGACGTCGCAGGCCGCGACGTTCTGGGTGCCGCCGTAGAGGCCCTGCGTGGACCCCGAGAACGACGGGTTCCGCCCTCCGTCGGCGGGCGGGTCCGGGGGTTTGGCCCCGCCGGTGTCCGACTGCTTCGCCGTCGACTTGGAGTAGGGGTCGGGGCCCTCGGCGGCCGCCGCCTGGAGGAAGACCTCCCCTCCCCCGCCACCCGGCCGGGCGAAGAAGACGCCGAGCGCGATGGCCGTGACCAGGGCGCCGGCGACGAGGGCGACCCGCGGGGCGGACCGCCACCAGGGAGGACGGCCGCCGCCGGTCCCCCCGCGACCGCCGGGGGGCGGCCCCGGCGGCTGCCCGGGACCGGACGGACCAGAGGGACCGGAGGGACCAGAGGGACCAGAGGGACCAGACGGGCCATACCCGCCTCCCGAGCCGCCGGGCGGCGGCGCCGCGGGCCGGCCCGGCTCCGTCGGCCGGTGCGACGACCCGGAGGGCGCGGGCTCGGAGCCCTGGCCGGACAGCGGTCCGGACGGCGGGCCGGTGGGGGGTTTTCCTGACGGCGGTTCGGAAGTCACGGCCCTTCTCCCAGGCATTGACGGTGATGCGGATCGAGCCGGATGCAGTCGGATCGCACGGGAGCCGGGACGTCCTCCGCCCCGCTCCCCCTTCCGCATATCGGTCGTTTTTATCTGTTTTCGCTCCGCTCATTGTGTGTACGGGATCCACGCCGCCCGCAAGCGGGAGCGCGCACCAGGGGTGCGGGTCCCCCGACCGCCCTCGCGGGCGGGCGGCCCGGCGCCCCCGTGCGTACGTTGGGAGACACCGCGAGCCGCACCGCCCCGCCGGGACCCACCGAGACCCCCGAGACCCACCGGAGTCAGCGTTGAGCAGCCAGCCCCCAAGGTCCGCGCCGGGCAGGGCGCTCGACGAGGTACGGGCCTGGCGGGACGCCCTCGCCACCGTGGCCGCCGGGATCGTCGCCCTGTTCGTCGTCGCCGCGCTCGGGCTGTGGGCGGCGGGCGCGTCGACCCTGCCGGGCGGCGCGTTCCCCCACGTGGTCGCCGCCACCGTGGTCACCGCCGTCGGCGGCACGGTGCGGCTGTCGGGCGGCGCGGGCCCGATCGCCCAATCGGGCGGCGGGCTGAACGTCGTTCCCCTCTCGGTGACCCTGGCCGGTGCCCTGGCGATCGCCGTGGTCTTCCTGCTGCCGCTGCGCCACCACGCGGTGGTGAGCGGGCCCCAACTGCTCGCGCGGGTCGCCCGTACGGCCGTGCTGTGGCTGCTGGCCCTGCTGATCGTGGCGCTCAGCGCGCGGCACACCTTCCGGATCAGCCTGGGTGACGAGGCCCTCGACGACATCGGCGACCTCCTCGGCGCCACCCCGTCCGTCGGTTTCCGGGCGGCCGTGGGCTCCACCCTCGGGTTCGGGCTGCTCTGGCTGCTGGTGCTGCTCGCCGTGGCGTCGGCGGTGTCCCGCAAGACGCCGCTCCCGCCGCGGCTGCTGCGGTTCCAGGACTCGGTGCGGCCCGCCGCGTTCGCGATGCTGATCGTCCTGCTGGCCTATGTCGCCCTCGGCCTGGTCATCGGTGTGGTCATGCTCTTCACCCGCGAGCACCCGGACCAGACCGCGGCCGTCCTGCTGCTCGGGCTGCCCAACCTGGTGTGGCTCGCCTTCGGCGTGGGGCTCGGCGGCGCGTGGGAGGGCAGGGTGCCCAATCCCATCGGCCTGCCCGTGCCCAGGGCCCTGGCGGCGGTGCTGCGTCAGCGCGACGGCGAGGCCACCGGCACGGTGGATCTGGGCGCGCTCGCGGAACAGGACGGGCGGGCCTGGCTGTTGGTGGTCCTCGCGGCGGTCGCGCTGCTGGCCGCCGGGTTGCTCATGGCCGTACGGTCACCGGCCGGTACCCGGCCGTGGCAGCACGCCGTGCGGCTCGGGATCGCCGCGGCGGTCACCCTGCTCGTCGTGGGACTGCTGACCCGCATCTCGGCCCGCTTCGGTCTGTCGGTGTTCGGCATCGGCGACCTCGACGCGCTCGGCGGTGAGGTGCTGCTGCGGCCCCGGCTGTGGCTGCTGGTGGGCGTCGGCCTGCTGTGGGGGCTGGTCGCGGGCTTCCTGGGCGGCCTGTTCACCGCCCGGGTCCGGCGGCGCGGCGAGACGACGCCGGACCCTGACAGGCACTGACAGGCGCTGACGGGCGCTGACGGGCGCTGATCGGTACCGGCCGTTTCGGTACCGGCCGGGCTATCGGCGGGTGGCGTCGGGGAAGACCGGCGCCGCCCAGCGCGGCGGGTGCGGCGGGGGTGTCCGCACCGGGGGCGCTCCCGCGGGCCGCGGATCGACCCGGGTGGGCTCGTGTCCCCGCACGGGCGGGGGCTCCTCGGGCACCGCGCCCGTACCGGCCCGGCGCAGGGCGCTGACGAACTCCAGACAGGTGTCGTAACGGTCCTCGGGCGCCTTGGCGAGGGCCTTCATCAGCACCTCGTCGACGGCCGGGCCGAGGTCGGGGCGGTGCTCGGAGACCGGGGGCGGCGGGTCGTTCTGGTGCGCCCACAGCAACGCCATGTCGTCGTCGCGCTGGAAGGGCGGGCCGCCGGTCAGCATCTCGTACACCACGCAGGCCAGGCTGTAGACGTCGCAGCGGCCGTCGACCGGCTTGCCCGAGATCTGCTCGGGCGCGACGTAGTCGAGGGTGCCGACGAACTGGCCCACCGTGGTGAAGCCGGTCAGCGACAGCGACTTCTTCGTCAGCCCGAAGTCGGTCAGGTACACATGCTCGGGGTGGTCGCTGTCGGTGCCCTCCGCAACGAGGATGTTGCCCGGCTTGACGTCCCGGTGCACCAGGTCGTGCGCGTGGGCGGCGTCCAGGGCGGAGGCGACCTGGAGGCCGATGCGGCAGGCGTCGACGACGGGCAGCCGGCCGGTCCGGTCCAGCAGCGCCCGCAGGTCCTGGCCCGCCACGTAGCGCATGGCGATGAAGAGGACGCCCTCGGTCTCCCCGGCCTCGAACACCGGCACGATGTTGGGGTGGTCGATGGCCGCCGCGACCCGCGACTCGTGGGCGAAGCGCTGCCGGAAGGTGTCGTTGCGCGCCAGCTCCGGAGCCAGCAGCTTGAGCGCGACCGTCCGCCCGAGCCGCAGGTCCTGGGCGCGGTAGACGACGGCCATGCCACCGCGCCCGATCTCGCCCTGCACGCGGTAGGCGGCGATCTGCCGGCCGATGAGGTCGGACTGCCGGCCGATCGGCACGTCCCCGCGCGTACGGTCGTCGGGGCCCGCCATCAGCGGTCACCGAACACGGTGGTCGGCGGCGCACCGGGTCCGTCGGCCTCTCCCGCACCGGCGCCCGGCTCGCTCCCTGCCCCCTCGGCGTCCTCGGTCCCCGGCACCGCGAACGTGGCCATCGCCGTCCCGTCGCAGTAGCACCAGCGGTCGTGCTCCGCGTCGTACACCCACATCGCCTCGCCGTCGATGACGGCCCCGATCCGCAGCCCCCGGGTGGTGTCGCGGAACGTCTCCCCGTCTGTCCGGCCCGCCGCGAGGTCCTCCACCGCCCGGCGGTAGCGTCCGACGGTCTCCTCGACCCGGGCCAGCAGGGCCCGCGCGTCGGCCGTCCGGGCGAGCTGCTGCCCGGCGGACGGCGGGCCCTGCGGCACCGGGAGCAGCAGCCGGGCGTCGACCCACGCGGACCAGCCGTTGAGACAGAGCACCTGCCCCCAATCGCCCCGCCGCTCCAGCAGCC
This sequence comes from Streptomyces syringium, assembly GCF_017876625.1. NCBI lineage: Bacteria > Bacillati > Actinomycetota > Actinomycetes > Kitasatosporales > Streptomycetaceae > Streptomyces > Streptomyces syringium. Next base: position 1,252,063 of record NZ_JAGIOH010000001.1, read on the forward strand.
GCACCGGCAGCAGCGCGTCCAGCGGCTCGCTCGCCACCAGCCCGTCCGGGGCCTCCCAGGTGGGCATGCCGTCGCCGGGCACCACGTGCGTCGGACGGAAGCCGGCGGCCGGGCCCACGGCGGCCGCGATGACGGACTGGGGTGGATACGCTGCGTTCATCAAGGCTCCCGCCTGCTACTTGCGCATGATGGCGGGCTCGTGGCGGCGCAGCAGTCGCGCGACGATGACGCCGAAGACGACCGAGAGCACCACCAGCATGCCCATGTTGATCAGCCAGGTGCCCGCCGAGTGGTCGAAGAGCGGGTCGGAGGTCAGTTTGCCCGGCACGATCCGCTCCAGCCCGACCGTGCCGGCCATCGCGCCGAGCGCCCAGCGCGCGGGCACCAGCCACGCCAGCTGTTCCAGGCCGGGCACCCCGGCCAGCTTCAGCAGCGCCCCGCAGAAGACGACCTGGACAATGGCGAGGAGGACCAGCAGCGGCATGGTGACCTCCTCCTTGCGCACCAGTGCCGACACGACCAGGCCCAGCATCATGGCGGTGAACGACAGCAGTGCCACGGCCAGGGCGATCTCGACGAGCGGTGGGAAGAACACGCCCTTGCCGCCGGGGGCGTTGATGTCCACGCCGAACAGCGCGACCAGGGTCAGCACGACGGCCTGCACCACCGTGATCAGCCCCAGCACCACCACCTTGGACATCAGATACGCGGATCTGGACAGGCCGACGGCTCTCTCCCGCTGGTAGATCACCCGCTCCTTCACCAGTTCCCGTACCGCGTTGGCGGCTCCGGTCAGTACGCCGCCCACGCACAGGATGAGCAGCGCGTTCATCGCCGAGTCCTGGGTCAGTTTGCTGCCCGCGAGCGCCCGGGCCATCGCGCCCATCACGAAGGGCAGGGCGATCATGATGGCGAGGAAGGTCCGGTCGGCGGTCAGCGCGGCCGCGTACCGGCGCACCAGGGTGCGCAGTTGGGCGCCCCAGCTCTGCGCCTTCGGCGGCTTGGGCGCTTCCTCCGGCGCGTGGGCCCCGTCCAGCCGGGGTTGTTCGGTGGCCGCCGCGATGTACTGGCGGTAGTGCGAGGAGGCGCGGAACTGACCCGCCCAGTCGCGCCCGGCCTCGGCCTCGAACGCTTCGAAGGCCTCCGGCCATTGGGCGTAGCCGAAGAAGTCGAGGGTCTCGTCGGGCGGTCCGTAGAAGGCGATCCGCCCGCCGGGGGCGAGGACCAGCAGCCGGTCGCACACATCCAGGCTGAGGACGCTGTGGGTCACGACGATGACGGTGCGGCCGTCGTCGGCGAGGGTGCGGAGCATGTGCATCACGGAGCGGTCCATGCCCGGGTCGAGGCCGGAGGTCGGCTCGTCGAGGAAGAGCAGCGACGGCTTGGTCAGCAGTTCCAGGGCGACGCTGACGCGTTTGCGCTGACCGCCCGAGAGACTGTGGATGGGCTGGTCGGCGCGCTTCTGAAGGCCCAGTTCACCGATCACCTCGTCCACCCGGGCCTGCCGTTCGGCCTGTGCGGTGTCCCCGGGGAAGCGCAGCTCGGCGGCGTAGCCGAGGGCGCGGCGCACGGTCAGCTGGGCGTGCAGGATGTCGTCCTGCGGCACCAGCCCGATGCGTGCCCGCAGCTCGGCGTAGTCCCGGTAGAGATCACGGCCGTCGTAGACCACGGTGCCCCGGTCGGCGGGGCGCTGGCCGGTGAGCGCGTTGAGCAGCGTCGACTTGCCGGCGCCGCTCGGGCCCACGACCGCGAGCAGGCTCTTCTCGCCGACGGGGAACGACACGTCCTCCAGCAGGGTCTTGCGGCCCTTGTCGACCTGCACGAGCAGGTCCTGGACGTCGAGCGAGACCTCACCGGTGTCGACGAACTCCTGGAGTTCGTCGCCGACGAGGCAGAACGCGGAGTGGCCGATGCCGACGATGTCGCCCTGGTCCACCCGGGCCCGCTGCACGGGCCGGCCGTTGAGATAGGTGCCGTTGTGGCTGCCGAGGTCCACGATCTCGTGGCCGCCGTCGGCGGTGGCGCGCAGTTCGGCGTGCCGGCGGGAGACGACGAGGTCGTCGACGACGAAGTCGTTGTCGGCGCCGCGGCCGATCCGGACGGTCCGGCTCGGCAAGGGGTGTACGGAGGTGGGGCTGCGGAAGGTGCCCGTGGCGGACGGCAGCGAGACGGACGAGGGGCGCCCCGCGGCGTGGGCCACGCCTTTGAGCAGTGCGGCCGGGCCGTCGTCGGGGTTGCCGAACCGGATGACGCTGCCCGGTCCCACGTCCTCCGTACGCACCCGGTGGCCTTCGGTGTAGGTGCCGTTGGTGCTGTCGCTGTCCTCGAGCGTCCAGTGGTCCCCGACAGGGCGCAGCACCGCGTGGTGCCATGAGACCCGAAGATCATGCAGCACGATGTCGCTCAAGGGATCGCGCCCCACGTGGTAGGTCCGGGTCGGACTCATCACCTGCGAGCCGCCGTCGGCCTCGACGACGAGTTCGGGGGCGGGGGGCGCGACCGACCGCTCTCCCATGTTTGGATTCTACGGCGGACCGTCCGGCCTCGCCTGTCCAAGGGGACGCACCCCGGCCCGCCCTTCGAAGGGAGCCCACAGGTGTCGTCGCAGCACGGGGCCGCCGAGCGGCTGCCCGTCTTCGTCTACGGGACGCTGCGCCCCGGACAGGGCAACCACGATCGTCTGCTGCGCGGCCGCACCACGGCCGAGGAGCCCGCCCGGCTGCGCGGCGCGGTGCTGTACGCGGGCCCGGGCTACCCGTACGCGGTGAGCGCTCCGGAGGGGCCGGGGGAGCACCTGATCCGCGGCGACCTGATCACTCTGGACCCGGCGCGGTACGCGGAGCTGCTGGCGGCGCTGGACGCGCTGGAGGGTTACGCACCGGGGGATCCCCGCAATCTCTACGAGCGGGTCGCCCGCGAGGTCCTCCCGGACGGCGGGGGCACGGTCCGCGCCTGGGTCTACCTCGCCGCGGACCGCCTGGCCCGGCGGCTGCGCGACGCCGGCACACCGCTGCCCGGCGGCGACTGGCTCCGCTGAGGTGCCCGGGCCTGACCGGCACCGGCGGAACTTCGTGGTGGATCAGCGAGCGGCGCCGCGCGCCCGCGAGGATCCGCCGGACAGGTTCTGGTGGCGTTCCGCGCCCGTGGCTTACGGTGCCCCTGAGTGTGGATCATGACGGGTGAGGCAGAAGGAGAGACGGTGGCGGAGCGGGCGTTGATCGCGGGTGTGGGCGGCCACGAGCCGAGGATCGACCCGGGGGCGTTCACCGCGCCGACGTCGGTGGTGATCGGCGAGGTGACGCTGGCGGCGGGCGCGAGCGTCTGGTACCACGCCGTGCTGCGGGCGGACTGCGGTCCCATCACGCTCGGCGCGGACAGCAACATCCAGGACAACTGCACGGTCCACGTGGATCCCGGGTTCCCGGTCAGCGTCGGCGAGCGGGTGACCGTCGGTCACAACGCCGTCCTGCACGGCTGCACGGTCGAGGACGACGTGCTGGTCGGGATGGGGGCCACGGTCCTCAACGGCGCGGTGATCGGGGCCGGTTCGCTGGTCGCCGCCCAGGCCCTCGTCCCGCAGGGCATGCGGATCCCCCCGGGTTCCCTGGTCGCGGGTATCCCGGCCAAGGTCCGGCGGGAGTTGACTGAGGAGGAGCGCGAGCACATCGGGCTCAACGCCGCGATGTATCTGGAGCTGGCGCAGCAGCACCGCGACGTGGCGGCGGGCGGCACGGACGCGTAGGGGAACGCGAACGGCCCGCCCGGGGCGCACCCGGGCGGGCCGTGGACAGGCGGGGCGTGGCCCCGGCCGCCGTCGTCAGTCGTTGACGGACACGGGGGCGGGCCGCTCGACGCCCGGTCCCGCGACGGCCGCCTCGGCCTCGGCCTCCGCACGCTTGGCGGCGGCCTTCTTGGCCCGCAGGCGCATCACCAGCAGGGAACCGAGGCCGAACACCACGGCGGCGGCCAGGCCGACGTAGGAGAACTTCTTGATCCAGTCCTCGGCGACCTTGCCGACGGTGTAGATCACCGCGACCGTGCCACCGGCCCAGACGATGCCGCCCAGCACGTTGGCGATCAGGAACTTCCAGTACGGCATCTTCAGGACGCCCGCGAGCGGACCGGCGAAGATCCGCAGGAACGCGATGAAGCGGCCGAAGAAGACGGCCCACATGCCCCACTTGTGGAAGGACCGCTCGGCGGTGGCCACGTGGTCGGGCCCGAAGTGCTTGGGGAACTTGCGGCCGAGCCAGTCCAGCAGCGGCTGGCCGCCCTTACGGCCGATCATGTAGCCGATGGAGTCACCGACGATCGCGCCCGTGATGGCGCACGCGCCCAGCACGTACGGGTTGATGTGATCCTGTGTGGCGGCCAGCAACGTGGCGCTGACCAGGACGATCTCACCGGGAAGCGGGATGCCGAGGCTCTCCAGTCCGATGACCCCGCCCACCAGCAGGTAGACGGCTACCGCCGGTACTGTTTCGAGCCACTCCTGGATGTGCAACGCCGGTTCCTCCCCGGTTGGTGATCAAATGCCCGGCGTGCGCCACGAGGGCACACGCCGGGCAGCCTACTGGAGGAAAGGACTCCTTCGCGGGGCCGCCGGTTGCTCGGGCGAGGGTCACGAGTGGGACAAGGGACCGGGCCACCGGCCGGGGGCGATCCGCGCGCGACGCCGAGGGCCACCCGACGACGGAGAGGCAGCCCCACTCGTCAGAGCAAGTGGGCGGCCGCCCGCTCCTCGACAAGGGCGCGCATGGCCTCGGGGTCGGTCGCGGCCTGCTGGTAGCGATGGCACAGCGCCGCGTTGGCCACGTACTGCAGCCCCTCCTTGACCCCCGGTGGGTGGGGCAGGGCGTAGACGCGGCCTTCGTGGCGGACGGGGGGTGCGCCCAGAAGGGCGGTGTGAGCAATTTCCCACGCGGCGTCCTCGAAGCCCCAGCCGCGGAACCGCTCGTCCTGTCCCCCGTGGGCCCACCATGTCGCCGGGGTGGTCACGTAGACGCCACTGCATGCCCCCTCAACGGTGAGGGCGCTGCACTCGGACAGCGTCACTCCCGCGCGGTGCTGCGCGCTGCCTTCGGCGTCGAGGGATCGGTATTCGGTGTACGGCAGATGGGCGAGGTCACTCCCGGCGGCCCCTTCGATGGCGTTCCAGAGGGGGGCTTCCTCGGCCAGCGTGTCGGCGTCGGCGATGACGACGACGTCGGCGCCGGACCGCGCGGCACGGCGCACGCCCGCGTTGCGGCAGGCAGCCGCGTTGAACGGCTCGTCGCCGGTGTCGACGTCGAGCACCGCGGCGGCGGGCAGCGTACGGCGCCAGTGGGAGACGGTGATGTCGTGGGCTTCCTCGCGGCCGGTCTGGGGCCGCCAGGGTATGGCGACGGCGATGTTCACAACTCCTCCTGGGACGGTGTGCGGCCACTACGGGAGCGGCGGGAGGTCACGCCGTGGGCGACGGCGGCCGTAGCGAAGCCCTCCGGCCGACAGGTCTCGTCGGCCGGAGGGCCTTCCATCAGCGGCGGACGCGCTGCCTCTCGGGCTGCCGCTCTCCGGGGGTCAGGTACTGGTGACGTCGGCGATGACGAGTGCGGTGACGGTCCCCCTGAATTGCCGGTTGACGTCCGGAGTCGCACCGGGGCGGGTGCGGCGCCAGATGGTCAGCTCGACGGCCGCATCGTAATCCGGATTTTCGATTCCGACGATCTTCAACCCCACTTGGTCGAACGTCAGAATCTGATCGGCGTCGGCGTTGTGGTTGTAAACCGCTTCGAGTGAGTACGACTGAAGCGCCACACTCCAGACGGACTTGTTCCTGTCGTCCTTACGAACCTTGCCGTGGAGCACGAATCCCACCGTCTGCTTGCACGGGCTGTCACCCATGGGCGTATCGCCCACCGAGAAAGTGACCGGTTTGAATTCGATAGGCACTGCCTTGCCTCCAGTTCGGGTCGGAAGTTTCGCTGGCGATTTTCTGCCGTGATCACTCCGAGATTCTTCGCTCGAGTGATCGCACATGGGGCGGTCATCCCGCCGAGAAGGGCACTGGTCAGCGCGCCGAGTCCGCTATACGGAAGGACGTCCGTCGGCTCTCGCTGCCCAGCGACTCGATGGCTTCGCACCAGACATCGAGCTCGGGGCTCTTGGTCAGTTCATCGGAGCGGGCTTTCGCCCGGCGGGAGGCCCTGGCCCAGTTCTGCGGATCCTTCAGCGTCATCAGAGCGTGGATCCAGGCGTCCATGTCGTCGCGGTAGGCGAAGATCCCTGCCTCGCCGAGGGACTCGACCAGTCCGGGGGTCGGGTGGGCGATCACCGGGATGCCGGATGCGAACGCCTCCACGGCCACCCGTCCCCAGGACTCGTACAGACTGGGCATGAGCATGACGCGGGACCGGCTGTAGACATGCGCGCGCATCTCGTTTCCGGGTACGCCCTCGACGACTTCGCAGTTGGGCAGCCGTGGCGGCGGCATGATCTGCTGCCCGTAGGCGCCGCGCACGCCCAGGAATTGCCACTCCGGTGTCCATGCGGCGATCTGCCAGAAGAGATCGCCGCCCTTGTCGGGGTTGAGGTTCACCAGGGTGGCGTGATCGCCCGGTTCGGTACGGTAATCCTCCGCGATCACAGGGGGACGGACGACGACCGTGCGCTTGGGCAGGAATTCCGGAGGGTACCGCGCGTAGAAGATCTCCCCGTCCCGCCGGATCCATTCGCTGTTGTAGACGACGAGATCGGCTCCCGCCGCATTGTGGAAGCTCGTGGCGAAGTTGTCGTGACAGATCACGGCCACGGGAATCCGGCGGGCCCGGGCCAGGCCCGACACGATCGGGACGTTCTCGAAGTGGGAGAGGAGCACGTCCGCCTTCTGCGAGGCGGCGGCGAAGTCGGCGCCTTCCTGGTACGGGATGACGTGCACCCCGTCGATGTCGTAACTCTTCTCGATGCTCCCGGGGTGGGAAAGCCAGACCGTCACCCGGTGGCCGCGCTCGGCCAGGGGGCGGAGCATCGAGTGGAGCATCCACTCGGATCCCGCGTTATGGGCCGGTGGATATCCGTACACCCGGGCCGCGATGGACAGGCTCCATGACTTGGTGCGTGCAGCCAGGGTGGGCTGGTGCGGGCGGGCCGCCGCCGAGTCCACGTGCATGTACTCCCTCCGGAAGAACGACATGAGAGCGGGGCGAAGGGCGCCTTCGAGTGATGCCGTCCGCGAGGCCGGCCGGGGCCACGGCCTCACCGCGGCCCCGGTCCTGCCTGGCGGCGCGTCTCTCATGGCAGCCTTCCGGCGGGGACGATCCAGCCGTCACCGGGCCTACTCGGCGATGACGTCGACGGGCGCGACAGCCTGTTTGCCGCCCACCGTGAAGGTCAGGTCCCCTTCGCCCAGCACGGCGTCGTCGGGGGTGTGCACCAGGATCAGCAGCGAGCTCGATGTACCCGGCCCTGACAGGCGCAGGTCGACGTTGTCGGCGGTGAAGGCCTGTTTGTCGGCCGACAACCTCCCGCCGTACGGATACTGCTCCTCGGGGCTGACGTACACGATCAGGTTGCCGCTGCCGTAGAACTGCAGGTTCTTTCCCTCGGGGAGCCGGACACTCACCGTCTGCGGGGGAACCTGGCCGCCTCCGAGCTGCTTCACGTAGATGCCCGGCATGGCCAGGTCTTGCCCGCGCCGCAGCTCCGTCGGTCCCCCCGGCGTCACCGAGAACCCGACCACGACGTCGACGGGTGAGGCGGTCGGAGGTTGGTCGCCTACCGTGAAGGTCAGTTGCGCTTCGCCCAGCACGGCGTTGTCGGGGGCTTCCACCGCGATCAGCAGTGAGTTCGTCGCGCCTGCTCCCGACAGATGCAGGTCGACGGGGCTGTTGGTGGTGAAGGTCTGTTGGTCTTCCGACAAGGTCCCGTCGTAGGAGTACGTGTTCCCGTCCTCGAGGTACACCAGCAGTGTGCCGCTGCCGGAGAACCGCAGGTTCTTTCCCTTGGGGAGCTGCACGCTCACCGTCTGCGGGGGAATCCAGCCGCCTCCGAGTGCCTTCACGTATACGCCCGGCCAGCCGGCACCGCCGGAGCGGTCCAGGGTCGTCATTCCCCCCGACCACACGGCGATCCGGGCCGGGACAGGAAGACTGCTCACCTTCCGCACCCGATTGTTCCGGGTGTCCGCGATGTACAGGCTGCCATCGGAACTCACCGCTGCACCGCAGGGACCGTTGAGGGATGCCTTGGCAGCCGGCCCGCCGTCGCCGCCGTAATCAGCGCTGCCGTCACCTGCGAATGTGGTGATCGTCTGGGTCTTCGCGTCGACCCTCCGCACCCGGTGGTTGCCGGTGTCGGCAACGTAGAGACTGCCTCCGGAATCCACCGCGACACTGCGGGGGCGGTTGAGGCCGGCGTGGACGGCCGCCCCGAAGTCATTGGAGAAGATCGCGCTGCCGTCACCTACGACGGTGGTGATCGTCCGGGTCTTCGCGTCGACCCTCCGCACCCGATCGTTGTCGGTGTCGGCGATGTAGAGATTGCCGTGGGGATCCACCGCGACACCGCGTGGACGGTTGAGGGCGGCGTGGACGGCCGGCTCGTCGTCGCCGGAGAAGTCCTGTTCACCGTTGCCCGCGACGGTGGTGATCGTCCGGGTCTTCGCGTCGACCTTCCGCACCCGGTGGTTGTCGGTGTCGGCGATGTAGAGATCACCTCCGGAATCCACCACGACGCCGAAGGGCGTATAGAGGCTGGCCTCGTCGGCCGCCTTCTCGTCGCCGTCGAAGCCGGCGCTGTCGTCACCTGCGTATGTGGTGATCGCCTGGGTCTTCGCGTCGACCTTCCGCACCCGGTGGTTGCCGGTATCGGCGATGTACAGATTGCCTTCGGCGTCCAAGGCAACGCCGCAGGGGCTGGAGAGAGCGGCGTCAATGGCCGGCCCGTCGTCGCCGGAGAAGTCCAGTTCACCGTTGCCCGCGACGGTGCTGATCGTCCGGGTCTTCGCGTCGACCCTCCGCACCCGGTGGTTGCCGGTATCGGCGATGTAGACATTGCCGAAGGCGTCCGTTGCGACGGCGTTGGGGTGGTAAAGGTCGGCCGCGGTAGCGGTGTGACCGTCACCGGAGTAATCGCCGTTGCCGTTGCCCGCCGCCGTGTCGATGGACGGGTCGCTCGTCGGCTCCAGAGCCCCCTGGGTACCGCCGTGTTCACTCATCGCCGGATCCTCCCCGCAGTTGATTGCGAAGTACGCGATCTTCGACTCGCCTGTCGCTTTGCTGCCTGGAACATGCGGAGTGATCACTGCCCGCCCCTTGGGCCGGTCACCATCCGCCCGACTCACCCATGTTCGAGGCAAATATCCCTGATGTGACCTTTGCTGTGCCGAACAAGGCTCGCCCTGGTCCGGGCTCCCACGAAAGAGGGCTCTTTACGCGACGTGCCGTTCCCTGCCACACGGCCAAGTCCGCCGAGCCGCGCATCATTTGATGACAAGCACCACACGCGCAACGTGCAGGATCAGCGCTACCTTCCCACTCACACCACGCGGCACAGCCGGTCCCCAGACGCTCGGGCACCCCACGCCGAAACGGGACCACAATGACTTGGACCGGTTCGGATGGAACAGGCCAGACACTCTCGTACGGGCAGAAGTGACCGTGGCGACGATGACGGTCCTCCTCGTCCTTCACGAAGTGCAGGACGGCCACCGGCAGCAGGGCCACCGCTGGGTGAAGTCGATGAGTGCGCGCACGACCGGGCGGCGGCCCGTGACGTCCTGCGGCACTTCTTCGCGACCGCCCGGATCGACGTCGGCGAGTCGGTCGTGGACGCCGCCGAGTGGATGGGGCACGCGAACCCGCTCGTCACCTGCCGCCGGTATGTCCGTGGCCGCGTCGGTGCGGGGGATCGCGGCCGGGCCACCACGGACATCCTGCTGACGGGGATCTTCACCGTCGCCGAATCGGTATGGAATCGGAAAGCAGCGTGACCTCAATGCGCCCCGCGGGAGCGGCAGATCAGCGTCTTCCCAGGCCAGAGGCTAGGAATTGGGCCGCAGGGTCCAGACCACGGTCATCTCGCCCGTGACCGAGCCGTCCGCGCGCGTGATGGCGATGTTGACGGGGAACTCCGGGCGCTCCCCCGCGTCCAGCTCCGCGACGACCTCGGCGGCCGGGCGGCCCAGCTCGGCGGTGGCGGTGACCTCGCCCTTGGCGAGCTTCTTGTAGCCGATCTCGGCGCGCACGGCGAGCGGCACGGCACGGGAGAGCTGGTCGCCGAAGGCGGCGAGCACGATCGCGCCACTGGCGGACTCGGCGAGGGTGAACATCGCGCCGGCGTGCGGGCCCCCGACGTGATTGTGGTAGTCGGGCTGGTCGGGCAGCCGGACGACGGCGCGCTCGGCGGTCGTCTCGTCGAAGACGAGGTTGAGCGTACGGGCCATGGGCACGGTGGCCGCGAGCATGTCGCCGATCGAGGGCGTGGTCTGAGACATACCCGCAAGTTACCAGCCGGTAGCAAGGGTCGGGAAGGGGCGACGGTCGGCGACGTCAGCCACGCCCTCTATGGTTATCGGCCATGTGGCCAGGACAACAGCCGCCCGGGGGCGAGCAGGATGCATAAGCCGAACGAGAACCCGTACCAGCAGCCGGGGTACCAGCAGCCCAACCCGTATCAGCAGCCGGGTTACCAGCAGCCCAATCCCTACCAGCAGCCGGCGGGGATGCCCGGGGCTCCGGGGCATCCCGGGCAGCCGGGCGTCCCGCAGTGGACCCCGCCGGGCGCGCCCGGCGGTCCGCAGCCGCCGCGTGACAACCGCAGGCGCACCACGATGATCGCGATCGGGGCGGCGGTGGCGGTCGTGGCCGCGGCCGTGGTCACCGGGGTCGTCGTGCTCAAGGACGACGACGAGCAGCCCGCCGCGAAGGGCGGCGACCCGAAGCCGGCGTCGTCCGCCCCGGCGACCCCGTCACCGAACCCGAGCCAGGGCCAGAGCGGGGCGCCGGACGACAATCCGCGCGACGGCGAAGCGGTCAAGCCGGTGATCGACGGATGGAAGGTCGTCGTCAACGGCAAGCGGCACAACGCCTTCGACGTCCCGGCGGACTGGACGGTCCGTTCCCCGACGATGTCCACCGGCTTCGAGGGCGAGGACGGCAAGCCCCTGGTCACGATGTCGGGCAACGCCGTCTACAAGGACGGGGAGTGCGCGAAGAACGACCACCGCGCCGGGGCCGGCACCAAGGGCGCGCAGGGCGCCAAGAGTGAGGGCTCGGCCGCCGAGATCGAGTCGCTCAACTGGGTCTTCGCGGCGTTCGACCAGAAGAAGACGGGCCGCTTCGACACCACCAAGGCCAAGCCGTTCAAGAGCGACCACGGCATCACCGGCTACACCGCCTCGGCGACGGTGACGGGCGTGAAGAAGACCGACAAGTGCGTGACGGACGGCAAGGCCTTCGCCGTGACGTACAAGGACACCTCGGGCGACCTGGCGACCTGGATCCTCTACGCGGGCACCGGCTTCGACGGCGAGCTCCCCGACGACACCATCAAGAAGATCATGAGTTCGCTCCGGCCGCTCCAGTCCTCCTGACCGGCCCCTCCTGACCGGTCCCGGAACCGATCCCGCGACCGCGTCCCCCGGCCCTGTGGGTCCGGGCCGCCGTGACGGCGGCCCGGACACCCGCCCGGTGTCAGCCGATGCTGAACGTGCCGCCCGGCGGCTCGGGCGACGGTGCCGCGTCCGCGTCGTGCACGGGCGCCGCCCCGGCGGTGAAGCGCTCCAGCATCGGTCCGTGCTCGACCCGCGCCGGGAAGGCGTCGCCGGCGGCACGGCGGGCGAGCGCCGTGACGGGCAGTTCGGCGTGCGAGGCGACGAGGACCGCGTTGCCGAAGCGGCGGCCCCGCAGCATCGACGGCTCGGCGATCAGACACACATGCGCGAAGACCGCCGCGAACGTCGCCACCTGGGAGCGCAGGAAGGTGAAGGGGGCGCCGTCGGCGAGGTTCGCCGCGTACCGGCCCTGCGGGCGCAGCACCCGGGCCGCGCGGCGCGCGTATTCCACCGAGGTGAGATGCGCGGGCACCCGCGAGCCGCCGAAGACATCCGCGATGATCACGTCGGCGGAGGCGTCGGGCTCGGCCTCCAGCGCCGTACGGGCGTCCGCCGCGCACACCTCGATCCCCGACCCGTCCCGCACCGGCAGGTACTCGGCGACGAGGGCGATGAGGCCGCGGTCCGCCTCGACGACCCGCTGGCGCGAGCCGGGCCGGGTGGCCGCGACGTAGCGCGGCAGGGTGAGCGCGCCACCGCCCAGGTGCAGCACGTCGAGGGCCCGGCGCGGCTCGGTGGCGGCGTCCACGGCGTGGGCGAGCCGCCGCGCGTACTCGAATTCGAGGTGGGTGGGATCGTCCAGATCCACATAGGACTGGGGCGCGCCGTTCACCGTCAGCAGCCAGGCCCGCGCCCGGTCCACGTCGGGCATCAGCTTGGCGATGCCCCAGTCCACGTCCCGGGTCACGGGTATTGGTTCGTCCACTCCCCCATTGTGCCGATGCGCCCGGCTCGTCCGCTCGGCCACCCCCGTGACACAACGCCGCGGTCGGCGCCTCTAGGGCTGCTCGCCCCTGGCACGGTGCGCCGTGCCGACGACGAAGCCGTCCATCCACATCTGCGTCATCTGCCGGATCACCATCTTGAGCTGCAGGGCGGTGAGTACTTTCTCCAACTGCCCTTGGCGCAGGGCGAGCCTGGCCCGCCGTTCCGCCGCTATGAACAACACCATCTGCTCAGCCCTCTCCAGTGCCCCTTCCTGCCGTTCTTCCATGGCTGCACCCTAGGCCGGGTCCCGCCCGGGGGCACGCGATTATGAATCCCCCGGCAGCACGCCGGGCCGTTCCCACGGGCTCGGGGGCGGCGGGCCCGGCGCTCCGGACACCCGGTGTCGGCGAGGCGAACGGCACGTGACCGGCCGTGCCGGTTCTGTCCCGGCTCCGCGACATCACGCCCGCCTTACGCCCGCGTCAGTTACGCTCCATCGATGCTCGAGTCCGCCGCGCCCTCCCCCGGTTTCGCCACGCGCTGCACCCGCGTGCTGTTGTCCCCGTGGTCCCGGCTGGGTCTGCTCGCCACGCTGCTCGCCGCTGCGGGGGCGACCGTGCTCGTGTGCCGCCCGGAGCGGCTGCTCGCCGACGGCTGGCCCCCGCAGTTGTCCGGCGGCGCAGCGGTCGTCCTGTTCGCGGTCGCGTACGGGCTGTGCACCGCGGCGTTCGTACCGCGCCCGATCCTGAACCTCGCCGCAGGCGCGCTCTTCGGTGCGCCCTTCGGCACCGCCGCCGCGCTGGCGGGCACGGTCCTCGGTTCGGGCATCGCCTTCGGTCTGGGACGGCTGCTGGGCCAGGACGCGCTGCGTCCACTGCTGCGCGGGCGGTGGCTGCGGGCCGCGGACCGGCAGCTCAGCCGGCACGGCTTCCGCTCGATGCTGGCGATCCGTCTCTTCCCGGGCGTGCCGTTCGCGGCCGCCAATTACTGCGCGGCCGTCTCCCGGATGGGCTGGCTGCCCTTCCTGCTGGCGACGGGCCTCGGCAGCGTGCCCAATACCGCGGCCTATGTGATCGCGGGCAGCCACGCGACCGCTCCCACGTCACCGGCGTTCATCGCCGCCATGGGCTTCATCGCGCTCACCGGGCTCGCGGCGGTCGTCGTCGCCTGGCGCAAGAGGGGCCGGATGCGCGAGTCCGGCGAGCACGCCCCCTCCTGACCCCGGCCGGTGGGCGAGGGGCTCGCGCGCAGCCCGCGCGCCGGCGCGCGATGCCCGCAGAACGGTCCGGAGGCTACGCCACCACACGCCGTATCACACTGCGAAGTCATCCGATTACTCTCGGCATTCACAGTCCGGTGACCGAACCGGCGTATCGCAGGAGGGGTCGCACATGACGGAGCAGCAAGCAGACGACGCGGGCGCGGACGCCCGTTCGGACCTGGATCCGCAGGTGGCGAACGCCGTCCGGACCGCCGCGGCGCCCGTGACCGCCGAGGAAGCCGTGGAGGTCGAATCCGAGGGGGTCGTCCGCCATCGGCCGGGCCTCCTGGTGACCGAGGAGTACGCGCCGCAGGCCGGCGCGGGCCCGAGCTTCCGACTCGCACCGTCCGAGAGCTGAGGGGGGAATCCGATGTCGCTGTCTTTCCGTAACAGCTACCGCACCCTCGTCTCGGTGGCGTACATCAAGCGCTTCCCGAACTGCCCGGAAGGCTGGCTGAAGCGCGGCTGGTGGAACATCCAGCCGGGCGCGACGGTGACCGTGGACGGCGCGAACGTATCGGCGGTCAACCGCTTCTGGTACTTCCACGCCGAAGCCACGGACGGCGCGGTGTGGGCGGGGCCGATCGTCACCTGCGTCACGAACAACGCCTTCGAATGGTGCCTCAACCGGTGTGACCCGCCCACCCGCAATGAGGGCTTCCGCGAGATCGACGTCAATGGATTCACGAACTACACGGTCAATCTGACGCCCTGACGACCTGCCGGAGGGGAGACTTCCCTCCCCCTCCGGACGAGCCGTGGCTTGCGGGCGTTCACGGCCTCACGCCGTGGGCACCCGGTCGAGAAACCCGAGGACACTACGGATCCGGCCGTCGTCGGCCAGCGTGATCACGTCGAACCCGGCGACGGGCGCGGACCCGTCGGCGGCGGACACGAGCTCCCAGCCGAACCGCGCGGTGTCGTGGTGTCCGTCGACCGTCCCGGTGTGCCGGAACTCGAAGCCGGGGAACTGCCCGTGGGCGCCCGCGATGACCTCGGCGAGCTGCTCGTGCCCGCGGACATCGGCCAGCGGGTCGGTGTAGGACCCGTCCTCCGTCCAGGCGGCGGCGACCGCCTCGGCGCGGGCGGCGGGGTCGGTGGCGTTCCAGGCCTCGAAGTAGCGGGCGACGGCGGTCTCGTACTGCGACATGGCGAGTTCTCCTCGTTCGGTGCTGAATAAGGGGGGTGGGGCGCGGATTTCGGGCCGGAGGGCGCCGGCCCGAGATCCGCTGCCCTCAGCATGCCGAGGCGGCGGAGGACGCGCGATTACCTCGCGGGTAAGGGGAACAGCCCGGCCGGCGGGGCTACGGCTGCCGGTGCTCGGGGTTCTTCAGCGGGCGCTTGTAGTAGCGCCAGGGGAAGGAGCCGGTGCCGACCTGGCTCCAGCCGTCGGCTTCCATCCGCCGGTGCCGGCC
This sequence comes from Streptomyces syringium, assembly GCF_017876625.1. Taxonomy (NCBI): domain Bacteria; kingdom Bacillati; phylum Actinomycetota; class Actinomycetes; order Kitasatosporales; family Streptomycetaceae; genus Streptomyces; species Streptomyces syringium. The sequence goes on from NZ_JAGIOH010000001.1 coordinate 1,267,256, forward strand.
GCCGACCGCGAATGGCACCCGGCGGTGCTCCCAGGGGCGGTCGGACGCCTCGACCACGTGGTACAGCGGTCCGTAGTCGACCAGTTCCCAGCGCTCCAGGCCCGCTTCCGCGAGTGCCTGCATCTCGTCGAAGGCGGTCAGCGGGGTGAGCACCCGGCGCTCGCCGCTCCCCTCGCCCGTCGCGGCGGGGGCCGAGTCGCCCTTGACGGAGAACCGCTGCTGGGCGGCCTGTCGGCTCACTCCGAGGATGCGGCCCACGGTGTCCCAGCTGTGGCCCGCGGCTCGGGCACCCTGGACCGCCTCGCGCAGGAGCCGGCCGGCCTCCTCGGCGCCGACCCGGGTGGCGGCGACCAGGCGCAGAAACCCGTCGGGGTCGTGCTCCAGCGATTCGGCCAGTCCCTCGGGTGCCCCGAGGACGGCCCCGGCGATCCCTTCCCGGATCCGGGCGGTCTCCTCGGCGCTGAGCGGTTCGGCGGCGCTCATCGGCGCTCGTCGGTGCGGGGCTCCGCGCGGTCGGCCGGCCGCAGCGGTTCGAGCGCGTCCAGCGTCTCCCGGTCCCGCCGCATGCGCGCCTCCTCGATCCCCGCCACGTCGGCGACCGCCTGCGTCCGCATCGCGCCGGCGATCGCCCCCATGCCGGCGACCAGGAGGAGTTGGGCCACGAGGAGGACGAAGAAGGGGCCGTCGCCGAGATCGTCCGCGGAGGTCACCGCCACGCTGATGAGGCAGACCGCGACGGTGAGTATGCCGAGCACGGCGGGGAGGAGGGCGGCGGCGGGCTTGGCGGCGGACGCGGGCCGCGTCGAAGTGATCATGGCGTCAATGTTTCCTTGACGCCACACCCTCTGTCAACTTTTTCTTGACACTCGCTCGACGCGGTCCGCCTCCTGATGCGACGACGTGTTTCAGCTGCCCGGCAGCACGATGGCCGTCACGATCAAACCGGCACCGGCCGTCCAGCGGCCGGAGAAGCCGTCCACGCGCCGCCCGGCCACCACGGGGCCGGGCACCAGCAGACGGGCCGAAAAGGTGCGCGCGTCCGGGTCGACCTCGATCTCCGCCTCCGAGAAGTCCAACTCCTGGCCGGTCAGCGGGTACCACGTCTTGAAGACGCTCTCCTTCATACTGAACAGCAGCCGGTCCCAGTGCACCCCGGGGCCGGCCGCCGTGCGGGCATGGATCCACCGGAGTTCGCCCGGCAGCGCGATGAGGTCGAGCACTCCCTCCGGCAGCGGCCCGTCGGGCTCGGCGTCGATACCGATCGAGACGGCGTCGCCCGCTCTGGCCACGGCCGCCGCCCGGTAGCCGTCGCAGTGCGTCATGCTGCCGACCATCCCCGCGGGCCACCGCGGGGCGCCGCGCGGGGTGGGGATCAAGGGCACGGGCGCCAGTCCGAACCGTCCGAGCGCCTGCCGGGCACACGACCGTACGGCGGCAAACTCGCGCTGCCGCTTCGGCACGGCCCTGGCCACCACCGCCTCCTCCTCGGGGAAGAGGCCCCTCGCGTCGTCGGGCAGATCGGCGAAGGTCTCCACGCCGACCACGGCGGCGGGCAGTATCTCCTCGATCACCGCGCTCCCCCCACACCGACGGCGCTGCGCTGGGGCAGGATCTGCCGCAGCGGGTCACGCGGCGTACGGGTGCGCCATTCGCGCGGATAGCCGATCGAGACCTCCTCGAACCGCACCCCGTCGCTCCACGTCACCCTCGGGATGTGGAGGTGTCCGTAGACGACGGCGGTGGCGCGGTAGCGCATGTGCCAGTCGGCCGTCAGCTCCGTGCCGCACCACTGGGCGAACTCGGGGTAGCGCAGGATCCTGGTGGGCTCGCGGGTCAGGGGGAAATGGTTGACGAGGACGGTGCGGTGCCCGGGGTCCACGGCCGCGAGACGGCGCTCGGTCGCCGCCACCCGGGCCCGGCACCAGGCGTCCCGCGTGGGGTAGGGGTCGGGGTGCAGGAAGTGCTCGTCCGTGCAGACGATGCCGGAGTCGTAGGCGATGCGCAGCGACTCCTCCTTCGTGGTCGCGCCCGGGGCCCGGAAGGTGTAGTCGTAGAGCACGAAGAGCGGGGCGATCGTCACCGGGCCGTCCTCGCCCTGCCACACCGGATAGGGGTCCTCGGGGGTGGCGACACCGAGGGAGCGGCACAGTTCCACCAGGTGCAGATAGCGCCGCTCGCCCCGGAGGTCGACGGGGTCCTTGGGGTGGGTCCACAGCTCGTGATTGCCCGGCGCCCAGACCACTTTGGCGAAACGGCCGCTGAGCAGCCGCAGCGCCCATTCGATGTCCTCGTACAGCTCGGCGACGTCACCCGCCAGGATGAGCCAGTCGTCGTCCGACTCCGGGCGCAGCGACTCGATGATGGCGCGGTTCTCCTGGTACGCCACATGCAGATCACTGACAGCGAGCAATTTCCTCTGGGGCACAGTGGCATCCTTCTTCACGGAGCCCACGCCCGACTGCCTCGCGGCCGGCCACCGGCCGGGCTCGCTGCCGGCCGACCCGGCCCCTCAACTGCGGTGTCGGCTCCGCTCGTTCATCCACAGACAATTTCCGGCACGTGTGGACCAGATACTGCCATATCGCCCCGATGATGTTGTGCGGCCTGTTGCCCATGTCACAGGCCGGCGGGCCGGCCTGTGACCTCTGCGGACAGTTCTCCCAAGGGGCCGCTACGGGGCACTCACCACGGCACGGTCTCGTCCACCGAGCCGTCCATGCTGCCGCGGAAGCTTCCCGTCGGACCGTCAGCGCCCATCAGGGCAAGGCGTACGGGCACCTCGGCGCCCTCCTCGGGGGTGCGGGTCCCCCGGCTGAAGGGGGAGCCGGCGTTGAGATCGGTGGCGACCAGACCGGGGTTGGCCACATTGACCCGGATGCCGGCCTCGCGCAAGGCGTTGGCATAGACGATGGTGATGGCGTTGAGCGCGGCCTTGGAGGAGCTGTAGGGCAGCAGATTGCGGGTGGAGATCGGGTTGTCCGGGTCGCTGAGCAGACTGAGCGACCCGAGCGGGCTGGACATGTTCACCACCCGGCCCGCACCCGACTTGCGCAGCAGCGGGATGCAGGCCTGCGTCACGGCGACGGTGCCGAAGACATTGACCTCGAAGGCCGTGCGCATGTGCTCCCGGGTGACCTCCGGCACCGTGACGCCCCATTCGACGACCACACCGGCGTTGTTGACGAGGACGTCGAGCCGTCCGGATTCCGTCTCGATCCGCCGGACGGCGGCGTCGACCTGCTCCTGGTCGGTCACATCGAGCTGGAGGAAGCGGACGTCCAGCCCCGGTACGGAGAGCTCGCGCGCGCTCTCGCGACCGCGCTGTTCGTCACGGGCGCCGAGGTAGACGGTCATTCCCTCACCGGCCAGGCGCCGGGCGATGTGCTTGCCGATGCCCTTGTTGGCGCCGGTCACCAGCGCTACCTCGCCGTGGTGCTGTCCGTCGGTCATCGTGAAGCCTTCCGCAGTGGGTGGTCCCGGTCGGTTCTGGTGGTCAGCCTAGTAATTCCCGAGGCCCCCGCACACGTTCAGTGCCTGTGCCGTCACCGCGCCGGCCCGGTCGCTGATCAGGTACTCCACCATGGCCGCCACCTCGTCCGACTCGACGTAGCGGTGGATCGGCACCCGGGTCGTGATCCGGTCGAACGCCTCGTCGGTGGACACGCCCCAGATCTCGGCGTAGTGCTCACGGACGCGCTCCGCCATGGGGGTCTCGACGAAGCCGGGGCACACCGCGTTCACCGTGATGCCCGTCGGTGCCAGCTCCAGCCCGAGGGCCTTGGTGAAGCCCACGACACCGTGCTTGGACGCCGAATAGGGGGCGGCGTGGACCACGCCCTGCTTTCCGCCCGTCGAGGCGATGTTGATGATGCGCCCCCAGTCCTTCTCCCGCAGCCCGCCGATGGTGAGCACGGCCTTGGTCATCAGGAACACGCTGTTCAGATTGGTGTTGATGACGTCGAACCACAGTTCGTCGGGGACCTCGGCAGTGGCGCCGCCACCACTGCGCCCGGCGTTGTTGACCAGGATGTCGACGGGGCCGAACCGGTCGACGGCCGCCTGGACGAACTGCCGCACCTGGTCGGGCGAGGAGACGTCACAGGGGCTTCCGTCCACGTCGAAGCCCCGGTCCTGGAGCGATTTGACGCTCTCGGCGAGGACGCCCTCCCCCCGTGCGCACACATAGACCCGGAGGCCCTGCTGAGCCAGCCGCTCGGTGATGACAAGGCCCATTCCGCTGGTGGCACCGGTGACGATCGCGACCGGCCTGCCGGTTCGTGCCATTTCCGTTCCTCCCACTCACGCCAAGCCACGGGCAATTGGGCGTCAGCCTGGCCGGGCCCACTCGAAGCTCGGTCGGACGAGCCTTGATCCGGCACCGGGCCGCGGGCCCCGCGCCCCGGCCGGTCCGGCCGATCCTCGAGCCAACCGCGATCCGGCGCGGCCACGGTGACGGCAGTTGCCGCCGTCTTCCCGAAGGATCCCCATGACAACGATCGACACCCGCACCGACATCACCGCGCTCTACGCCGAGGTCCAGCATTTCTTCGCCCGGCAGATGCAGCTGATGGACCGTCGTGACTTCGAGGCGTTCGCGGCCACGTTCACCGAGGACGGCGAGTTCAGCCACTCGCCGGGCCAGCTGGCCCGGACCCGGGCGGGCATCGTGACGGAGCTGCTGGAGTTCCACCGGCGGTTCGACGACGACCCCGTCGTCCGCAGGCACTGGTTCAACATGATCGTCCTCGATCCGCAGGAGGACGGGTCACTGCGCGCCACCTACTACGCCTACGTGATCAACACCAGGCCCGGCAGCCAGCCGCAGACGGGCCCCGTCTGTGTGGTCACCGATGTGCTGGTGCGCGTCGACGGCGTGTTGTTGAACCGCTCCCGGCACGTCCGGCAGGACCGGCTGCTCCTGGAGCCGTGAGGCCTCTCGCATCAGCCCGCCCGGCCGCGCCGGGCGGGCGCGTGGGGTGCCTACCGCTGGGTGCGGGCCGCGTACTGCGCGGCGTACGCCATGGTCGTCGCGCTGTTACGGCCGAGCCCCTCGCGTATGAACGTCCGCGCGTCGGCCAGGTCGTGGCCCGCGCCGAGCACCGCCTCCACCGCGTGCGGGTCGATCACGACCGTGTGCCGGGACGTCAGGGTCGCCCCCGCCGCTCCCGCGGGCCCCTCCGTGAAGGTCCACAGTCCGCTGTGACCGAGGAGCAGCTTCGGCGGCAGCAACTGCTTGTAGGCGATCCACTCCGGCGCCCGGCACACCCGCACCGACCGGGTCGTGTGGCGCGCCCCGTCCGCCGTCACCGTGTCCATCTCCAGGTCCTGGACGCCCGGGGCGGGCTCGCCGAACCGGACCCGGTCGACGTGCGGCAGCCGGTCGGCCCACAGATCCGCCCGCGCCACGAACGCGTAGGCGTCGGCGGCGGCACCGGACAGCTCGACGGTGTCGGTAAAGGTGAGGACCATGTCCTCGGGGGCGTGGCCGCACTCCGCGATGCGGCCCAGCGCGGCCAGCTCCTCGGGGCTGTTGCGGTCGAGCGCCGCGTTGACCCGCGCCACCGTCTCGGGGCTGTCGTCGACGGCCGAGAAGGAATGCCGCAGCACCACCTCGGTGTGCCCGCCGGACAGCTCGCGGAAGAGCCACTCCCCTCCCATGGAGGCGATCGGCGGCCGGCTCACCTCTTGCCTGAAGGTCACCCGCAGCCGGTCCGGGTCCAGCGTCCGCCGGGACACCCAGCTGCTGACCTCTCCGTTCACGGTCGCCCACAGCTCGAAGCTCTCCGCGCGCTCGGAGCGCTCCACATGGCGGACGTGGACGCTGGGGCCGAAGAGAGCCGGCCATACGGTCACGTCGGCCACCAGGCCGTAGAGCACCCGGGGCGGCGCCGCGACGACCCGGGTGTGCTCGGTGCGATGCTCATGGGTGGTTTCCATGGCCCCCAAACTGCTGCAACCGGCTCGAAGACCACTCGAGGTCGCGTGGGGGAAGCAGGACCGCGACCGGCGGCACGCGCGCAAACGGGTGCGGGCCCGGGTCGGCACACCCGGGCCCGCACGACGTCGAGAGCGGCTGACGGCGGTGACGTCAGTGAGCGCTGATCGAGAGCGAGTGGCGGAAGACGTTCTTCGGATCCCAGCGCGCCTTCGTCCGCTGCAGTCGGCGGTAGTTGTCGCCGAAGTAGAACGTGTGCCAGGGGACCCCCGACTTGTTGAACTTCGGGTTGGTGATGTCGAGGTCGGGCGCGTTGATGTTGCAGCCCTCGTAGCGGTCGCCGGGCACGGGGTAGCCGCCGGTCGACGCGAAGGTCTGACCGTAGATGTCACGCACCCAGCCAAGGTGCTTGGCGTCCTCGGCCGCCTCGACCCAGAAGTTCTCGAACATCGCCACCAGCGCCGACCTGCGCTGGGGCAGCGCGGTGTCCCCGGGGGCGAGCGCGTTCATCCTGCCGCCGGCCATCGCGCCGAGCTGGATCATGGCCGTGCCGGGGCTAGTGTTCGCGTAGTCCGGGCGCGTCATGTGGTGGTAGATGGCCGCGCACTGCTCCTTGGTGAACGACTGCCGCAGATACGCGTGCTTGACGGCACCGCGCAGGGTCGCGTTGGTCATCACCGTGGGGTTGCTGGTGTCGATCGTCACGGTCGAGGCCATCCAGGGCAGCCGCCGGAACGGGAACGGCGTGATGCCGGTGTTGGCCGTGACCGCGCCGAGGTACTCCTCGAGCAGCTTCTCCGCGTTCGGCGCGGAGGCGTCGACCTGGGTGAGCATGCCGATCCCGCCGCTCGACACATGCTGGACGAACAGCAGTCCGCACAGGGCCGAGGCCGGTGAGGCGGGGTCGCTGTTCTCCACGTACCACTGGCACTGGTTGCGCAGCAGATGGGTGAACCGGGTCTCGTCCATCTGCTGCCAGGGCGCGAAGGCCGTGCTGATCAGCACCTCTCGCGGCGGCTGCGGGAGTTGCTCGGCCGGGCGACTGCCCGTCGCCCCACGGCTGCGGAACCAGAACTTCGTGATGACGCCGAAACTGCCGCCGCCCCCTCCGCAGCACGCCCACCACAGGTCCTTGAGGTCGCCGGTGTCCTCCCGCGAGGCGATCACCGTGCGGACCTTGTTCGGACGGTCGGCGACCACGATCTCCACGGCCTCGATGAGATCGCAGACGTTGCCGAACTGCCGGGACAGCAGGCCGTGGCCGCCTCCCGTGGCATGGCCGCCGATACCGACCGCGGGGCACACCCCGCCGGGCAGGGTCACGCCCCAACCACGGAAAAGCGTTTCGTAGATGTGCCCGAGCTGCGCGCCGCTCTCGATGGCGAAGGCCTTGCGACGCGGGTCGTAGAAGATGTCATTCATCATCGAGAGGTCGACGATGACTTCGACGTCCTTGTTGTAGGTGAAGTCGGCGTACGAATGCCCACCACTGCGGATGGAGAGTCGCTTTCCGGTGCTGACCGCCGCCTGGACCGCCTTCGCTACATGTTCGGATTTTCCGGCCATGCGTACGGACTCAGGCGCGGCGGACCATCGGCGATTGAATCCGGAAACAAGCTCCGGATAGCGACGGTCGTCGGGACCGATGGAGACCGGACCGAATTCCGGCTCTTTCGCCGAAACGTCTTCTCGTTCGACCGGCATGGCGATACATCCCCCCGTAGTTCACTTTCCCCTGTGATCGGGCACGGGTGGCGCTCGCCGCCCCGAACCCCGTGTCGCGTGCGAACGGCACGCATCCTTCCATACGCCCAGAGGCTTTCCAAGCAGTCCCGACGAATAGTTCACCGCGTTCCACTTACCGCGATCCGGGTCGTTCTCGAGCGTTATTCGATCCCGTCACCGGACGATGACCGGGCGGCCAAGCGGCGGCATGGAGAGGAGACAAGTCATGCGAAACATCGAACGGACGTTGTTCGCTGACGGGAAGGCAAGCGGAGTGACCCGCTTCGTCGACCTCAGTGTGGCCACCCGCGACACCGACAGTGAAGCCACGCCGGTGACGGTGGAGGTGCTCGGCCACGAGGCGGCCGCGGCCGTCCTCGGGCTCGCCCCGGACGACTTCCCGGACGGGATGGCCATTTCCAATGAGACCGTCACGCTCACCACGCACACCGGCACCCATATGGACGCGCCCTTGCACTACGGGCCGCTGAGCGGCGGTCTTCCGGCGAAAAGCATCGACCAGGTGCCGCTCGACTGGTGTTTCGGCCCCGGCGTCCGCCTCGACCTGCGGGAGGTGCCCGCGGGTGAGGGCATCACAGTCGACCACCTCCGCGGCGCCCTCGCCGCGGCACGGCACGAGCTGTGCCCCGGTGACATCGTTCTGCTGTGGACCGGAGCCGACGCGCTCTGGGGCTCGGCGAAGTACCTCACCGACTACGCGGGGCTGACCGGTGAGGGCACGGCCTTCCTGGTGGAGCGCGGGGTGCGGGTCATCGGTATCGACGCATGGGGCCTGGACCGGCCGATGCGGTCGATGATCGAGGACTACCGCCGCACCGGCGACCGGGGGTATCTGTGGCCCGCCCATATCTACGGCCGCACCCAGGAGTACCTCCAGCTGGAGAAGCTCGCCCGGCTGGCCGACCTCCCCTCGGCGACGGGATTCACCGTCGCCTGTTTCCCCGTGTCGGTGGCCGGGGCGGGCGCCGGATGGACGCGGGTCGTCGGCCTCGTCGGCTGACATGGACGGACTACGGCACGCGAGGGACGAAGGGCAGGGGGCAAAGGTGAACACAGGCGAAGACGACAACGCGCCGAGCACATCGGCCGCGTTGGACCTCGTCCGGGAGAACGTCCTGGAGTTGCTCAAGGGATTCGACAGCCCGCCGAGGCTGTTACGGGTCCAGGCCGGCGGGGTGACGCTGGAGGCCGAGTGGCCGCAGAGCCCGCCGGCCGCGCCCGGCGCCGCTCCCCGGCCGGTCACGGCCTCCGCCGCCCCGGCGGAGGCCGCCGCGGCGGCGCGGAGCGACGACGGCCCGCATGAGGTGCGCGCCCCCTCGGTGGGGACCTTCTACAGCGCCCCGAAGCCGGGAGCCGAGCCGTTTGTGAAGGTGGGCGACGTGATCGCGAAGGGCGCGCAGATCGCCATCGTCGAAGTGATGAAGCTGATGATCCCCGTCGAGGCGGACGTGACCGGGAAGGTGGCCCGGACACTCAAGTCGGACGGCGATCCGGTCGAGTACGACGAGCCGCTGTTCCATATCGTCCCGCAGCGGGCGTAGCCCGAAGCGGCCGGGAAACGCGCGGTGCCGGGCCCGGCCGATTTCCGGCCGGGCCCGGCACCTGTCGCACCGATCAGGCTCACGCCGGACGGCTGTCAGCTCCTGCCGTGCACGACACTGCCCCTGGACAGCAGCTCATGTTGCAACAGCTGCAGTTCAGGGGCAGGTTCGACGCCCAGCTCCGCGTCGAGGATGCGCCAGAGGCTCCGATAGGCCTGAAGGGCCTCGGCCCGCCTCCCGCACTTGTCGAGCGCCTTGATCAGTTGGGCGTGGAGGCTTTCGTTGAGCGGGTTCTCGGCGACCAGCAGCCGTAGCTGCGGGATGATCTCCTGGTGCCGGCCGAGGCGCTGACTGGCCTCGATATGGAGATGAGTGGCGGAGAACCGGAGTTCGTTGATGTACGTGAGGTGCGCCTCCAGGACGCTCCCGATCATCATGCCGACGAGGACGGGGCCCCTCCAGAGCGCCCGCGCCTCGTCGAGACAGCCCATGGCCTCCTCCGGCCGGCCGTCGTCCAGCAGCCGCCTCGCCCGCTGGACGAGTCGCTCGAAGACCGCGACGTCGATCGCGTCGTCGGGCACCTGGATGACGTACCCGGCAGGCCTGGTGACGAGCACATGCTCCCCGCCGGGCATGCCCGCGAAGATCTTCCGCGCGTGGTAGATGTACGTCTGGAGAGTGGTGAGCGCGCTGCGTGGCGCGTTCTCTCCCCATAGTTCCTCGATCAGGGTGTCCACACTGACCGTTTCGCCGTTCTGAACCAGCAGCAGGCCGATGAGCTGACTGACCTTCGACCGGCTCAGGAAGAACGAACGGTCCTCGGTGACCACGATCTCGAATTGTCCGAGCAGCTTGAATTTCACCGTACTCCCCCGTAGTTGATCAGCGAACTCCGGCAAGAGAGTGATCCAGCATCGTTCGAAATTCATCCATTTCGAAAGTGGATCAACGACGTTGTCGGATCCGCCAAGCGCTTCATCCCCCGTCGCCGAGACCCATTCACCCCCAAGTGGGTACGGCGATGCGCTTTTGGTGCCACTCGCAAGATATCCGACGCGAACCCGCCCCGCCACATGTTTATCTGTGCGCCGCATCACACTGATCGAATTGCTGGGGAACGGCGAATCCCGCTGCTCCAATTGATGGTTGAGGAACTGCCCGAAAAATTTACCCAAGCATTAAGGTCGGATTTTCGTATTCACACCACCCGACGGGGTGGTTTCGATCCCCGCGGGCTGATGTGGCCTCAGGGGTGATCTTGGAAGGCGGCGACGGGTGGGCGCCGCCCCTCCCTTCGAGCAGGTCCGACAGCCCGAAAGGTCAGTACACCTGCACCGGAATGATTGTCAGTCTGGGCCCCAGGACCTTTACTTGAGATCACAAAGGGGATGCACATGTCCGATCGTTCGGTGTCCGTCGTCATCGCGTACCACAGCGGCTACGGACATACGACCAGGATGGCCGAGGCGGCGCGCGACGGCGCGGCGTCGGTCAGGGGTGCCGTCGTCCAGCTGATCTCCGTCGAAGCGCTCACCGACGAGCAGTGGGCCGCGCTGGACTCAGCGGACGCGATCATCTTCGGCTCACCCACCTATATGGGCTCGGCCAGCCCGGCTTTCCACACCTTCGCGCACGACTCCAGCGGTCGGTGGTACGCACAGGCGTGGAAGGACAAGGTCGCCGCGGGCTTCACCACCTCGGGATCGATGAGCGGTGACAAGGTGAACACGCTCCAGTACTTCACCGTCCTGGCGGCTCAGCACGGGATGCACTGGGTGAATCTCGACCTGCTGCCCGGCTCGTCGGAGGACGAGCTCAACCGGCTCGGTGGCTGGCTGGGCGCCATGGGGCAGTGCGCCGGGGACCAGGGGCCGGAGTCCATGAAGAAGTCCGACCTGCTCACCGCGGCCCACCTCGGGCAGCGCGTCGCCCAGCACGCGCAACTGCTCCAGCTGGCCAGATCGGCGGCGTGACACCGCACGGGGTACGCGGGAAGTCCCCGGGCACGGGGGGCTCGGGGACTTCCCGCTTCCACGGCGCCCCTGACGGGACCGGCCGGCAGGCCGGTCCCGTCAGGGGGCCAGGTAGTGGCACAGCGCGTCGACCTGGTCGGTCACCATCCGCTGGGAGACGGCCGCGTGGGCGAGACCGATGGACGCGTGGAACGCTCCTTGGTAGTGCCGCAGTTCGGTCTTCACCCCCGCTTGGATCAGCCGGTGGGCGAAGGTGAAGCCCTCGTCCCGCAGCGGGTCGAACTCGCACACGCCGACGAAGGCCGGCGGCAGCCCGGTCAGGTCCTCGGCCCGGGCGGGCGCGGCGTAGTGCGTGGCCGCGCCGCCGCCGAGGTAGTGCTGCCAGCTCACCGCCAGATTGGCCCGGTCGAGCATGGGCGTGTCCACGAAGTCCCGGGCCGAGAGGGTCTCGAGCCGGTCGTCCAGTTGCGGGAAGAGCAGGTACAGACAGCGCAGCGGCGGACCCTTGTGGTCCCGGGCGAGCAGGGCGAGCCCCGTGGCCAGCCCGCCGCCGGCGCTGAAGCCGCCCACGCCGATCCGGCCCGGGTCGATCCGCAGCTCCGCGGCGTGGTCGACGGTCCACTCCAGCGCCGCGTAGCAGTCCTGGAGCCCGGCGGGGAAGGGGTGTTCCGGTGCGAGGCGGTAGTCCGGTGAGACCACCACCGCGCCCACCAGGTCGGCGATGCGGGTGGCGGCGGTCAGCGATGTGTCCAGGTCGCCCGTGACGAAGCCGCCCCAGTGCGGGAAGACCAGGGCCGGCCGCGGGCCGGGCCGGTCCATGGGCCGGTAGAGCCGTACGGTCATCTCCGGGCCGTCGGGCACGGGGATGCGCCGGTCCTCCACCAGGACCCGCGATATCGGCTCGTACGCCGGCTGACGGGCCATGACCTCCCGCATCGTGGCCCGTGCGGCCTGGGGCTCGGTGTAGTCGAGGGGCCTCATCCGGGGGACGAAGGGCTTCAGCTCGGGGTCGAAGTCATAGCTCACGGTCGTCCTCCGGAAACCCGCCGCCAGTTCAGGACGCGCTGCTCCTGCCGTCCGTCCGGGGTGCGCGCCGACCCGGAGAGTATGAGCAGATCTCCCTTGAGGGTGAGGCCACGGACCTGCCGGGTGCCGACCATGTGACGGTGCGAGCTGACGGCGACCTCGTGGACGATCTGCCGCTCGGACAGCTGCCAGGTGCCGGCGTACCCCATGAAGCGGGTGACCGGGACCGGGACGGCGCCCGGGGGCGGCTCGTGACCGGCGCGCATCATGCTCACCGTCATATGGCGGTCGGCGCTGTAGATCAGCACGCCCTCGGGTGCGGGGCCCAGCGGGCCCTCACTGACGCCGCCGTCCTCGTCGACGCCGACATAGGACTCGAGCTGCCAGGCTCCGACCAGGTCGGCCGGGGCGACCGCGTCGCTCACCGTGCCGGTCATGCTGACCCGACGGGCGTGCTCGACACCGTGAACCTGCTCATCCGGAAGCCCGCTCCCTGGCCGAAGAGACGGTTGGACGCGAGGCTCGCGTCGTCGAGGAACCGCTGCGGGGCGGGCTCGCCCGTCACCGGGTCGTAGTAGTACTTCGGTGTGGTGGTCAGCCGTACGAGGCCGGAGCCGGGCCGGCCGGGCAACCCTCCGTCGAGGAAATTGAACAGGCCCATCCCGCAGGCCAGCTGGCGGGGTGCCACCCGCTCCTCGACTCCGCCGTGGTCGACCACCAGGTGATCGCGCGACGTCAGCCGATAGCCGATCCGGTCGAGCCGGAAGACCTCCCGGCCGTCCAGGAACCAGGTGACCACGCCGCGGGACCCGTCGTAGGTGATCTTGAGGTCGTGCTCGTCGTAGGGGGTGCGGCGGGCGACCGGGACGGTGTGGAGGAAGGAGGCGTAGTCGCCCGACCGGGCGCGGGCGTTCGGCAGCCGTTCGTAGTAGACGTAGACCGCCTCATTGGTGAGGGAGAACTCGAAGGCGACGTCGGACTCCGGGTCCTGGAGGGCCAGACAGGCCGAGGCCAGCCTGGGGTCGGTGCCCGGGTCGGGCACGGCGGCTCCGAAGGGATGGTCCGCCACGCCGTACGCCGCGCCCGACATCCGGGCCTCGCAGGACAGTTCGTGCCCCGGGCCGGTGTCGAAGCCGAGGACGCCGCCGGACGACTGCTTGTTCGCGTAGACCAGCCACTTGACGTGGTCGAGGGTGCCCGGCAGCCCGCTGGGGTCGCCCTGGCCCAGCGACATCGTGAACGCGGGCTCACCGGTCGTCGGATTCGTCCCGGCGGCGACGACCCGCAGCCCCTGCCGGGATGTGGCGGCCACGCCGTCGTGGCCCACTTCGGTGCCGAACGGCAGGAACGTGTAGCGCGCGTCGGGCCCCTCGGTGCTGAAGCCGCCCAAGAAGTCGTCGTCCCAGACGAGGTGATCGCCCGTCATATGTTTCCCTTTCCTGGAAATACGAACCCGTTTTTTGCGTGCGAACCGATTTTCAGGCTTTTCCCGACAACAGGTCGTCGACCAGCGAGGTGGAATGCTCCGCGGCCCGGAACCGGGGGTGGGAAAGCACCTCGGCGAGAAACGTCCGAGTCGTTGTGATACCCGGTCCGGACACCTCGAATTCATCGAGCGCGCGGTGCATACGGGCGATTGCCTCGTCGCGCCGGGGCGCCCAGACGACGAGTTTGGCCAGCAGCGAGTCGTAGTGGGGCGGGATCACATCGCCCTGCCGGACATGGGTGTCGACCCGCACGAACGGTCCGCCCGGCAGCACGAGGCGCTCCACGGGCCCCGGTGCGGGGACGAACCCGGCGGCCGGGTCCTCGGCGTTGATGCGGCATTCGATGGCCGCACCGCGGAGCTGGATGTCAGCCTGGGCCAGTTCGAGTGCGTTCCCGGCGGCGACCTTCAGCTGTTGCTGTACGAGGTCGATGCCGGTGACCATTTCCGTGACCGGGTGTTCGACCTGGATCCGGCAGTTCACCTCCATGAAGTAATAGCTGCCGTCCGGGGCGAGCAGGAATTCGAAGGTGCCCACGCCGGTATAGCCGACGGCGAGCGCGCCCTCGACGGCCGAGCGGCCCATGCGCTCGGCCAGCCCGTCCGGCAGGGCGGGAGCCGGGGTCTCCTCGATGAGCTTCTGGTGGCGGCGCTGGACCGTGCAGTCCCGCTCACCGAGATGCACGGCATGGCCGTGGCCGTCGCAGAGCACCTGGACCTCCACATGCCGTGCCTTCGGGAGGTACTTCTCCACATAGACCCGTCCGTCGCCGAACAGCATCTGGGCCGTGGCCTGCGTCTGCCGGTACTCCTCGGCGAAGCGGTCCGCGTCGTCCACGACGGTCATGCCGCGACCGCCGCCGCCTGCCGCTGCCTTGACGATGACGGGCAAGCCGATCCGCCGGGCGAGTTCCTCCGCGGCGTGCGGATCGAGGGCTTGCACACTGCCCGGCAGCAGGGGCAGGCCCGCGCGCCGCATCAGGGCGCGGGCCGAGGTCTTGTCCCCGAGCCGGGCCATGACCGACGGTGGCGGGCCGATCAGGGTGATGCCCCGGGCCAGGCACGCCTCGGCGAAGTCGGGTGACTCCGAGAGGAAGCCGTAACCGGGGTGGATCGCGTCCGCGCCGCTCTGTGCGGCCGCCTCCAGCACCGCCGCGGCGTTCAGATAGCTCTTCGCCGGGGCCGCCGGGCCGATCCGGATCGCCTCGTCGGCGAGCTGGACGACGGCCGAGTCCTCGTCCGGGGTGGAGTGGACGGCGACCGAACGGACGCCGAGCTCCCGGCAGGCACGGGCCACCCGCACCGCGATCTCGCCCCGGTTCGCGATCAGTACCTTCTCGAACATCGCACGTTCCCTGTCGGGCTCCATATCAGGCGAGCCTGCCGTCGTTGATCTGCAGCAGCTCCGCCTCGACCGTGATCGCCGAGCCGAACTGCCGGAACCGGGCCCGCCTGCCCACCCGCAGCGCTGCCTCCCCGAGCCCGGCCAGTTCGTGCAGCTCGCTGCTCAGGGCGGCGCGGAGCCGCTCGGCCGCCGCCCACGGCGCGGCGCCCGTGCCCCCCTCCGGCTCGGGCAGCACGGCGTCCACCACGCCGAGGCGCAGGAGCTCCCGGGCGTTCAGCCGGAGGGCCCGGGCGGCGGCGGGCGCG
Organism: Streptomyces syringium; assembly: GCF_017876625.1. NCBI lineage: Bacteria > Bacillati > Actinomycetota > Actinomycetes > Kitasatosporales > Streptomycetaceae > Streptomyces > Streptomyces syringium. Next base: position 1,282,613 of record NZ_JAGIOH010000001.1, read on the forward strand.
GCCGAGGGGTCCTTCCAGATGATCGCGGCGCACCCCTCGGGGCTGATCACGGAGTAGATGCTGTCGGAGTACATGAGCACCCGGTTGGCCACGGCCAGCGCCAGCGCGCCGCCGCTGCCGCCCTCGCCGATGATCACGCTGACGACCGGCACGGACAGGGTGGCCATCAGCCGGAGGTTCTCCGCGATGGCCACCGACTGGCCCTGTTCCTCCGCGTCGGCGCCCGGGTGGGCGCCGGGGGTGTCGACGAGGGTGACGACGGGCAGCCCGAGCTTGTCGGCGAGGCGCATCAGCCGGGCGGCCTTGCGGTATCCGGCCGGCGAGGCCATGCCGTAATTGCGCCGGGCGAGTTCGGCGGCGGTGTGCCCCTTCTGATGGGCGAGGACCATCACGGGTATGGCGTCGATCCAGGCGGTGCCGCCGATGAGGGCCGGGCATTCGCCGGACGCCCGGTCGCCGTGCAGTTCCTGGAAGTCGTCGAAGGCGAGCCCGAGGTAGTCGAGCGCGGTGGGACGGTCGAGGGACCGGGCCCTGCCCACCTGGTCCCAGGGATCGGCCTCGGGGAGCCGGTTCGGGTCGGTGACCACCGGTGCGGGCGGCCGTGCCGTGCTGGCGTACCGCCCGCAGACCTTGGAACCGCCGATCCGCAGCAGCTTGCCCAGCTCGGCGCGGAGCGCGGACCGCTCCACGATCATGTCGACGAATCCGCGCTCGAGGAGGAACTCCGCGGTCTGGAAGTCCTCCGGCAGCCGCTGCCGGATGGTCTGCTCGATCACCCGCCGCCCGGCGAAGCCGAGGCGGGCCCGCGGCTCGGCGATGATGACGTCGCCCAGCGTGGCGAAGGAGGCCGCGACACCGCCGTAGGTGGGGTCGGTGATCACGGAGATCGACAGGATGCCGGCCTTGTCCAGTTCGCCGAGTGCCGCGCTGGTCTTGGCCATCTGCATCAGGGAGAGCACGCCCTCCTGCATCCGGGCGCCGCCGGAGGCGGTCACCATGATCAGGGGGACCCGCTCCTCCTGCGCGGTCTCGATGGCGAGCGTGATCAGCTCGCCGACCGCGGTGCCCAGGCTGCCGCCGAGGAACCGGAAGTCCATCACGGCGACGATCGCGGGATGGCCCTCGATGGTCGTCCTGACGCAGAGCACCGCCTCGCGCATCCCGGTGCGCTCCTGGGCGCCGGAGAGCCGGTCGGTGTAGGCGACGGTGTCCACGAAATCGAGCGGATCGGAGTTGCTCACGGTGAAGGGCAGCGGTTCGAAGCGGCCGTCGTCGGCGAGCTGGGCCAGGCGTTGCCGGGCGGTCACCGGCAGGTGCAGGCCGCACTCCGGGCAGACGTGGAGGTTGCGGATCAGGCGCTTGCCGTAGACCGGCACCCGGCAGCCGTGGCAGAGCACCCACTCGACCTCCGCGGCCTCTTCGATCGTCTCAGTCATCCTTGGTCTCCTGATAACCGTCTGGTGCACGGGGGTGTCGGGGTGCGGGACCCGGTCAGATCTCGATCACTTGGTGGGCGTAGGCGGTCGCGGCCGACTCGACCTGGAGCCCCTGGTGGCCGGCGATCGAATTGGCGTCGCGCCAGAAGCGCTGGACGGGGTTGCTCGTGGCCTGGCCGGTGGTGCCCACGCTGCGGAACAGCCGGTTGACGACGCCGACGAGGATGTCGGTGGCCATCGCGCAGTCCCGCCAGCTCCGCATGGTGTCCAGAGGCGGGATGGCGGGCCCGGAGTCGGCCGTCGCCGCCGCGCGCTCGAGGAGCATTTCGGCGGCGTCGATCTCGGTGGCGCTGCGGGTCAGGATCACGTCGTAGGACGTGCGGTGGAAGGTCGGCATCCCGGCCAGGGCGGGCTTGGACTGCTGCGCGGCGGCCCGGATCTTCGGGGTGACGTAGCCGGCCCAGGCCTTGAGGGCCCCCTTGGCGGCGCCCAGCGCGGGTGTCGCGAACATCATGGTGGTGGCCTGCATCGGGATGGCGTGGCACGGCGCGTCCGAGTCGGGTGACCGGCCGGTGAACAGGTCGTCCCGGCTGACCGTGCGGGCCGCGGGGACCACGACGTCCTCGACGATCACCGTATTGCTGCCGGTGGCGGCCATGCCCACGTTCTCCCAGGTGTCGACGGTCCGCCAGGCCGTGCGGGGCACGGCGAACATCCTGGGCTCCGGCCGGCCGTCCCGGTCGGTCAGCGCGGCCAGCAGGGCCCAGTCCGCGTAGTCGATCGCGCTGACGAACGGCCAGGTCCCGGTGAGGCGGTAGCCGCCGGGGACGGGCTCGGCCCTGCCGATCGGTGTCAGGGCCGCCACCAGGAAGGCGTCCGGGCCGTCGGCCCAGATCTCCCGGTATCCCTCGGCGGGCAGGTGCGCGGCCATCCGGGACACGTGCGCGGCCAGTGACGCGCACCAGGCGGTGGCGGTGCATCCCTCGCCGACCGTGCTCACCGCGCGGTTCAGCTCCAGGAAGGTGCCGATGCTCCCGCCGCGGTCGGCCGGGACGAAGTGACGGGGGAAGCCCGCGGCGACGACGGACTTGACCACATCGGGATCGAGCCGGCGGTTGGCCTCCGCGGCGGCCGCGCTCCGGGCCGCGGCCTCCGCGACCTCGCGCGCCGCCGACGACAGCGTGGTTGACGTCAGGTCCATCCTGATTCGCTCCTCGGCTCGGGTGCGTCGGCTCGTAGGGCCCCGGCCCCCGCGGGCCCGGCCGACCACTACGGCCCAAGCTCGTCGCCCCGGTTCGCAGATCGCTCGATCCTCGCTTGAGCCAGCGGGCGGTTCCCCCGCCGCTCCCCCGGGCTCCCGAAAGGCACCCGGTGATCGATGACGCCCGTACGACCGGGCTTCGAGCGACGCTCGAGTAACCCCCCGGACGCTGACGATCGTCTTCGTTGCGGCGCGCGTTCTCTTCCGCGCTGATGTCGTGCGCTTCTGGCGAAAGGGGCAACACCATGACCGGCTCAGCAGGTGTGACGGCAATAGGCGGTAGGCGATGACGCGTCGAGTGGTGATCACCGGAATCGGCGTGCGGACTCCGGGGGGAAACGGGGTCAAGGCGTTCTGGGAGCTGCTGACTTCAGGGCAGACCGCCACCCGTCGTATCTCCCATTTCGATCCGTCGCCCTACCGCTCGCAGGTCGCCGCGGAGGCCGATTTCGACCCGGTGCACGAGGGCCTCTCCCCGCTGGAGATCCGCCGGATGGACCGTGCGTCGCAATTCGCCGTCACCTGTGCGCGGGACGCGATTTCCGACAGCGGCCTGGAATTCGAGGATTTCGACCCGGGCCGGGTCGGGGTGAGCCTGGGCAGTGCGGTGGCCGCCGCGACCAGTCTCGAACAGGAATATCTCGTCCTGTCCGACAGCGGACGGAACTGGCTGGTCGACCACACCAGCCTGTCGCCGCACATGTTCGACTACCTGGTGCCGAGCGTGATGGCGGCGGAGGTGGCCTGGACCGTCGCGGCGGAGGGGCCGGTGGCCATGGTCTCCAACGGGTGCACCTCGGGCATCGACTCGGTGGGGCACGCCTGCCAGTTGATCCGTGAGGGCTCCGCGGAGGTGATGCTGGCGGGCGCGTCGGACACCCCGGTCACCCCGATCGTCGTCGCCTGCTTCGACGCCATCAAGGCGACGAGCACGCGCAACGACGACCCCGAGCACGCCTCACGGCCGTTCGACGGATCCCGTAACGGATTCGTCCTCGCCGAGGGCGCCGCCATGTTCGTGCTCGAGGAATACGAGCACGCGAAGCGGCGGGACGCGCACATCTACGCGGAGATCTCGGGCTATGCCACGCGGTGCAACGCCTACCACATGACGGGCCTGAAGCCCGACGGCCGCGAAATGGCGGAGGCCATCCGGGTCGCGCTGGGCGAGGCCCGGATCGACGGCACCGAGATCGACTACATCAACGCGCACGGCTCGGGGACCAAGCAGAACGACCGCCACGAGACCGCCGCGTACAAACGCAGCCTCGGCGGGCACGCCTATCGGGTGCCCATCAGCTCCATCAAGTCGATGGTCGGGCATTCCCTCGGCGCGATCGGGTCGATCGAGATCGCCGCCTGCGCGCTGGCGATCGAGAACGGGGTCATCCCGCCGACGGCCAATCTGCGACAGGCCGACCCGGAATGCGACCTGGATTACGTCCCGCTGACGGCCCGGGAGAAGCGGCTGCGCAGCGTCCTCACGGTCGGCAGCGGTTTCGGCGGATTCCAGAGCGCGATGATCCTGCGCGACGTCGGGGGTGCGGCGGCATGACGGACATGACGGAGAAGGTCTACGTCACAGGCATCGGTCTGCTCGCTCCGAACGGGGTGGGCCTGGAGCGGTACTGGGAGGCGGCTCTCGAAGGGCGCACGGGGATCGGCACCCTCACCCGCTTCGACGTCTCGGGCTATCCGATCCGGCTGGCCGGGCAGATCGACGACTTCGACGCCGCCGGTCACCTGCCCAGCAGGCTCCTGCCGCAGACCGACGCCTCCACGCGTCTCGCCCTGGTGGCGGCGGACTGGGCACTGGCCGACGCCAAGATCGAGCAGGGCACCTTCGCCGACTACGAGATGGGGGTGGTGACCTCCAACGCCTCGGGCGGCTTCGAGTTCACCCACCGGGAGTTCAAGAAGCTCTGGTCGCAGGGGCCGGGATCGGTCAGCGTCTATGAGTCCTTCGCCTGGTTCTACGCCGTGAACACCGGCCAGATCTCCATTCGCCATCAGCTGCGGGGGCCGAGCAGTGCGCTGGTCGCCGAACAGGCGGGCGGCCTGGACGCCCTCGGTCACGCGCGGCGGACGGTGCTGCGCGGGACGCCGATGGTGGTCACGGGCGGCGTCGATTCGGCACTGGACCCCTGGGGCTGGGTGGCGCAGATCTCCAGCGGGCGGCTGAGTCCGGCGACCGACCCGCACCGCGCCTATCTGCCCTTCGACGCCCATGCCTGTGGTTATGTGCCGGGTGAGGGCGGCGCCATGCTCGTCCTCGAAGCCGCCGGGGCGGCCCGCTCCCGCGCCGCCCAGCACGTCTACGGCGAGATCGCCGGGTACGCGACCACCTTCGACCCGCCGGCGGGCTCGTCACGGCCGCCCGGGCTGCGCAGGGCCGCGGAGCTGGCCCTCGCCGACGCCGGGCTCGCCCCGGCGGAGATCGACGTGGTGTTCGCCGACGCCTCCGGGGTGCGGGAGCTGGACCGCGCCGAGGCAGCGGCGATCAGCGGGCTGTTCGGGCCGGGTGCCGTGCCCGTCACCGCGCCCAAGGCGCTGACCGGCCGGCTCTACTCCGGTGGCGGGCCGGTGGACGTGGCGGGCGCCCTGCTGGCCATCCGGGACGGCGTCGTCCCGCCGGCCGGCGGGACGACGGACGTGCCCGCGGAGTACGGCATCGACCTGGTGCGCGGCGCACCGCGGCCGGGCCGGGTGCGCTCGGCGCTGGTGCTGGCCCGGGGCAAGTGGGGGTTCAACTCCGCGGTCGTCGTCCGTGCGGTGCCCGCCGAGCCCGTTGCACCGCCCGCTGCCGTTCCGGCTGCTGCCCCTTCCGTGAACACATCACCTCCGAGGAGTTGACCATGAGCAAGATGACCATCGACGACCTCCGTCGCGTGCTGATCGAATGCGCGGGCGAGACGGACGACGGCAGCCTCTCCGGCGATATCCAGGACCAGGACTTCGCGTCGCTCGGCTATGACTCGCTGGCGCTCATGGAGACCGCCGCGCGCATCACCGCGGAGTTCGGCGTGCAGATCCCGGACGAGCGGATCGCCGAGCTGCGCACGCCGCGCGAGGTGCTCGACCTCGTCAACGACGCGCTCGCCCAGCCGAGTTGACCGGGCGGGCATCAGATGTCCGATGACTTCAAGGAAGTGATGGCCCGGTTTCCGACCGGGGTGGCCATCGCCACGACCTGTGACGAGGACGGCGATCCTCACGGGCTGACGGTCAGCTCCTTCTGCTCGGTGTCCCTGGCACCGCCGCTGGTGCTGATCTGCGTGGCCAAGTCCGCGAGGTGTTTTCCGGTGTTCGCGCGGGCCGGCGAGTTCGCGGTCAGCATTCTGCGCGAGCGCCATGTGGAGCTGGCGCTGAGGTTCGCCAACAGCAAGGCCAGGAAGTTCGGTGACGGCGGATTCGTCCGCACCTCCCGAGGGGGTGTGGTCGTCGACAACGCACTGGCGACGGTCGAATGCAAGGTGGACCGCCGGCACGACGCCGGCGACCACGTCATTCTCGTCGGCGAGGTCGTCGACCAGTTGCTCTCCGACGCCGGTGGCCCCGCCGTCTATTTCAATCGGAAGTTCGCGGCGCTCGACTCGGCGCGATGAGCCCGGAAGGTGGTTGTTGTCCATGGGGTTCAGCTCCCCGGCCCGGCCGGTCGCCGTCGACGAGGAAACGCTGCGCGGTCATCTGACGGGTGCGGAGATTCCCGCGCTGCTGATGACGATCGCCCATCTGACCGGTGACGTATCGGTGCTGCGCGAGGACCTCCGGGCACCGGGCTGGCTGTTCGCGCCGCAGGGCGGGCTGACCGCCGAGCAGCAGGCCGAGGTCCGCGAGCGAGCGCTGGAGGTGCTTCTCCGACTGGGCGAGCGGGGGCCGGGGGCGATCCCGCGGCCGCCGGGCCGCGCCCTGCTGCACACGATCACGTCCTGGGCCATGGGCTCGGACACCGAGGATCTGCTGCCGCTGCTCGCCGAGGAGCTCGTGGGCCCCGGCGAGGACCCGAAGGCGCCCGGCTGGACCCGGGCCGGGCTGAGCCCCGGCAGCGATTTCCAGGTCGCCGTCATCGGAGCCGGATTCAGCGGCCTGCTGGCCGCCCACCGCCTCGCCCAGGCCGGTGTCCCCTTCGTCGTCTACGAGAAGAACCCCGACGTGGGGGGCACCTGGTTCGAGAACACCTACCCGGGCTGCCGGACCGATGTGGCCAGCCATCTCTACAACTACTCCTTCGCCCCGAAGTACGACTGGCCCGATCACTTCTGCGGCCAGGACGTCGTCCTGGACTATCTGCGGGAGTTCGCGAAGGACTCCGGCGTCGGCGACCGGATCCGCTTCGGCACCGAGGTCTCGGCCATGCGGTGGGACGAGGAGCAGTCGCTCTGGCACCTGACGCTGGACGGCCCGGCCGGCGAGCGGACGGTCCGGCACCACGCCGTCATCAGCGCCGTCGGGCAGTTGAACCGCCCCCGGCTGCCGGACGTCCCCGGCCGGGACGCCTTCACCGGCCGGGCTTTCCACTCCGCCGCCTGGGACCACGAGGCCGATCTGTCGGGCAAGCGCGTCGCCGTCATCGGTACCGGCGCCAGCGCCTACCAGATCATCCCGGAGATCGCCGGTACCGCCTCCGAGGTCGTCGTCTTCCAGCGCAATCCGCCGTGGCTCCGGCCCACCCCGCACTACCACCAACCGATGCCGGACAGCGCCCGCTGGCTGTTCGAGCACGTGCCCTACTACGACCGGTGGTACCGGTTCTGGCTGTTCGCGCCCGGCCTGCGGGGCATCCTCGAAGGGTGGGTCGTCGACCATGACCACCCGCCCACCGAGCGGGCGGTCTCCGCGCTCAACGAGGGCTTGCGCGCCACGCTGCTCCAGGCGATGGAGGCCCAGCTGGGCGATGCGCCGGAGCTGCGCGAGCTGGTGATCCCGGCGTACCCGGTCGGCGCGAAGCGGGTCCTGCGGGACGACGGACGCTGGCTCGCCACCCTCAAACGGGACGACGTCACGGTGGTGACCGCTCCCATCGAGCGGATGACCCCGTCCGGGATCCGCGCCGGCGGCGAGGAGTTCGGCGTGGACGTGATCGTCTACGCCACCGGTTTCGAGGCCTCCCGCTTCCTCACCCCGATGAGGGTGACCGGCCGGGGCGGCGTCGATCTCCACGACGGCTGGAACGGCACACCCCGGGCGTATCTCGGGATCACCGTTCCGGAGTTCCCCAACCTGTTCTGCATGTACGGGCCGAACACCAATCTCGTGGGGCAGGGCGGCAGCATCGTCTACTTCTCGGAGTGCGCGGCCACGTACATACTCGATGCGATCCGGCTCCTGCTGGCGAGCGGCAGCCGCTCCCTGTCGGTCCGCGCCGAGGTGCACGACGCCTACAACGCGTGGGTGGACGCGGGCAACCGCGACCGCGCGTGGGGCTGGTCGAAGGTGGGCGGCTGGTACAACGAGGGCGGCCGTTCGGCCACCAACTGGCCTTATACAGCCGGTGATTACTGGCGGCTGACCCACGCCGTCGATCCCTCCGAGTACGAGCTGCGATGAACCGCTCCACAAACCGCTTCCGAGGCAAGCGAGGGTGTCGAGAGATGAACGAAACCAGCGGGCCGCTGTCGGCGGCCGCACGGGACATCGCCCAGATCGCCGCCGGCCTCGCCGACGGCATGGACGGTGACCGCCGGCTCAGTGCGGACGTGGTCAAGGCCATGACCGACGCGGGGTTCATGCGGCACTTCGTGCCGGCGGAGTTCGGCGGGCGGGCCGGTACGTTCCGGGAGTTGCTGGGCGCCGTGACCGCGATCGGCGAGAAGTGCGCGGCGACCGCGTGGTGCGCCTCGCTGTTCGCGAGCACGCCCCGGCTCGTGTCGTTCTTCCCGCCGGAGGGCCGCCGGGAGGTGTGGGCCGACGGACCGGACGCCGGTGTCGTCTGCTCGGTCCTCCCCTTCGGCGATGCCGTCGCCGAAGGGGACGGCCTGCGGGTGTCCGGGCGGTGGCCGTACATCAGCGCCATCGAGTTCGCCGACTGGGTGATCGTGTGCCCGAAGGTGCTCGGCGACGGTGAGCCGGAGCTGCGGCTGGTCCTCGTGCCCCGGGCAGCATGCCAGGTGGAGGACACCTGGTTCAGCGTGGGGATGCGGGCGACCGGCAGCAATACCGTCGTGCTCGACGACGTCTTCGTCCCGGCCCACCGGGTCGGGGACCGGACGGCGGTGTTCGCCGGCCGTCCGGCGGACCCGGGCGCCGAGCCCCCGGCCGCCCCGCTGGCTCCGCTGGCCGCCGTCAACGGCCTGACGTTCGTGGTTCCCGCCCTCGGCGCGGCCCGTGGCGCACTGGCCCTGCTGTCCGACTACCTCGGCAAGAAGATCCGTGACACGCCCGCGCTGCCGGGGATGCCGGGCGTGGCGGGCAATCTGGCGACGTACGAGACCGTGCTGGCGCGCTCCGCCGCCGAGATCGACGCCGTGCAGCTGTTGCTGGAGCGCATCGCGGACCTGGCCGACCGCCAGGAGGAGATCACTCCCGTCGAGGTCGCCCGGAACGCGCGGGACAGCGCGTTCGCCATCGAGGTGCTGGTCACCGCGGTCAATCGGATCTTCCGCACCGCGGGGACGAACGGGCAGGCGGCCGACGGCCCCTTGCAGCGGCTCTGGCGTGACGTCAATTCCATGGCCACCCATCAGGCCCTGCAATTCGAGCCGACGGCCCGGAACTACACACGGTCACTGTTCGCCAGGGCCTGACAGCCCGGCACTCGACCGCCACCGCACCGCACGCACCCCACCGCAATCAGAGCACGACCGGAACGCGAAGGAGCACACCGTGACCCGACCCCAGCCCTCCCCGGACCGCATCATGCAGACCGGCCTGGGTTTCGAAGCGTCGAAGACGCTACTGAGCGCCGTCGAGGTGGGCGTCTTCACCGAGCTGGCCAAGAGCCCGGCGGACGCCCCGGCCCTGCGTGACCGGCTGGGTCTGCACCCCCGCGCGGCGGGTGACTTCTTCGACACGCTGGTGGCACTGGGCTTCCTCCGGCGGATCGACGGCGTCTACCACAACGCGGAGGACACCGGCGCGTTCCTGGACCGGGCCAAGCCGTCCTACGCGCATGTCGGCGGCATGCTGGAGATGGCGAACGCGCGGCTGTTCGGCATCTGGAACCATCTGACCGACACCTTGCGCACGGGTGAGCCGCAGGACGAGTCGAAGTCCAGCGACATGGACACCTACGACGCGCTCTACGCCGATCCCCGTCGCCTCAAGCAGTTCCTCTCGTCGATGACCAGCATCAGCCACGCGGCCAACCTCAAGATCGCCCAGCAGGTGCCGTGGGAGGACTACCGGACGCTGGCCGACATGGGCACCGCCCAGGGCGACCTGGCAGTGCAGGTGATGCTGGCGAATCCGCATCTGACCGGCATCGGCTTCGACCTGCCGGCGGCCGCCCCCGTGTTCGACGAGTACGTCGAGGACAACGGCCTGCGGGACCGGCTGCGCTTCGTGGGCGGCGACTTCTTCGCCGAGGAGCTGCCGCCGGCCGACGTCATCACCTTCGGCCACATCCTGCACAACTGGGACCTGGAGAAGAAGAAGCTCCTCCTGGAGAAGGCATGGCACGCGCTGCCCAAGGGCGGTGCCGTGATCGTCTATGACGCGCTCATCGACGACGACCGGTCCGAGAACGCGTTCGCGCTGCTGATGAGCCTGACCATGCGGGCGGTGACCGACGGCGGATTCGGCTACACCGCGGCCGAGTGCGTGGACTGGATGACCGAAGCCGGATTCACCCGTACCCGGACGGAGCACCTCGTCGGGCCCGATTCGATCGTGGTGGGCATCAAAGAATGAGCTGCCGCACGGCCCGGGCCGTGCGGCAGCCGCCTCGCCCCAGGTGTACACGGCCCGGCACCTGGACACGTACCCCCTTGCGCACGCGCCGCACACACACCGCGCACACGCACACCTTCGACCGGAGGAGCACCGGATGCCCGATTCCCTGAAGGCGAACAAGGACCTTGTCTCCGAGTACATCGAGGCGTTCTACAACGCCAAGGACTTCGACCGCGCGAAGTCGCTGCTCACCGAGGACTTCGCCAACCACCACCCCGGGGTCGGCGCGGGCCGGGACCGGACGGTCGAGACCTTCCGGGAGCAGGCCGCCGGGCCGTTCCCGGAGTTCTCGCTGACGGTGCTGCGCACGATCGCAGAGGGTGAGTTCGTCTGGACCCACAGCGTGGCCAGGATCGCCCCGGACGCGCCGCCGGCGGTCGTGGTCGACATCTGGCGCGTCGAGGACGGCAAGCTGGCCGAGCACTGGGATGTGGGGCAGGCCGTTCCCGAGGGCACCACCCTCGACGAGATGGTGTCGGACGCCCGATGACGGCCAGGATGCGAGCGATCACCCAACGGTCCTTCGGCGGACCGGAGGTGCTGGAGCCGACCGAGGTGGACCGTCCGCGTCCGTCGCTGAACGAGGTGCTCGTGCGCGTCCACGCGGCCGGGGTGAACCCGATCGACGCGCATGTCCGCTCCGGTGCCCTCCCCTTTCTCGGCCCGCCGCCCTTCACCCTCGGCTGGGACGTCTCCGGCGTGGTCGAGGAGGTGGCTCCGGGGGTCACCCGCTTCGCCATCGGCGACGAGGTGTACGGCATGCCGCTCATTCCGCGTGCCGCGGGCGGGTACGCCGAATACCTCACGGCACCGTCCCGGCAGTTGGCCCGTAAGCCGGCCGCCCTCGACCATCCGTCGGCGGCCGCGCTGCCGCTGGCCGGGCTGACCGCCTGGCAGGCACTGGTGGACGCGGCGGCGGTCGGCAGCGGTCAGCGGGTGCTGATCCACGCCGGCGGTGGTGGTGTGGGACATCTGGCGATCCAGATCGCCAAGGCCCGGGGCGCCGAGGTGGTGACGACCGCGAGCGCGGCCAAGCACGACTTCGTCCGCCGGCTGGGTGCCGACGAGGTCGTCGACTACCGCGCGGTGGACTTCGCGGCCGTGGTCGGGAAGGTGGACGTCGTGCTCGACGGTGTGGGCGGTGACACCGCGATGCGTTCGCTGGACGTGCTCAGGCCCGGTGGTTCCTTGGTCACGATCGTCGATATGCGCGATGCCGGGCTCGCCGGCCGGGCGGCGGAGCGTGGTCTGCGGGTCATCGGGGTGACCGCCGAGCCGGACCAGGTGGGGCTGGCGGCGCTGGCGGAGCTCGTCGACGCGGGCAGGCTGCGGCCCTGTATCGACCGGGTACTGCCGCTCGCCGGGGCCGTCGAGGCGCATCGGCTGATCGACTCGGGCTCCACCACGGGCAAGGTCGTCCTCACCGTGTGACCTGCGGTCCGCGGGCCGTCCGTGGCGCCTGTGCCGCCTGTGACGGCGGGCGCCCCGGGCGCGTCCTCGAACGCCGGACGCGCTTGATCACTTGATCCGGAGAACACCGCCGGAAACGCTCTAGGTCACCAGCGACAGCGCGGTGGGGAATCCCGAGGCGCGGGCGAGGGCCGCTGCTTCGCCGCGGGAATTGACGCCGAGCTTCTTGAGGATCTTGGCCACATGGAATTTGACGGTGTGTTCGCTGATCTGGAGCTGCTGGGCGATCGTCCGGTTGCGGTGGCCGTGGACCAGCCGTTCGAGAACGTCCAGCTCACGGGGGTTGAGGCCGCCCAAGGGGTCGCTGTGCGGGCGGTCGGGCGCCGTCAGCGGCAGCCGGGCGGTCACGATCGTGCCCCATTCCGGGACGGCGTCGACGTGCAGGGCGCCATTGAGCGCGGCGACCCGGTCGGTGAGCCGGTGCACGGCGAGCGCCTCGGCGGCGAGCGTTCCCGGACCGTCGTCCCGGATGGTCGTGCGGAGTTCGGTGTCCTCGACCTGCCAGCTGACCCGGATCCGGCTGACGCCGCCCTGTTCGAGCATGGTCAGCACGGTGCCGCGTGCCGTGGTGAGCGCGGCCCGGGCGATGTCCGCGGGCAACAGCCGCTGGCGGCAGTCGGGCGGGGAGAACTCCAGCTCCACATTGCTGTACCGGGAGAGCAGACCCAGCATGTCGGACAGCCGCCCGAAGGCACCGCCGACCGTCTCCTCGGGCGGCAGCTCCTCGTCCTCACCGGTCGCCCGCAGCTCGACCAGGGCGGAGACCGCGATGTCGGTGGCGGTCCGGCGGGCGGCCTCGGCGTCGAGGGTGCGGGTGCGCAGGACGCCGAGCAGCGTGGTGAGGGTGGTGGCATGGGCGTCGGTCAGATTGGCGACGACCCGGGCCCGCTCGCTGTTGGCGATCCAGGGGCCGGCCATGTCGACCGGCACCGCCTGGGGCATCAGATCGATCACGCGTACGGTCGCGAGGTCCCACAGCTGCTGGAGCACCGCGAGCACCCGCGGTTCGGGCGTACTGCCGTCGGCGGGCAGCACCGCCAGCATGGCTCCCGCCGAGCCGGGTGGTGCGGAGGCCACGGCCAGCACCGGACGGAGCGAGCCCGCGAGGCGTGCCTGGCCGAACCATGGTTTGCCGACGTCGACGTGCGTGGCGAGGGCGGCCAGCTCGGTGCTGGTGACGTCCTGTGTCAGCTCGGCGTCACCGTGATTCCACGTCGCCGACTTGGGACAGTCGCCGGTGAGCATGACCAGGGCGTGGTGCTGTACGAGGTCGGTCATGGCCTCCGACAGCGTGGACAGGATCTCCTTGAGGGGCGCCCGCATCAAAGCCTTCGCCACAGCCAGCGTGCGCTGCGGGTCCCCCCAGTCCGCATACACCATATGTCGATGGTAGTGGACACCCCACCTCCGCCTACCGGTCTTCCGGCTAGTCCTACCTAGCCGGAAGACTAGAGAGAGAGGTTCAGGACAATGTGGGGACACCTCGCCCCGGACGGCCGTGACTTCAGTAAACGTTCACTTCGATGACGCTAATCTGCCTCCTGCCCGGTGGATGATCCGCATCGACTGGCTCCCTCGGAAACCCGTAGAGCCCGCCTGACACCGTCTGCACCGGTCGGGCCATGATCATTTTTGGGATGGCACTGACTCCATGACCTGGTTCGAATCTCTCATCCTCGGGCTCGTCCAGGGCTTGACGGAGTTCCTGCCGATCTCCTCCAGCGCCCATCTGCGGCTGACCGCCGCGTTCGCCGACTGGCAGGACCCCGGAGCGGCCTTCACCGCGATCACGCAGATCGGTACCGAGACGGCCGTCATCATTTATTTCCGCAAGGACATCGCGCGCATCGTCTCCGCCTGGTTCCGCTCCCTGTTCGACCGCCGGATGCGGCACGACCACGACGCCACGATGGGCTGGCTGGTGATCGTCGGTTCGATCCCCATCGGCGTGCTGGGGCTGCTGCTCAAGGACGCCATCGAGGGCCCGTTCCGCGATCTGCGGCTGATCGCCACCACGCTCGTCGTCATGGGAATCGTGCTGGGCTTCGCCGACCGGCTCGCGGCGCGCGACGAGCAGGGCGGCCGCCACAGGGCCGTCAGGGAGCGCAAGAGCCTGGAGCAGCTCAATACCCGGGACGGGCTCATCTTCGGGGTCTGCCAGGCGATGGCGCTGATTCCGGGGGTCTCGCGGTCCGGCGCGACGATCAGTGGCGGACTGCTCATCGGCTACACCCGGGAGTCCGCCGCCCGCTATTCTTTCCTGCTGGCCATCCCCGCCGTCCTCGCCTCGGGCCTGTTCGAACTGAAGGACGCGGGCGAGGGGCACACGGCGTGGGGGCCGACGATTTTCGCCACGCTCATCGCCTTCGTGGTCGGATACGCCGTCATCGCGTGGTTCATGCGGTTCATTTCCTCCAAGAGCTTCATGCCCTTCGTGATCTACCGCGTCCTGCTCGGTCTGCTGCTGTTCGCGCTGGTGGGAGCGGACGTACTGAGCCCGCACGCCGGTGAGAACGCGGGCTGAGCACGGCGCTTCACCCGTCGGTGGGCGGGCCGGAGGGCCACCGCCGACGGAACCGCTGCAGCGATACCGGCTCCTTTGTCAGTGGCCTCCCCTAATCTGTTGCCATGTCAACTACCGCCGCTCCCCCGCACCCGGACGCCACCGCCTTGAACACCGCGATACGGGCGTTCCTGTCGGCGCGGCGCGGCCGGGCGCTGTCGGGATCCGAGCGGTCCGAGTACGAAGCACTGCGGGGGCGGTGGGTGGCGGCCGTGCGGGCCGGGTTCGAGACGGCGGCGTGACGGGCCGCGGGCGAGGGGCAGGGGCCCGGAGGGGCGTCAGGAGGAGCGTCAGGAGGAGGGGCCGAGGAGCGCAGGACCTCGGTGGCGCGTCGCAGCCGGTCGTCGCGCTCCCGCCGTGCGGCGGCGAGTTCCTTCGCGCGTTCCTTGATGAGCCGGTGCTGGTAGGCGGTTTCCACCGCGCTCCACACTCCGATGAGTCGCGTCCTGTCCTTGCAGGCGATGTCCGCCCGGGCCGTGGCGATCTCCCGGGCCGAGGCACGGGGGCCGGCCGCCATCGCCCGGGGGGCGTCCAGCGGACCGGCGTAGGAGAATCCGCCGGCCTTCATGCAGTCCGACCACTTCCGCTGCACGGTGCGCACGCGTGCATCGTTCTTGGACTGTTCGAACGAGTCCATGTTCAGCTGCCGTACGACGAGGGCGTCGGCCGGGAAGGAAGCCGTGCCGGTGATCTTCCTGGCGGCCGCCGCGTTGCAGCCCTCGGGCGGGCTGCCACCCGGCCCCGGCCTTCCGTCGGGTGTGCCGGACAGTGCCCGTTGCTGGCGGGCGGTGACCGGCGGGGGCGTCGGCGGTGTCGTACGTTCCGCCAAGTGATAGCCGTAGCGGACTGCTTGGTCCGGGGAGCTGATTCCGTACCGCCGCTCGTGCCGCGGCGGTTCGGCGACGGCCTCCGGCGCGGGCGGCAGCGGCACTCCCGCCCGTTTCATGCACGTCGCGACGAGCAGGTCCAGGGCCGACCGGAGCTTCCGGTGATCCTCACGTGAGAGGAAAAGGCTGTCCAAGGGCAGCGGGCCCGGCCGGGCATCGGCCGACGGGGTGGTGGGCGCCGTCGGGGGTGCGGCCGGCCCCGCGGCCTGCGCGTCCTTCCCGCCGCCCGTGGTGCAGGACGCCGTGGCCAGGCAGGCACCGCATACGAGCAGTGTGATCGACAGCCGGGACCTGCCGACGCGGCGGCGAGTCGGACGCGTCATGTGCTTCTGCCTCCCGGCGGGTTTTCCGTTCACCAGGTCAGTGCACCGGGTCAGTTCACGGGGTCAGTTCATGTCAGTTGACCAGGAAGGAGGCATTGTCATTCTTGGTCTTCACCAGATTGATCGCGCTGCACGCCGGCACCGTGTCGTACGGGCCGCTCCATCCGCTGTTGACGAACACCTTCACATCGCCGCGGCACTGGCCGGGGAACTGATAGGTGGCGGAGGCGGCATTGTTCTTCACCGGCACGCCCTGCCCCTCGCCGGGGGTGAGGAATCTGCCCGCGTCCTTCAGATTGGGAAATCCCTGGAATCCCGTGCTGAGGTCCCAGCCGGCCACCGATCCCTGCTGGTTGGAGTTGTACCAGAGGCAGAATGCCCTGGCCCCGAGGCAATTCGGGTCCGGCGGAGCCGCCGCCTGTGCCGTGGGAGCGAGAGCGAGGGTCGCCGCTCCCGTCAATGAGGCCGCGATGAGGGCATGCTTCAGTCGCATCGAACCACCTGCCATTCTGGGCGGACGCCGGGGAATTTCACGTCCGGGCGAAAAGGGGGCACGTACGTTGCGGGCAGCCGGGCGCGACCTCGAAAAGGTGAAGCCCGGCTTCCGAGCAGGGCGAACCTAGCCCACCGGCAAAGAGCGTGTCCATGGCATCCATCCGGAATGGCGGGGTATGCCCGTACGGAGGCCCCGCGTATCGACCCAAACCGCCCCGCTGTTCAGGGGTGGTGACCGATTCCCTCCTGCTCCGCCTTCTCGCGTCGCGCCCACGCCCGCAGCGCCGCCCGGTCGTCGAACCGGCCGACGTTACGGTCCAGGTTCCCCGCCGAGCTGTACTGGTGGAAGGTCCACGGGTGCTTGACGGCCGGGCGGCCGGCCGGGTGGTCGGGGTCCGCGATCCACAGCCCGTCGCCGGCTTCGCTGGTCGTGTCGCGGTTGAGCCAGTAGTCGCGGTTGCAGTAGAGCACCACTCGGTGGGCGGGCGCCTTGGCACGCACATGGCTCAGCCAGCGGTCCTTGTCTCTGCACGGGACCTTCGGCTCTTCCCAGTCGAGGGCCAGGACGTCCCCCGGCCGCAATTTAATCTTGCCGAGGAAGTAGTTCCCCTGCGCGGACATCGACCCGGCCGTGACGTAGTGGTAGTAGCCGACCACGAGTCCCGCCGCCCGGGCCCGGTCCCGCTGGGCCACCCATTTCGGGTTGGTGTAGGAGACACCTTCGGTGACCTTGACGAAGACGAAGTCGTACCCGTCCACCGGGTACTTCTCGCTCTGGTAACTGCTGACATCGATGCCGTGAATCATGCCGCCTCCTCCGGAATGCGGACATCTCACCTGGGAGCGTGTCCGCAGTATCGATCCGGATCGGCGCGCTGGCGAGAGCCCCCTCGGGTGATTCCCCTGGCACGGCGGAACCGCGCAGGCCGGGAATGCCGGCCCGCGCGGCGAAAGGCCCGTATGCGATCAGTGGCCGTGCCCGCGGCCGGCCGCCGGTGTGCCCGCGGTGGCGGGCGGCTGGGTCCAGTTCGGGGCCTTTGCCCCGGCCGGGGCCTTGCGGTAGGCGAAGTCCTCGAAGGTCATCAGATAGTCCTTCTCCTTGGCCCGATAGCTGGTGCACGACTTCTTCGGGTAGGAGCCGCTGATCTCGACCTCGGGTGCCCATTTCAGCGTGAGGCAGCTGCGCTTCGGCTTCGTGCTCTTGAGCCAGTCGGTGGACAGGACGTTCTCCCAGAAGGTGATGTGGGAGTCGTACGTCCCGTACACGAACGCCTGCGTGAACGGTCCGCCATTGGCGGGGGCGGCGCTGAGGTCGACGATGTGATTGCCCATGCGGCCGGCCGCTCCGGGCAGCCCGAAGCCCTCCGGGTGGTACGGGGCGGGCACGGGCTTGGCCGCCTTCTCGTTGTCCGCGCAGTTGACGAAGATGGCACCACAGGGGCCGGTGCGTATGGCGTTGCGCGCCTCGTAATCCATCATGAAGTAGTGGATGTCGAAGTGCGGCTTGTCGAAGACGTGCTCCGGGCCGTGGCCCACCGACTGCCAGTTGAACATCATCCACTTGAAGGGCAGCCCCTTGAGCTTGGGGAACCACAGCACCCGCTCGTGGCCGCCGCCGCATTCGGTGTTCGGGTCGACCTTGCCGTCCTCGTTCTTGTCGAAGCAGGTGTTCCCGTCGTGCCGGGGGGTCGTGGGCAGCGAATTGGCGGCCGTCTCGCTGACCGCGACGCCGATCACCTTCGGTGAGCCGTCGGGCTTACGGGAGTAGACCGTCTCGACATGGCCGTTGCCCAGCGAGGTCCGGTTCTCCACGATGAGATCACCGTCCTTGTCGGGGCCGGGATCGGCTGCGTTGCGGGCGGCTTCCGGGGTCGATCGGCCCTGCTCCGCCGAGGCGGTGCTCGCGGTGATGTTCCCGACAGCCAGCGCGGAGGCGCCCAGTGCCGTCAACAGCAGTGCCATGAAGAGCAGCAGGGTCTTGCGTGGCCTTCTGGTGGTCCGGTTCCTCTTCGTTCCGTTCACGTGCTTCCCCGTTCGTGGTTCAGAGTGTGTCGCAGAGTGCTCGGTGGCTCGCAGTCGGTCGGGGGTGTGGGGTGTGCGGTAAGCGAGAAGCGGCCGTCAGCGCCAGTTCGGGGCTGCCGGCCGCTCCTCGTTCCGTGTGTGGCGCTCCGTGCTCGGGCCCTACTCGGCCGGGGCCTCCCAGGCGAAGGGCACGAACGGCGGGTCGAGCTCGACGGCCGTCATGCGGTTCGCGAAGGTGGACATCGTGTACGTGCCGACGCCCATGACCACCTCGAGGGCGTTGCGCCGGGTGTAGCCGGCGGCGAAGAAGGCGTCGAACTCCTCCTTGCCGACCTGGCCGTGCCGGGTGAGCACGGCCAGGGTGAACTGCCGGATGGCCTCCAGGCGGGCGTCGGCGAGCGGCGCCTTCTCGCGCAGGGCGGCCAGCAGCTCGGCCGGCGCCTTCTGGCGGGTGAGCGTGGCCGAGTGCATGGCCACGCAGTAGTGACACTCGACGTAGGTCGCCACGGTCAGCACGACCACCTCACGCTCCAGCATCTCGAGCGAGGTCTGGTCGAAGGTGCCCACGGCCTTCATGAACGTGCCGAGCAGCTCGGGCGACTCCGCCATCGCAGCCACCGGCCCGGGCACGAATCCGAAGTTCTTCTGGGCACCCTCGACCAGCGGGCGCGAGGCCTCCGGAGCGGTCTCGGGTGTGTGGAGCGTGAAGGGGGAGTCGGTCATGGTGTGTCTCCTTTGTGCTTTCGGTATGAGATGCGGCAGACGATGGTTCGGCGCCTGCCGGTGGTGCTTGGTCCGTCTGGCGTGGGCTCGCACGGGCCGCCCGATCGGGCTGCCGGGCACCGGCGCGAGCGAATGCGGCCGGTTCACGGCCCGGTGTCCGCTCCGGCGACCACCCCCTCTCCCTGTCCGGCGGCCAGTGCGGCGCGCAGTTCGCCCGCCAGGGCGGCGAGGTGCGGCCGGGCCATCGCGGTGTAGTGGTCCCCCGGCACCTCGGTGATCTCGTGGTCGCCGGGCAGTAGGGCCGCCCACGCCGCCGTCGTCTCCCGGGTGGCGCCGCCGTCCTCGGCGCGGCAGAGGAGGGTCCGGCCGGCGAAGACCGGGTGGTTGCGCGGCCGGTGTCCCATGAGGGCACGGGAGTTGCGGCAGAAGCGTTCGACGATCCGCTTCAGGGTGTCCGGGGCGATGTCAGCGGGCAGGACGCCCTCGCGGCAGGCGTGGTCGTGGAGCGCCTCGACGGAGGCCGTGCCGTCGGCCGTCCGGAACAGCCCGGGCTCGGGATCCCAGCTCCGTCCCGCGAGTCCGGCGAGGTCGCGGGCGAACCACGCGAGCAGCGCCGCGTCGTCGACGTCCTCGGGGGCACGGCCGCCCGGGGCCGCCTGCCCCGGGGGTTCCAGGAGGTCGATCAGTGCGAGCAGTTCGACGTCCTTGCCCGCCTCGGTGAGCAGGGCCGATATCTCCAGTGCGAGGACCCCGCCCATCGACCAGCCGCCGAGGCGGTACGGGCCGTCGGGGAACCGTTCGGTGATCGCCTGTGCGTAGTGGGCGGCCATCGCCGGCACGGTGGCCGGCGGCTCGTCGAGGTCGGGGACCTGGAGCCCGTAGAAGGGCTGGTCCTCGTCCAGCAGGGAGGCGAGTTCGGAGTAGCACAGGACGTCGCCCCCCACCGGGTGGACGAAGATCAGGGGGACCGCCGTTCCCTCCGGCCGGATCGGCACCAGGGCGGCGCGCCGGTCGGCGGAGCCGTCGCCGGCGTCGCGCAGGGTCTCGGCCAGCAGCTCGATGGTGGGCCGGGCGAAGAGTGTCGACAGGGGCAGTGAGCGGCCGGTGCGGGCCTGGATCCGGCCCATCAGCCGGACGGCGAGCAGGGAGTTGCCACCGAGGTCGAAGAAGCTCGCGGTGACGCCGACCGGTCGTTCGTCGAAGAACTCGCCCCAGATGTCGGCCAGTTCCCGCTCCGTCTCATCCCGGGGCGGGACGGTGCCTTCCGTGCCCCGCGGGTGCGCGTCGGGTGCGGGCAGCGCCGCCCGGTCGACCTTGCCGTTGGCGCTCAGCGGCAGGCGGTCGAGGACGACGATGCGGTGGGGCACGAGATAGTCGGGCAGCTCCGCGCGCAGGGCCCGGTCCAGGGCGCCCGTGGTGGCGGGCTCGTCGGCCGTGGCGGCCGCGCCCGGCTCGTCGTCGAGGACGACGTAGGCGACGAGCCGCTTCGCCTCGTGCCGCGCGCCCGTGGCCGCCGCGACCGCCGCGCGTACCTCGGGCCGCCGCAGCAGCGCGGCCTCGACCTCGCCCAGCTCGACGCGATAGCCGTTGATCTTGACCTGGAAGTCCTCGCGGCCCAGGAACTCGATGTTCCCGTCGGGCAGCCAGCGGCCCAGGTCACCGGTCCGGTAGAGCCGCTCGCCGGTCACCGGGTGGCGCGGGAAGCTCGCCCGGGTCTTCGCCTCGTCCCCGAGATAGCCGCGTGCCAGTCCGGTGCCGGCGATGTAGAGGTGGCCGGGCACCCAGACCGGGCAGGGCCGCAGGGCGTCGTCCAGGACGTGGAAGCGCTGGTTGCGCATGGGCTTGCCGTAGGGGACGGCCGTCCAGGACGGGTCGACGTCCTCGACGCGGTAGCGGATCGACCAGATGGCGGCCTCCGTGGCCCCGCCCAGGCTCCAGATCTCGGCGCCCGGCACCAGGGCGCGGATCCGGTCGGGGAGGGTGACGGGTATCCAGTCGCCGCTCATCATGACCACGCGCAGCGAGAGCAGCTCCCCGAGGCCCTCGGCGAGGGCGTGTTCGGTGAACATCTCCATCAGGGTGGGGACGCTGTTCCACACCGTGACGTCGTGCGCGACCATGAGCTCCGCCCAGCGGGCCGGTTCGCGGTGCGCGCCGGGCTCGGGCAGGACGACGGCGCCGCCCGCGGCCAGCAGTCCGAAGACGTCGTAGACCGACAGGTCGAAGTTGAGTGCCGAGAGCGCGAGGACCCGGTCGTGCTCGGTGATGCCGTAGGTGTCGTTGACGTCGCGGACGGTGTTGAGCGCGGCGCCGTGCTCGATCATCACGCCCTTGGGCAGCCCGGTCGATCCCGAGGTGAAGATGACGTAGGCCAGATCACCGGGCGAGACGTCGGGCGCGGGCAGCGCGGTGTCCTCCCCGGCGGGAGCGGCACCGGCCCCGGAGGCCGCGTCGACGGTCAGCCGTACGGTGTCCGCCGGCCAGTCCGTGGCGACCTCCACCCACGGCTGGGTCAGGACCACACGGATCCCGGCGATGTCCAGCAGCCTCCGCAGCCGCTCGGCCGGTACGGCCGCGTCGACCGGGACGTACGCCGCGCCCGACTTGAGGATGCCGATGGCCGCGGCGAGCTGCTCCCAGCCCTTGTCCATGACGATGCCGACGAGGTCGCCGGGTCGTACCCCCTGGGCGCGCAGCGCGTGGTCGAGGCGGTTGGCGTGGCGGTCCAGCTCCCCGTAGGTGATCGTCCGCTCCGCCGTGAGAACGGCCGGCGCGTCCGGGGTGAGGGCCGCGCGGGCGACGAAGGGCTCGTGCAGCAGCCCCTCGGGGACGGGGCCGGCCGTGGCATTGACCTGGGCCCGTACGTCGAGGTCGGCGGCGGGCACCAGGGCCGCGGCCGGGCGCCGCCACGCCTCGTCGTCCGCGCACAGTTCGCGCAGGGTCGCGACGTACGCGGTGAACATCGCGTCGATCATTCCCGCGGGAAAGATCTCCTCGATGACGTCCCAGTTGACGACCAGTTCACCCGCGTCCTCCACGACCTGGTGGTCGAGCCAGACCTGGGGGGTGCGGATGGAACTGCTGACCTCCCGGCCGGACTCGCCGAGCCCGACCAGGTGCTGGGCGACCCCGGTGGAGGCGGCCGAGTCCTGGCCCGCGGCGAAGTTCACCATGCTCGCGAAGACGACCGGCATGGTGGCCATGGCGGCCGTGCCCCGCCGCCGGTTGAGCCGGCGCAGCACGTCGACGCCGGAGACCTGGCTGTGCTCGAGGTCGGTCCACAGCTGTTTCTGCACCCGCTCGGCGCGGACGGCGAAACCCTCGGTCGCCGCGGCGTCCACCTCCAGCAGGGTGGTGGCGCTGAAGTTGCCGACGACCTTGCCGACGTCGGGGTGCAGCGGCAGCCGGTTGAAGAACAGCACGTTGAGGGTGAAGCGGCCCGACTTGCTCCAGGCGGCGAGGACTTGGGAGTAGGCCGTGCACAGCGCCGCCGACGGGGTGACCCCGGCGGCCGTCGCGCGCCGCTTGAACCCGGCCCACGCCGCCGCGTCGAGCCGGACGGAGCGGTGGGTGAACCGGGGGTGCTCCACGGTGGCCGAGTTCTTGGCCAGGGGCAGCTCGGGGGCCGGCGGCAGTGTGGGCAGCCGCTCCTCCCAGTACGCCTCTGCCGCCGCGTGCGGAGGGGTGCCTTCGATCATTTTGGCGGTGCGGACGTAGTCCCGGTAGGTGAGCGACAGTTCGGCCAGCGCGTCGGCGCCCTCGCGGTACACGGTCGCCCATTCCTCGAGGAGAAGGGAGGTGCTCCAGGCGTCGATGATGAGGGCATCGAGACCGATGTGCAAGCGGGTTCGGCGTTCGTCCAGGCGTGTGGCCCGGATGTCGAACAGCGGCCAGACGGAGGTGTCGAAGACCTGGTGCTTCATCTCCTCGTGGACGGCGGCGAGGCGCTCCTCGCGCGCGCTGTCGGTGTGCTCGCGCAGGTCGAGGGTGCGCAGCTCGTAGTCCGACACCCGGTCGAGCACCCGCTGGTAGCCGTCGGGGCTGACGACCGCGCGGAGCATGTCGTGCCGTGTGATCAGGGTGCGCAGGGCGGCGGCGAGGCGGTCCACGTCGGCCTCGACGTCGACCTCCAGGAAGAAGTAGGTGGAGACGGAGCCGAGTTCGAAGGCACTGGTCCGGCCCACCAGGTAGGCCTGCTGGAGGTCGGTGAGCGCGAAGGGTTCGTACCGGCCCTCCTCGTCGCGGAGCAGGGCGGGGAGCGCGGATCCCGTGCCCGCGCCGGCAGCCGCCGTGGGCCGCTCGCCGGTGTCCGGGTCCACGGCGCTGTCCGGGTCGGGACCCGGCTCCGGGTCCTCCTCGCCGCGCAGGGCCCGTGCCTCGTCGCCGAGTTGTGTGATGCTGCGCCCTTCGAGGAAGGCGACCAGGGGCAGGGAGATGCCGAGCTCCCGCGCGAGCGCGTCCTTGACCTCCAGGGCCATGAGCGAGTCCAGGCCGAGGCCCGGCAGCGGCTCGTGCAGGTCGAGCTCGGCCGGGTCGGCGCCGAGCGCCCGGCCGATGATGCGCGTGAGCACGTCCCGTACGGGCTCGGTGGGCCCGGCGGCCGGGCGTGGTGCGGGAGTACGGGCGGCGGGGGCCGGCGTCGGTGCCTTGTGAGCCGGCGTCCCGTCGGGCCGGCCCTGGGCGGCGGGCAGCAGCCGGGAGCGCTCGGCCCGCTTGAGGTAGACGCCCTCGGCCTCGGCCACCGGGTGCCCGTCCTCGGTCAGCAGCCGTACGGTCGCGGCGATGGTCGAGGCGGGGTCCGCGGACGGCAGGACCGTCGCGTGGCACAGCAGCGGCCGGGTCCGGTCGTAGTCGTGCAGCACGAACCGGTCCACTCCCACGAGCATGAACACCGCGTCGCGCGGGGTCCCTTCGGGCGGGCAGGCGAAGAGGGTCTGGAACATGGCGTCGGTGAGTCCGGGGTGCAGCAGATAGGACGCGGACTCCTCGGGCCGTGGCGCGCGCATCCGGGCGAGCGCCTCACCGGGGGCGTGCCGGACCTCCTCCACCCACTGGGCCGATGTCCCCAGGTACACGCGGCGCTGCCACATGCGGTGGTAGAACTCCTCGCCGGTCGTCACGCGGCCGAGGCGGGCGCGGACGGCGGCCGTGTCGACGGCGCCGGGCGGTGTCCCGGGGCCCGGGGCGGCCGTGCCGCGGGCGTGCTGCAACCAGTGGGGGCCGTCCTCGCCCTGGTGTTCGGCGTAGTAGCCGAAGGAGTGCTGTCCGTCGGCGGCGGGTTCGACGAGGAGCTGGGCGTTCCTGGTCTCGCCCTGGTCGATGACCAGGCTCTGCAGGACCAGCAGGTCCCGTACCGTCACCGGGCCGGGGCTCCGGAGGTCGTGCACGGCTGCGAAGACCGCCTCCAGATAGACGCCGATGTTGACGACGGGCAGGCCGTCCACGACGCAGTCGCCGAGGCAGCGGTGGGTCAGGGGGCTCAGCCGGGACTCGTACTGGACCACCTCCAGCGGCGAGGGCACCCGACGGCCGAGGAGCGGCCGGACAGCCTCGCTCCCGGCCTCGTCGGCGGACCGGTCGGCGGGCGCGGGCGCGGGTGGTGCGACAGCCGGCGGGCTCGGTTCGGACCAGTGGCGGGTGCGCTGGAAGGGGTAGAGGGGTGCGGTGGTGCGCCGACGGCCGCGCCCGCTGTCGTAGGCGTCCCAGTCCACGGCCGCCCCGGCCGTGTACAGCGCGGCGAGGCTGTCGGCCAGCACCCGTCCGTCGTCGTGGCGGGGCCGCAGCGAGGGCAGGAAGAGATACCCGCCCCCCTCCGGCCCGTCGGTCCCCTCGGTCGCCTCCGGTGCGAAGCAGTCCGCCATCCCCAGCAGGGTCGGGCTCGGGCCCGCCTCCAGGAAGACGCGGTGGCCCTGCCCGTACAGGGTCCGCATGCCCGCGTGGAAGTCCACCGGCCGCCGGATGTGGGCGCGCAGATAGGCGGCGTCGTAGACGCCCTCGCCGAGGAGGACCTCACCGGTGACGTTGGAGACGAGCGGGATCCGTGCCGGACCGTAGGCGATCCGCGCGGCCTCCGCCTCGAACGCGTCGAGGACGGGGTCCATGAGCGGGGAGTGGAAGGCGCGGGTGACCCGGATGTCCTTGGTACGGACCCCCTGTTCGGCGAGCGCCTCGCGCAGCCGTCCGACCGCGGCGGACGCCCCCGAGACGACGACGCTGTCCGGGCCGTTCACCGCGGCGAGGGACACCTCCGCCGCGTACGGCGCGAGGGCCTCGCGCACCCGTTCCTCCCCGGCGAGGACCGCGGCCATGGCGCCTTCCCCGCCGAGGTCCTGCATCAGCCGGCCGCGGTGCGCGGCCAGCCGCAGCCCGTCCTCGGGGCTCAGCACGCCCGCGACGGTGGCCGCGACCAGCTCGCCGACGCTGTGTCCGAGCACGGCCGCCGGCGTCACCCCCCAGGAGCGCCACAGCTCGGCGAGCGCGAACTCCACCGCGAAGAGCGCGGGCTGGGTGAACCGGGTCTCGTGGACGAGCCCCGCGTCCTCCGGGCGCGGGTGGAGCACCTCGCGCAGCGGACGGCCGAGCAGCGGCCGCAGCACCCCGTCGCACCGGTCCAGGGCGGCGCGGAAGACCGGTTCGGTGGTGTCGGCCGCCCGGGCCATGCCGGGGTACTGGGCGCCCTGGCCGGTGAAGAGGAACACCGGCCGGGTGCGGCTGCCGGCGGGGGCGTACCCCCGCCGCGCCGCGCCCTGGGCGCCCTCCGTGAGCCGTTCGCGCAGCTCGGCGGCGGTGGCGCCGGTCACGGCGAGGCGGTGCGGGAAGTGCGCCCGCGCGGTGTTGGCCGTGAAGCAGAGATCGGCGGCACTGCCCCCGGCGGTCTCCGCCGGCGCGCCCAGGTGGTCGTGGTAGCGCTCCGCGAGGGCCGTCAGCGCGGCGGGGCTCTTCGCCGAGAGCGCCAGCACATGGGTCGTACGGTCCCCCGGTCCGTCGCCGGCGTCCGCGGCGACGGGGGGCGGGGCGGGTGCCTCCTCCAGCACGATGTGCGCGTTGGTGCCGCTGGCCCCGAAGGAGCTGACCGAACCGGCGCGGGGGCCGTCCTCCGGCGCGGGCCACGGTGTGCGGGCCGTGGGCACGCGCAGGCGCAGTTCGTCGAGCGGGATCTCGGGGTTGACCTCGCGCAGGTGCAGGTGCGGCGGGATCTCCTTGTGGTGCAGGGACATGACGACCTTGATGAGTCCCGCGATCCCGGCGGCCGGCTCCAGATGGCCGACGTTGGTCTTCACCGATCCGACCGGGAGCGGCTCGGTGCCCTCGTGCTCGCCGAGCGCGGCGCGCAGCGCCCGCAGCTCGATGGGATCGCCGAGCGGGGTGCCCGTGCCGTGCGCCTCGACGTAGCCGATGCGGCGGGCGGGTACGGAGGCGACGGCCATCGCCCGCCGGATGACGTCCTTCTGCGCGGTGGCGTTGGGCACGGTGACGCCGCTGCTGCGGCCGTCCTGGTTCACCGCCGAGCCCCGGATCACCGCCCATACCCGGTCGCCGTCGGCCTCCGCGTCGGACAGCCGCTTCAGGACGACCATGCCGCAGCCCTCGCTGCGCACATAGCCGTCGGCGGCGGCGTCGAAGGTCTTGCAGCGGCCGTCGGGGGCCAGCATGCGGGCCTTGGACAGCACCACGAACCACTCCGGGGAGAGCAGGACGTTGACCCCGCCGGCCAGCGCCGTCGAGGACTCCCCGGAGCGCAGGCTCTGCACGGCCAGGTGGACCGCGACGAGCGAGGAGGAGCAGGCCGTGTCGACGGACATGCTGGGGCCGTTGAGGCCGAGCCAGTACGACAGCCGGCCCGCGGCGAACGTGGAGGCGTTGCTGGTGAGGGCGTGGGCCTCCAGCCGCTCGGGGGCCACTTGGTACAACTGCTGCTGGCCGTAGTCGTTGTTGGTGATGCCGAGGAAGACGCCGGTGGCGCTGCCCGCCAGGCCGTCGGGGCGCCGGCCCGCGTGCTCCAGCGCCTCCCAGCCGGTCTCCAGCAGCAGCCGCTGCTGCGGGTCGAGGGTGGCGGCCTCGCGCGGGGCGATGCCGAAGAAGGACGCGTCGAAGCGGTCCACGTCGGACAGCAGCCCGGCCCGCCGGGTGTAGGTCCGGCCCGGTGCCCGGGGGTCGGGATCGTGGAAGCGCCCGGTGTCCCAGCGGGAGTCGGGGATCTCGCGGATGCCGTCCCCGCCGTCGCGCAGGAACTCCCAGAAGGCCTCGGGTCCGTCGGCGCCACCGGGCATCCGGCAGGCCATGCCGACGATCGCGACGGGTTCCGTCCCGGCCCGGGTCTGTGCGGCCACCTCGGCGCGGAGCCGGCGGATCTCCTGGATGCTCTGGACGAGCACGGCGTTGCGGTCGGTCTCCCGGCCCTCGGGCCGGGCGGCGTTCGCGCCGGTGAGGTCACCGGGCTCGGTGATCGTGGTCATCGTGTGCTCCCCGTTGCACGTATTTCGTCGGCCAGGATCGCGAGGAGCCGGTCCTCGGAGAGCCCCTCGACGGATTCCTCGACGGATTCCTGGGCGGCGTGGTGCCGCCGCGGAGTGTCCGGTGCGACTGTTCCGGCCGCTTCGGCCGCTTCGGCCAGGTGGTCGGTGAGGCCGTTGACGGTGGGGTGTTCGAACATGACCGTCGCGGGCAGCTTGCGCCCGAGCCGTGCTTCGACCCGCCGTCGCACCTGGGTGGCGAGCAGGGAGTCCATCCCCATCTGGAAGAAGCCGCTGTCGGGGTCGACCCGTTCGCGGTCGAGGTGCAGGAGGTCGCTCACCGCGTCGAGCACCGCGGTGAAGACGCCGTCCCGGTCGTGCCCGGCGGGCGCCCGGTCCCGCGTTCCCGCCGTGGGAGGCGGCACAGGAGACGGCGCGGGCGAGGGCACGGGAGACGCCGTGGGCGACGATGCGGGGGCCGGACCGGTACTCCCGGCCCGGGGCCCGCTCCGGAACCAGAACCGCTCCCGCTGCCAGGCGTAGGACGGCAGCGCGACCGCGCGGCCCTCGGCCGGGAACACCGCGTCGGCGGGCACGGGGAAGCCGTGGGCGTGCAGTGCGCCCAGCGACGCGGTCATGGCCCGGCGCTCCCCCTCGCCACTTCGCGAGAAGGGCAGCAACAGGCCCTCCTTACCGGCCGGTTCGAGCACCTGCTCGACGGCGGACAGCAGGGTGGGGTGCGGGCTCATCTCGACGAAGACGCCGTGGCCGCCCTCCAGCAGCGTGCCGACGCCGTCCCCGAACAGCACGGGTTCACGCAGTTGGCGTGCCCAGTACGCGGCGTCGAAGCCCGTTCCGTCGCAGAGCCGGCCGGTCACGCCCGACAGGACGGGGATCTTCGCCGTCCTCGGGGTGATGCCGGCCAGTGCGGCGAGCAGGTCCGCGCGCAGCGGGTCCGTCTGCGGGCTGTGCCAGGCGATGTCCGTCCCGACCGGCCGGCACAGGACATTGCGCGCGCGCAGCTCGTGGGCGATCTCGTCCAGCGCCGCCGGGTCGCCCGAGAACATCGTGGAGACGGCGCTGTTGCACACAGCCACCGACACCCGGTCCCGGCGCCCGTCCAGGAGCGCCTCGGCTTCCGTCCGGGGCAGGGCCGCCGCCAGCATCGTGCCCCGGCCGTGGATCCGGCCCAGCAGGTCCGCGCGCCGGCAGACGATCCGCGCGGCGTCGTCCAGGCTCAGCACCCCGGCGACGTACGCCGCGGCGACCTCGCCCATGCTGTGGCCGATGACGGCGTCGGGTTCGAGGCCCAGGGAGCGCCAGTGGGCCGCGAGGCCCACCCCGACGGCGAACAGGGCGGGCTGGCCGATGCCCTGCCCCCGCGGCTCGGCGCGGTCGTCCCCCGCGTCGCCGGCGCCGTGGATCTCCTCGACGACGGACCGGCCGGTCCACCGGCGCAGGGCCGCGTCGGCCTCCGTGACGGTGTCGCGGAAGACGGGGCAGGTGTCCATCAGCTCGCTGCCGGTGCCGGCGCCCGGGGAGCCCTGGCCGGGGAAGACGAAGACCACACCGCGGTCGACGGCGCTGGTGGTGGAACCGGTCACGACACCGGTGCCGCCCCGGCCCTCGAGCCACTCCGTGAGCTGTTCGGCCGCCTCCTCGTGGGAGTCCGCGACGACGGCGCAGCGGTGTTCGTGGTGGGTCCTGCGGTGGGCCGCCGACCAGGCGATGTCCCCCAGCGGCACGGCGCGGCCGGGGGCCGAGAGGAGGAAGTCGCGGTAGGCCGCGGCCATGGGCGCGAGGGCCCGCCGCGTGGGCGCCGAGACCGGGATCAGCCAGGGCCCGGAGCCGGTCGCGGCGTCCTGGGCCGCAGTGGTCACGGGCCGCGCGGCGGGCGCGGGGCCGAGGATGACGTGGGCGTTGGTGCCGCCCGCTCCGAAGGAACTCACCGCGGCGTGACATCGCTCGTCGGGTACGTCCCAGTCCCGGGGCGCGGTGGGGATGTAGAGCCGGCTGTCGTCGAGGGAGAGGTGCGGGTTGATGGTCTCGAAGTGCAGGTTGGGGATGATCCGGCGGTGGTGCACGGACAGCGCCGTCTTGATCATTCCGACGAGGCCCGCGCCCGCCTCGACGTGCCCCACGTTCGTCTTGACGGAGCCCAGCGCGCAGCTGTCGCCGTCCTCGTCCACCCGCCCGTACACCGAGTCCAGGGCCTCGACCTCGATCGGGTCGCCGAGGGAGGTGCCGGTGCCGTGCGCTTCGAGCAGGGTGATCTGCGAGGGTTCGAGCCGGGCGTTGGCGAGGGCCTGTTCGATGACGTCGCGCTGGGACCGGCCGTTGGGCGCGGCGAGACCGTTGGTCAGCCCGTCCTGGTTGACGGCCGTGCCGCGGATGACGGCCCAGATCCGGTCCCCGGCGGCCACCGCGTCGGGGAGCCGCTTGAGGACGACCGCGCAGACGCCCTCGCCGCGGACGTAGCCGTCGGCGCGCGCGTCGAAGGTCTTGCACCGGCCGTCGGCGGCGATCGGCAGGCCCTTGGTGTGGGCCACCATGGCGTGCGGGGAGAGGATCAGGTTCATCCCGCCGACGACCGCCGTGTCGCACTCCCCGGTGCGCAGGCTGGTGGCCGCGGTGTGCACGGCGACGAGCGAGGAGGAGCAGGCGGTGTCCATGGCCATGCTCGGACCCCGCAGGTCCAGGAGGTAGGAGAGCCGGTTGGGGATGGCGAAGGCGAGGCCGCCGAGGACGGTGTAGGTGTCGATGTCGGCCGGGTCGGCGAGCTGCATCTGGAGGTAGTCGGAGCAGTTGGTGCCCACGAACACCCCGGTGGCGCTGCCGCTCAGCCGCTTCCTGGTCAGCCCCGCGTCCTCCAGGGCCTCCCAGGCCACTTCGAGGAAGAGCCGCTGCTGCGGGTCCATGCGCTCCGCCTCGCGGGGCGAGATGCCGAAGAAGTACGGGTCGAAGGCGTCGACGTCGTCGAGGAAGCCGCCGTAGCGCACGGCCGTCCGGCCGGGCGTCTCGGGGTCGGGGTCGTAGAAGGCGTCCATGTCCCATCGGGAGGCGGGGACTTCGCTGATCCCGTCGACGCCGTTCTCGAGCAGGTGCCAGAAGGAGGCGGCGGAGGTGACCCCGCCGGGGAGCCGGCAGCCGATGCCGACGACGGCCAGCGGTGCGCGCCGGGCGTCCTCCAGCGCGTCGATCTTCGCCCGTAGGTCCTTGATTGCCGTGAGCGCCTTGGTGAGGCGCGGGTCGGGCGCCCCCGCGCCCGGCTCGCGGGATGTACTCATCTCAGAGGGTCTCCAAGCGTGCGTTGAGTTCGGCGAGTTCACGGTCGAGGAGCTCCTCGGGGCTCAGGCCGTCATGGCCCGTGTCGTAGGGCTCCCGGCTCTCGCTCCCCGGCTCCTCGGTGGCGGCCGCGGCGGGCAGGTCCGGTGCGGGTGGTCCGGCCGGCCCGGCGAGGAGGTCTGCCAGTCCGGCGACGGTCGGGTGGTTCCAGATGACCGTGGCGGACAGGCTCACCCCGAACTCGCCTTCGAGCCGGTTGCGCAGTTCCAGGGACATGACGGAGTCGATGCCGTACGAGCGCAGGGGCACGGCCGCGTCGATACGGGCGGCGGCGATCTTCGCCACCCGGGCCACGTGCCGGCGGACCCGGTCCTCCGCGCTCTCCTCGGGGGGCGCCGGTGCGCCGGCCGTGGGGACGTCACCCGGCCCGGGGCCGTCGGCGGGGCCGAGGGGCGGTGCGGCAGGTGCCCCGAAGGTGAGGTGGTCCGGCCAGTGCCGGTCGCGCTGCCAGGGGTAGGCGGGCAGCGGGGCGCCGTGCCGTCCGGGGCTGTTGGCCCGGCCCACGTCGGCGCGGCAGCCCAGGACATGGAGTCTTCCCAACGACTCCAGCAGCACCGCCCGTTCCGCTTCGTGGCGGCGGAGCGAGGGCAGGGCCTGCGCCCGGCCGTCGCCCGCGTGGGCGATGGACTGGCCGACGGTCGGCACGAGGACGGGGTGCGGGCTCATCTCCACGAAGGCGCCCACGCCGTCCCGCAGCAGCCGCCCGATCCGGTCCGAGAAGAGCACCGGGTCGCGCAGATTGCGCACCCAGTAGTGCGCGTCGAGACTTTCGCCCGGGGCCACCTCGCCCGTGACGGTCGAGTGGAACGGCACCGTGCCGGGGCGCGGCGCGATGCCGCGGAGGGTGGCGAGGAGATCCTCGCGCAGCGGGTCCACCTGAGGGCTGTGCGAGGCCACGTCGACCTTCACCCACCGCCAGAAGACATCGGACCGGTCGAGCTCGCGCGAGATGTCCGTGAGGACCCGCTCGTCGCCGGACAGGACCGTGGAGCGCGGGCTGTTGCTCACGGCGACGGCGACGGACTCCTCGTGTCCCCGGACGGCGCGGAGCGCCTCCTCCAGGGTGAGTTCGGCGGCGAGCATCGCGCCCTGCCCGCTGACGCGGCGCAGCAGGGCGCTGCGGCCGCAGATGATCCGAACGGCATCCTCCAGGCCGAGCACCCCGGCGACGTGTGCGGCCGCGATCTCGCCCATGCTGTGGCCGACGACGGCGTCGGGCACGACGCCCCAGGAGCGCCAGAGCGCGGCGAGCGCGACCTCGACCGAGAAGAGCATCGGCTGCACCACGTCGATGCGCGCGAGCCGCGAGTCCGGCTCTTCGGCGACGAGTTCGTCCAGTACGGACCATCCCGCGTACGCCCCGACGGCGTCGTCGCACTCGCGCAGGGCGGCGTGGAACTCCGGTTCGTGACGGGCGAGTTCGCGGCCCATGCCGATCCATTGCGAGCCCTGGCCCGGGAAGACGAAGGCCACCTTGGGCGGGTCGACGACGGGCGCGGCCGAGACGTGCAGCCCGGCGGGCTCCTCGCCGCGTGCGAAGGCGCTCAGTGCGGCGCCGAGCTCGTCGGTGTCGCGGGCGACGACCGAGAGCCGCCACGCGTGGTGGGTCCTGCGGGCGGCCGTGTGCGCGAGGTCGCGCAGCGGGGCCGGGGCGGGCGGGGCAGCCGCGGCAGCGGTGCGGCGGGCCAGTTCGCGCAGCGCCTCCGGGGTCGCGGCGGAGAGCGTGAACAGCTCGCCGCCCCGGTCCCCGGCCCCCGGGTCCGTCAGGGGCACGCCCGCCCGTGCCAGTTCCTCCAGCGCGTCGCCGAGGCCTTCGCGGTCGTCCCTCCCCCGGCGCATCGTGCCGACGGCCGTGACGTGCTGCCGCAGGGCGTGCAGCAGCACGGGGTGGGCGCTGATCTCGACGAACGGGCCGTGGCCGGTGGCGGCGAGGTGCGCCACGGCGTCGGTCAGCCGCACCGGCTGCCGCAGTCCGCGGGCGAAGTAGCCCGGGGTGATCTCCCGCCATCCGACGGGCGCGCCGGTGACGGCGGAGACCATCGGGATCCTGCCGGGGCGCGGGGTGATCCCCGCCGTCCCGCTCTCCAGCTCCGCCAGGACGGGGTCCATGTCCGGGCTGTGCACGGCCGCGTCGATGCGCACCATGCCGCACAGCACGCCCCGGGACTTCCACACGGCGAGCGCGGTCCGCAGGGCGTCGACGGGCCCGGCCAGGGCGGTCGAGCGGGGTCCGTACAGTCCGGCGACGCTCAGCCCGTGGGCGTCCGTGGTGTATTCCGCGAGTTCCCCGGCGGGCAGTTCGACGACGGCCATCGCGCCGCCCCGGCCCGCGACACGGCTCTGGGCGCGGCTGTAGTGGTGGACGAGCCGCGCGCCGTCGGGGAGGTCGAGGATCCCGGCGATCACGGCCGCGGTGATCTCGGAGAAGCAGGTGCCGACCACGGCGTGGGGGCGCACTCCCGCCGCTTCGAGCCAGGCGGCGATGCCGAGCTGGACGGCGAACAGCACGGGCTGGGCGACATCGACGCGGTCGAGGCCGTCCGTGGCGTCCGTACGAGCCGTCACGTCGCTCTGCCCCAGGGAATCCGTACGGTCGGTGTGCCCCGTCCCGCCCGGGGGGAAGAGGGCGTCGACGACCGACCAGCCCGTGTGGGGCAGGAGCGCTTCGTCGCAGCGCTCCACGGCCCGGCGGAAGACGGGTTCGGTGCGGAAGAGCCGTCGGCCCATGCCGGCCCACTGCTGACCGTGCGGGGAGCAGACGAAGACCGGCCGGGGCGGCGGGTCGGCCGTCTCCTTCGCACCCTGCGGCCGTCCGGGGACGACTCCGGGCAGCGGGGCGGGCTCTCGCCACCCCTCCATGACCACATGGACGTTGGTGCCGCCCCAGCCGAAGGAGCTGACGCCCGCGAGCAGGGCGCGGTCCTCGGGCCAGGGCTCGGCGTCGCAGGGTACGCGCAGTCCCAGGCCCGCGAAGTCGATGTGCGGGTTGGGCCGCTCGAAATGCAGGTTCCGTGGAATACGGCGGTGGCGCAGGGCGAGCGCGGTCTTGATGAATCCCGCGATGCCGGCGGCGCCTTCGAGATGGCCGATATTCGTCTTCACGGCACCGAGAATCAGCGGTGCGTCAGCGGGGCGCCCGTCTGACAGTACGGCGCTCAGCGCGGCGGCCTCGATCGGGTCGCCGAGCGCGGTGCCCGTGCCGTGGGTTTCGATGAAATGCACCTCACCGGGGTGCACGCCGGCCCGCTGATAGGCATCCCGGAGGACTTCCTCCTGGGCGAGGGGATTGGGAGCCGTGAGTCCATTACTGAGGCCGTCGTTGTTCGCCGCGCTGCCCGGAACGAGACACCAGATGTCGTCCCCGTCGGCCAGTGCACGGGAGAGGCGCTTGAGGACCACGACCCCGCAGCCCTCGCCCCGGCCGTAGCCGTCGGCACGGGTGTCGAAGGACTTGCAGCGGCCGTCCGGAGACAGTCCGCCGAACTTGCTGAGCGCCACACTCGTACCCGGGCTGATCAGCAGGTTCACCCCGCCGGCCACGGCCGCGGCCGACTCGCCGAGCCACAGGCTCTGGCAGGCGAGATGCAGGGCGTAGAGCGAGGCGGAACAGGCGGTGTCGACGGCGACGCTCGGTCCCCGCAGGCCCAGGGCGTAGGAGAGACGATTCGCCACCATGTTGAGCGCTCGGCCGGTGGCGGAGTGCGGCACGACACCGTGCAGCGCCGGTGCGGCGAGATCGGCGTAGTCGTGCCAGATCACTCCGGCGAATACCCCGGTGCGACTGCCCGCCAGGGCGTCATTCGCCATGCCCGCGTTTTCGAGGGCTTCCCAGGCGACTTCCAGAAAGAGGCGCTGCTGCGGGTCCATTTCCGCGGCCTCGCGCGGGGATATCCCGAAGAACAGCGGGTCGAATTCATCGAGCCGACCGCGAAGATATCCCGCCCGGTCGGTCATCATTTTCGCCGGGGCGAACGGGTCGGGGTCCACGAAATCGGCGGGGTCCCAGCGACCGGGCGGGACGGCGCCGACGGCGTCCGTACCGGAAAGCAGCAGCTCCCAGAATTCCGCCGTATTGTCGGCCATCGGGAATCGGCAGGCCATTCCGACGACCGCGATGGGCTCGTGCCCCACGGCGGCCGGCCCGCCCGGGCCGCCGGGCCTCCGGCGGCGGTCGCCCGCCTCCTCTCCGGGCCGGTCGAGGAGGTGGGCCGAGAGTGCGGCGAGCGACGGGTAGGCCCACAGCAGCGCCACCGGCACGCTTCTGCCGAGGGCTTCCGAGAGTTTCGAGGCCAGCGTGGTGGCCCGCAGCGAGTCGACTCCGTAGCGCGCGAACGTCTCGTGATCACGAATGCTCTCGGCTGGGCATTCGAGCAGTACGGATAATTCCTCGCGTAACCAGGCACATAATCCTGCGACCGAGCGTATATCGCGACAGCCGCTCTCCGTGGCGCCACTCACGGGCACCGAACCGGAATCATGATCATTTCGCATCCCCCATGCGTGTGCGTCGGCGCACGTCAACTCCGCCGACGCAGGCAACCTAACATGAAGGCCTTGTAAATAAAGTAAAGCAAAAGCAAAGTCGCCCCATTGGAAAGGGAGCCGGAAATACGGAGTACTTCCGTCTGGGACGACTTCACATTCGGAATCGACAGATACCAATCAGCGCGGGCGGTTCCATTTGGCCCCCTCGGCCGCAACGGCCACGGCGGCCACGGCGGCTACGGGCCGACGGGAGTGAGCATGCGCGGGCGGTGCCGGCCGGCCGCCGTGCGCAGCGCCAGGTCCGCCAGCGCCTCGGGGGCGCCGCGCTGCCCCCGGACGCCGGGGAAGGCGTTGATGTCGACGATGAGCGGCGCTCCCGCCACATCGAGGAGGTCGACGCCGTACACGTCGAGCGCGAAGACCTCGCCGACGCGCCGCACCATGTCGACCCAGTCCGCGGAGAGGTCGCGCACCGGCAGCGGGCGGGTCCGCGCGGCCGCGGGCGCGGCCAGTTCCGACCGGCGGAACTCGGCGAACACCTCGTCCCCGATCGCCCAGAGCTTGTGGTCCCACCCGTCGTTCGGGGTGAACTGCTGGACCACCACCGGCTCATCGCGCCACTCGGCGGCCAGGGACCGCAGCCGCGCGGTGTCGTCGACGCGGGCCACCAGGTCGTGCCGACGGCTGTGGCGGCTCTTGATCACCACGGGAGCGGTCAGGGGCGCGCCCGTCTCCACCAGGTGCCCGAGCCGGGGCGCGGTGGCCGTGGCGACGAAGGGCAGCCCGGCGCGCTGTGCCAGGTCCGCCATGGCCGTCCGGTCCTGGCACAGCCCGGTCGCCGCGGCCGAGTTCAGGACCGGGGCCCCGTGCGCCTCCAGGTGACGGGCGAGGGCCAGGGCACGGGGCGTCCTCGTCTTCATCAGATAGACGTCCGCGAGCGCGGAGGAGTCCACCGCGCGGGGCTCCGTGCCGGGGTCCAGCGTCTCGACCCGGTGGCGGGGCGTCAGCAGCCCGGCGGTCGCGGCCAGCAGCGGATGGTCCGGAGCGGGCGTCAGCAGACAGACCCTCACGCGATGCCACCGACCGGGGCGGAGGCCGGCGCCGGCTCGGCCGGAAGGGCCGGGAGCTCCAGGGCTGACGCCCCATGAGGGGAGGAAGCATAAGAAGAGGCGTACGGGCCGG
Organism: Streptomyces syringium; assembly: GCF_017876625.1. NCBI lineage: Bacteria > Bacillati > Actinomycetota > Actinomycetes > Kitasatosporales > Streptomycetaceae > Streptomyces > Streptomyces syringium. Next base: position 1,319,148 of record NZ_JAGIOH010000001.1, read on the forward strand.
AAGCCGTCCCGGGCGTCTGCGTACCGGCGTGGGCCAGCCGCAGGACGGCCCACGCCACCCGGGCCACCGCGTCCGGCACCTGGCGGAAGCTCGGGAAGTCATTGACGTCCACGACCACCGGGCCGTCCGGGCCGAGGACGACGTCCAGCCCGTAGAGATCGAGGCCGTAGGCGGCCCCGACCTCGGCGGCGATCGCCGCGACCTCGGCGGTCAGCGGCACCTGGCGCTCACGGCGCGGCCGGTCGGGGTGCAGCGGGGAGCAGCGCTCGGTCGCGAAGAACTCGCCGTCGACGCAGTACACCTTGAGGTCCACGCCCGTGTTGGGCACGTACGGCTGGGCTATGAGCATGCCCTCACCGCCGCCCTCCCGGCCCGGGGGCACCAGGTCCCCCGGGGTCGGCACCAGCCGGACCGCCCGCCCCGAGCTGCCGTCGGCGGGCTTGACCACCAGCGGGTACTCGGCCTCGGGTATCTCGGCGAACTCCTCCGGCCGGGCGGCCGCGTAGGTCACCGGGACGGGCAGTCCATGGCCTTCGGCGACGACCGCGGCCAGCGCCTTGTCGCGCACGCCGCGGATCGCGCGGGCGTCGTTCACCGTGGTCAGACCGAGGGTGGCGGCGGCTTCCAGCAGCGTCAGCCCCGGTCCGCCGGACACCGTCTTGAGCACCCAGGCGTCGTGGTCGCCCGCGCGTACGGTCTCGGAGAGCCTCAGCAGCGAGCCGCCCGGCCGCACCACGTCCACCCGGTGACCCCAGGCGGTCAGTTGGCGGATCACGTCCACCGGCATTCCGTCGTGCCGGTACTGCTCCTCCACCAGGAAGCAGAGTCTCATTGGTACATCCTCGAATCCCGGACGTCCGCCGATCCCGTCCGGCAGAACTGTGACCGGCTCAGGATGTCATGGGCGTTCACCACCGGGTTTCCGGGCTGTCGGTATTGCGCCGCGTCCGGTCACGCGTCCACCGGCCGCCCCACCGCCGCCCCCTCGGCCCCCACGACACGGCTCCCCTCACCCCCGATAAACTTGACCACCTCAATCATTGGTGTTTACATATATTATTGCTTCACCAGCTGAAGCTTCCGAACGGCAAGGAAACCGAGGACACCATGCGCCCCCACGAGTCCGAGCAGCCCGCCGACGCCGTCGCCCGGCTGCGCGCGTTCTTCCGCACCGGCGCCACCAAGCCCTTGGCCTGGCGCACCGGCCGGCTGCGCGCGCTGCGCGCCATGCTCACCGAGCGGGGCGAGGACTTCGCCGAGGCGCTCCACGCGGATCTGGGCAAGAGCCGGGCCGAGGCATACCGCACCGAGATCGACTTCACCGTGCGCGAGATCGACCACACGCTGGAGCACCTTCAGGAGTGGCTGCGCCCCGAGCCCGCCGCCGTGCCGGACCGCCTGGGCGCGGACGCCTCGGCGTGGACGGTCCTCGATCCGCTGGGTGTCGTCCTCGTCATCGCGCCGTGGAACTATCCGGCGCAGCTGCTGCTGGCCCCCGTCGTCGGGGCGCTCGCCGCGGGAAACTGTGTGGTGGCCAAGCCCAGCGAGCTGGCCCCCGCCACGTCGGCGGCCCTGGCCCGGTATCTGCCCGAGTACCTCGACGCACGGGCGGTGGCCGTGGTGGAAGGCGGCGTTGCGGAGACCACGGCGCTGCTGGAGCAGCGTTTCGACCACATCTTCTACACCGGCAACGGAGCGGTGGGCCGGATCGTCATGACGGCCGCGGCCCGTCATCTCACCCCGGTCACCCTGGAACTCGGCGGCAAGTCACCGGTCTTCGTCGACCGGGGCACGGACGTGCGGACGGTGGCCGCCCGGCTCGCGGCGGGCAAGTTCCTCAACGCGGGCCAGACCTGTGTGGCGCCCGACTACGTGCTGACCGACCCGGAGACCGCCCGCGCCCTGGAGCCCGCCCTGGCCGAGGCGGTCGGCGCCCTGTACGGAGCCGACCCCGCGGCGTCCGGCGAGTACGGACGGATCGTCAACACCCGGCATTTCGACCGGCTGACCGCGCTCCTGGCCTCCGGGCGGGTCGTCGTCGGGGGCGGGCACGACCGGGCGGCGAAGTACATCGCGCCGACCGTGCTGGCCGGCGTCCGCCCCGACTCCCCCGTCATGCGCGAGGAGATCTTCGGACCGATCCTGCCGATCGTCGAGGTGCCGGGGCTCGACGAGGCGATCGACTTCGTCAACGAGCGGGACAAGCCCCTGGCCCTGTACGCGTTCACCGAGGCGGACACCACCCGGCGGCGGCTGGCGGAGGAGACCTCGTCGGGAGGCCTCGGATTCGGGCTGCCGCTGGCGCACCTCACCGTCCCGGAACTGCCGTTCGGCGGGGTCGGCGAGAGCGGCATGGGCCGCTACCACGGCCGCTATTCCATCGAGACGTTCAGCCACCGCAAGGCCGTGCTCGACAAGCCGCTGGCGGCCTGAACCGCCCGGAGCCGACGCCGCGTCAGGCCCCGGACGTGTCCGGGGCCGGTCCCCCGCCGTCGCGCGGAGCGCGGAACGCCTCCAGCAGCCGCTCGGCGGCCAGGCTCGCCGGCAGTGTGCCCTCGCGCACCCGCTGTTCGAGCCCGGGGCCGGTGCGGCGCACCTCGGGGTGGTCGCGCAGCTCGGCGAGGAGTTGCTCACGGACCATGGTCCAGGTCCAGTCGACCTGCTGCTCCCGGCGTCTGGCGGCCAGCTCGCCCGTGGCGTCGAGGACCCGCCGGTGCTGTTCCAGCCGCTCCCAGAGGGTGTCGAGGCCGGTGCCCTCCCGTGCGCTGCACGTCAGCACGGGTGGGTTCCAGGCCGCGTCGGGCGCCTGGAGCAGGCGCAGCGCGCCCGCCAGCTCACGGGCGGCGGACCTGGCGTCGCGTTCGTGCGGGCCGTCGGCCTTATTGACGGCGACGATGTCGGCCAGCTCCAGGACGCCCTTCTTGATGCCCTGGAGCTGATCGCCCGTCCGGGCGAGGGTGAGCAGCAGGAAGGTGTCGACCATGTTGGCGACGGCGGTCTCCGACTGGCCGACGCCGACGGTCTCCACCAGCACGACGTCGTAGCCCGCCGCCTCCATCACGACCATGGTCTCGCGGGTGGCCTTGGCCACGCCGCCGAGGGTGCCGGCCGTGGGTGAGGGCCGGACGAACGCGGCGGGGTCCACGGCGAGCCGCTCCATGCGGGTCTTGTCGCCGAGGATGCTGCCGCCCGTGCGGGTGGAGGACGGGTCGACGGCCAGCACGGCGACCCGGTGGCCGAGGCCGGTGAGCAGGGTCCCGAGGGCGTCGATGAAGGTGGACTTGCCCACGCCGGGCACGCCGGTGATGCCGATCCGGCGTGCCGTGCCCGTGTGCGGCAGCAGCTCGGTGAGCATCCGCTGGGCGGCTTCCCGGTGATCGGCGCGTACCGATTCGACCAGGGTGATGGCGCGGGCGACGGTCGCCCGTTTGCCGTCCAGCACACCCTTGACGTAGGCGTCGACATCGATCGCCCGGCGCGGGACGGCTCTACGGGCAACGGGCTCCCGGGCGGCCGTCTCCGGTGAGTCGGCCGCGCGGGGGCCGTCTTCGCGGGGATCGCTTCCGGAGGAGGAAAAGGGTGCCATCAGCGGTCCGGGCTCACAGCTCGTGGCCGAGGACCCCGGCGAGGGTCTTCAGCAGGTCGTGGGCCGCGTCCGGGATGACCGTGCCGGGCGGGAAGACCGCCGCGGCACCCATCTCCCGCAGCGTGGCGATGTCCTGCGGCGGGATGACCCCGCCCACGACGATCATGATGTCCTCCCGGCCCTCCTCGGCCAGGCAGTCGCGCAGCGCGGGGACGAGAGTGAGGTGGCCGGCGGCGAGCGAGGAGACGCCGACGATGTGCACATCGGCCTCCACCGCCTGCCGGGCGACCTCCTCCGGCGTCTGGAAGAGGGGGCCGACATCGACGTCGAAGCCGAGGTCGGCGAAGGCGGTGGCGATCACCTTCTGGCCGCGGTCGTGGCCGTCCTGGCCCATCTTGGCGACCAGGATGCGGGGGCGGCGGCCGTCCTCCCGCTCGAATGCCTCCACCAGGGCGCGGGTGCGCTCCACTCCGGAGGAGGGTCCGGCTTCGTCGCGGTACACACCGGAGATCGTACGGATCTGCCCGGCGTGCCGTCCGTACACCTTCTCCAGGGCGTCGGAGATCTCGCCGACGGTCGCCTTGGCGCGGGCCGCGTTCACGGCGAGCGCGAGGAGGTTGCCCTCCAGGCCCCCGCCTTCCTGGTGGCCGGCGCCGGCCGCGGCGGTGAGCGCGCGCAGCGCGTCCTGGCAGGCCTGCTCGTCGCGCTCGGCGCGCAGGCGCCGCAGCTTGTCGATCTGCTGGGCGCGCACGGAGGAGTTGTCGACCTTGAGGACGTCGATCTGCTCGTCGCTGTCGACGCGGTACTTGTTGACGCCGATCACCGGCTGGCGCCCGGAGTCGATCCGGGCCTGGGTGCGGGCCGCGGCCTCCTCGACGCGCAGCTTGGGGATGCCCGCGTCGATGGCCTGGGCCATGCCGCCGGCCGCCTCGACCTCCTGGATGTGCTGCCAGGCACGACGGGCGAGGTCGTGGGTGAGCCGCTCGACGTAGGCGCTGCCGCCCCAGGGGTCGATCACCCGGCACGTCCCGGACTCCTGCTGCAGCAGCAGCTGGGTATTGCGGGCGATGCGGGCGGAGAAGTCGGTGGGCAGCGCGAGGGCCTCGTCGAGGGCGTTGGTGTGCAGCGACTGGGTGTGCCCCTGGGTGGCCGCCATGGCCTCGACGCAGGTGCGCGCCACGTTGTTGAAGACGTCCTGCGCGGTGAGGGACCAGCCGGAGGTCTGCGAATGGGTGCGCAGCGACAGCGACTTGGCGTTCCGCGGCTCGAACTGCTTGACGAGTCTGGCCCACAGCAGCCGGGCCGCCCGCAACTTGGCGATCTCCATGAAGAAGTTCATGCCGATCGCCCAGAAGAACGACAGCCGGGGCGCGAAGGCGTCCACGTCCAGTCCGGCGCCGAGCCCGGCGCGCAGGTACTCCACACCGTCGGCGAGGGTGTAGGCGAGCTCCAGGTCGGCCGTGGCCCCGGCTTCCTGGATGTGGTAGCCGGAGATGGAGATCGAGTTGTAGCGCGGCATCTTCTGCGAGGTGTACGCGAAGATGTCCGAGATGATCCGCATCGACGGCCGGGGCGGATAGATGTAGGTGTTGCGGACCATGAACTCCTTGAGGATGTCGTTCTGGATGGTCCCGGCCAGCTTCTCGGGCGGTACGCCCTGTTCCTCGGCGGCGACGATGTACAGGGCGAGGACGGGCAGTACCGCCCCGTTCATCGTCATCGACACACTCATCCGGTCGAGCGGGATGCCGTCGAAGAGCTGGCGCATGTCGTAGATGGAGTCGATGGCGACGCCGGCCATGCCCACGTCGCCGGTGACGCGCGGGTGGTCGCTGTCGTAGCCGCGGTGCGTCGGCAGGTCGAAGGCGACGGAGAGGCCCTTCTGGCCTGCCGCGAGGTTACGGCGGTAGAAGGCGTTGGACTCCTCGGCGGTGGAGAATCCGGCGTACTGCCGGATGGTCCAGGGCTGGTTGACGTACATCGTCGGGTAGGGGCCGCGCAGGTAGGGCGCGACGCCCGGGTAGGTGGCGAGGAAGTCCAGCCCGTCGAGGTCCTCGGCGGTGTAGAGCGGCTTGACGCCGATGCCCTCGGGGGTCTCCCAGACGAGATCCTCGGCGCTCTTGCCGGTGCCCTCCTTCAGGGCCGCCCGCCAGAGAGCCGGGTCGGCGGGGACGCCGGCCGTGGGCCCCAGGTCGATGCCGGAGAAATCGGGGATCGACATCACACCACTCCCATGCGGTCGAGGACGGAGGAGAGGACGGCGACGGCGTCGCCGCCGGCGAAGACGAACTCGTCGACTCCGGCGCGCTCGAGGGCTTCCCGCTGTTCGCCGCGCGGCTTCCCGGCGAGGAACACCCGGTCGGCGCCGGCCTTCTTGAGCGCGGTGGCCACGGCCTCGGCCTGTTCGGCGTAGAGGGCGTCGCTGGAACACAGGCAGGCGACGGTGGCGCCGGCGGCGGCGAAGGCCGCGGCGGCGGACTCCGCGTCGACCGTGGCGGGATCGTGCACGGGCTCGATGCCGCCGGCCTGGAAGAGGTTGGCGGCGAAGGTGGCCCGGCCGGTGTGCGCGGCGGCGGGGCCGAGCGCGGCGAGGAAGACGCGGGGGCGGCTGCCGGTGGCGGCCAGGTACGCGTCGGAGCGGGCGCGCAGCGCCTCGAACGCCTCGTCGCGGCGGACCCGGGGCAGGCCGCCCGGGGCCGGCGCGGCGGCCGGTGGCTCGCGCCGCACCGGCTCCTCGGCCAGGTTCGGGAACTCGCTGACGCCCGTGATGGGTTCCTTGCGGGTCGCGAGCCGCGCGGACCGCTGCCGCCAGGTGTCCGCCAGCCGCTCCTCCACGAGCCCGGAGCCGAGCGCCGCGGCGTGGCCGCCGGCGCGCTCGATCTCCTGGAACCAGGCCCAAGCGGCGTGGGCCAGCTCGTCGGTCAGCCGCTCCACGTACCAGGAGCCGCCGGCCGGGTCGATGACCCGGGCCAGGTGGGACTCCTCCTGAAGGATGGAGGAGGTGTTGCGGGCGATGCGGCGGGCGAAGGCGTCCGGCAGGCCGAGGGCGTCGTCGAAGGGCAGCACGGTCACGGAGTCGGCGCCGCCGACTCCGGCGCCCAGCGCGGCGACGGTGGTGCGCAGCATGTTCACCCACGGGTCGCGACGGGTCATCATGACCGAGGAAGTGACGGCGTGTTGGCGCTGTGCTCCCGCGCCCGGGGGCGCGCCGCACACCTCGGCGACCCTGGCCCACAGCCGGCGGGCGGCGCGCAGCTTGGCGATGGTCAGGAACTGGTCGGCGGTGGCCGCGTAGCGGAACTCCAGTTGCGCGCAGGCCGCTTCGGTGTCCAGCCCCGCCGCGGTGAGCGCGCGGAGGTAGGCGACGCCGGTGGCGAGGGAGCAGCCGAGCTCCTGGGCGGCGGATCCGCCGGCCTCGTGGTAGGGCAGCGCGTCGACGGTCAGGGCCCGGATGCCGGGGTATTCGCGGGCGCACAGCACGGCGAGTCCGGCGGCGGCCGCCAGGGGTTCGGCGGGGTCGCCGGCGGTGTGCGTACGGGCCAGGGTGCCCAGCGGGTCGGCGCCGAGGTTGCCCGTCGCCGCGTGCGGGGCGACCCCGCGCTCGGCGTAGAGGCGCAGCAGCTCGCGGGCGGCGGCCCCGGTCCCGGTGCCCGCGTCGAGCACGACGGGTGCGAGGTCCAGGTAGACGCCCTCCAGGGCGGTCGCGAGGCCGTCCGTGGGCAGGCCCCCCGGGCCGAGGGTCAGCCAGAGGGAGGTGACGCCGTTCTCGAGGTCGGCGAGTACGGCGTCGTTGGCGCGCCGGGGGTCCGGGTGGGCATGGCGCTGGCGGACGTCCCACCCCGAGACGGCGGTGCCCGCCACACGTCCGCCCCGGACGAACGGCGGGAAGCCGGGGTAGCCGGGCCCGGCGGGGCCGATGGGCTGCCCTCCGTCCGGTCCGGCCGCCGTGGCGTCCTCTGCGGTGTAGAGCGGGCGGGTCGTGAGCCCGTCCAGGAGTGCGGTGGACAACGCTTCCTCGGCCGCCGGGCCCTCGGCCGCGGTGCCCGCTTTGCGTAGTACGCCCTCGACAAGGCGCTGCCACTGCTCGCGGGTCGCGTCCGGGAACTCGGCGGCCAGGGAGAAGCCGTCATCAGGCTGGACCGTCATGGGGGGAAGGCTAGGGCGCGGACGCCTCCGGCAGCAGAGGCAACCGCTGTGACCTTGGCCTCTTCCGGGTCCGACGGCAGCCCGCCGCCGTCCGTCACCCCTTGCTCCGGCCCTGCTTCAGCCCTGCTTCGGCGTGGTCGTCGAACGCCGGTCGTCAGTCCGTTTCCTGGCGTTCGTGGCGCTCGGGGACGACGAATTCGCACCAGACGGATTTGCCGGTGCCGCGCGATTCCACGCCCCAGACGTCGGCCAGCCGGTCCACCAGCAGCAGCCCCCGGCCCGAGACCCCCGACTCGCCGGGCTCCCGGCGGCGCGGCAGGGTGCTGGACTTGTCCTCCACCTCGAGCCGCAGCCGGCGTTCGGGACCGCCGAGCATACGGATCGTCACCACCGCGGCCCCGTCGGTGTGCAGCAGGGCGTTGGTCACCAACTCGTCGGCCACCAGCTCGATCTCGTCCGAGCGCTCCCGCGCGCCCCAGGCCCGTACCGCCGCCCGGATCATGTGACGGGCCGCGGACAGCGCCTCGGGGTCGGCGGGCGCGATGTGCTGCTGGAGCCGGCCGCCGCCCCGGGCCGGGACGCCCTCGCGGCGCAGCAGCAGGATGGCCATGTCGTCCTCGCCGACCCGGTCCTCGACGACGTCGCACAGCTTGTCGGCCAGGGCCTGGAGGTCGTAGGGGCCGTCGCGGACGATGCCGGAGAGGATCTGCATGCCGTCGTCGAGGTCGGCCCCGGGCTGCTCGACCAGGCCGTCGGTGAACAGCAGCAGGGTCTCCCCCGGGTCCAGCTCCACGGTCGTCACCGGGTAGTCGAGCCGGCCGAACTCGGCGGAGAGTCCGAGCGGCAGCCCGCCCGCGAGCGGCAGCCGCCGGCAGGTGCCGTCGGGGTGGCGCAGCAGGGGGTCTATGTGGCCGGCGCGGACGAGTTGCAGCATGCCGGTGGAGGGGTCGGCCTCGACGTAGGAGCAGGTGGCGAAGCGGTCGGTGTCCAGCTCGTGCAGGAAGGACGAGGCGCGTGCCATGACCGTCGCCGGGGCGTGCCCCTCGGTGGCGTAGGCCCGCAGGACGATCCGCAGCTGGCCCATGACGGCGGCGGCGTGGGTGTCGTGGCCCTGGACGTCCCCGATGACCGCCCCGACCCGGCCGCCGGGCAGCGGGATGACGTCGTACCAGTCGCCGCCGATGTCCCGGCCCATCCGGGCGGAGCGGTAGCGCACGGCGATCTGCGCGCCGGGGACGTCGGGGATGCGGCGCGGCAGCATGGCCTGCTGCAGGCCCTCGGCGAGGTCGTGCTCCTGGTCGAAGAGCATCGCCCGGGCCAGGCTCTGCGCGAGACTGCTGCCGAGGGCGATGAAGAGGTTGCGCTCCTGCTGGGTGAAGCCGCGGCCCTCGCGGTAGAGCAGGCCGAGGGCGCCGATGGGGCGGGCCTGGGCGATCAGCGGCAGGTAGGCGGCGGAGGAGATGCCGATGTCCTTGATGCGCTCCCACAGCCAGGGGTAGGAGGTGGCGAATTCCTCGCGGGATTCGATGAAGCGCGGGGTGAGGGTGCGGATGACCTCGCTCATGGGGAAGTTGTCGTCGATGCGGGTGTAGCGGGTGCCGGGGATGTAGTGCTCCTCCGGGCCCTCGGCGACGAGGTGGATCCGGCCGGATTCGACGAGGCCGAGGACCAGGAGGTCGGCGCCGAGGTGTTCCACGGCCCGGGAGTCCTTGAAGAAGTCGATGACGTCCTCGACCGTTCTGGCGTGGGCGAGGGCGGCGGTGGTCGTCTCCACGACGGTGGTCTGGTGGCGGTGCTCCTCGGCCCCGTCGCGCGGCTCGGCGGCGTGGCTGAGCTCCTCGGCCGCGTCCCGGACGACGCCGACGATGCGGCAGGGGCGCCCCTGCCCGTCACGGAGGATCCGGCCCTGGGTGTAGGTCCAGTGCAGCGCGCCGCCGTCGTCCCGCACGTGGTAGTACGCGCCGTAGGTCTCGCTGCCGTTCTTCATCGCCGTGGCCACCAGGGAGTCGAGCATGACGGCGTCGGGCCGCGGCACCCGGCCGCCGAGGTCGGTGATGTGGCCCGCGAAGTCCTCCGGCGGCACCTGGAGGATCTCCAGGGCCGCGGGGTCCAGGTGCAACCGTCCGCTGTCGAGGTCCCAGTCGAAGGTGCCGATGCGGTTGAGGGCGAGGCTCAGCTCCGGGCGGGCGGGCCAGTCGTCCGGCTGCGCTCCGGCGGCAGGCGTCGCTCCCCGATCAACCATGGAGCCACTCTGCCATCTTTTGTCCGTTTCTTCGATGCGACTGCGCGGTCGGGTGGTACGGATACGCCATGGAGTGGTTCACGGAGTCCGGTTACTGGCTGAGCCGGCTGGTGCTTCAACGGGCGCTCGCCGCGGTCTATCTGGTGGCCTTCCTGGGCGCGGCCCTGCAGTTCCGCCCGCTCATCGGGGAGCGGGGCATGCTGCCGGTGCCGCGGTTCCTGCGCGGGGTGCCCTTCCTGCGGGCCCCGGGGGTCTTCCAGCTGCACTACTCGGACCGCTTCTTCGCCGGCTGGGCGTGGGCGGGTGTCCTGCTGTCGGGCGCGGTGGTGGCGGGGGCGGCGGACGCGGTGCCGCTGTGGGCGTCGATGGTGCTGTGGGCGGCCCTGTGGGTGATGTATCTGTCGATCGTCAACGTGGGCCAGACCTGGTACGCGTTCGGCTGGGAGTCCCTGCTGCTGGAGGCGGGTTTCCTCGCCGTCTTCCTCGGCAACGCGCGCACCGACCCGCCCGTCCTGGTGCTGTGGCTGATGCGCTGGCTGCTCTTCCGCGTCGAGTTCGGCGCGGGGCTGATCAAGATGCGCGGGGACAGCTGCTGGCGCGACCTGACCTGTCTGTACTACCACCACGAGACGCAGCCGATGCCCGGCCCGCTGAGCTGGTTCTTCCACCGGCTGCCGCGGCCCCTGCACCGGGTCGAGGTGGCCGCCAACCACGTCGCCCAGCTGGTGGTCCCCGTCCTCCTCTTCACCCCGCAGCCCGTCGCGAGCTGCGCGGCGGGGCTGATCATCTGCACTCAGCTCTGGCTCGTCGTCTCCGGCAATTTCGCCTGGCTCAACTGGCTGACGATCATCCTCGCCTTCGCCGCCGTCGACGGGGCGGCGGCCGCGGAGCTGCTGTCGCTGCCCGCGCACGGCCCGCTGCCCGCTCCCCCGCTCTGGTACGAGGTCCTCGTCCTCGCCGCCACGGCCCTCGTGGTCGCCATGAGCTGGTGGCCCGCGCGCAATATGCTCTCCCGGCACCAGCGGATGAACATGTCCTTCAACGCGTTTCACCTGGTCAACACCTATGGGGCGTTCGGCAGCATCAACCGCCGCCGGCACGAGGTGGTGGTGGAGGGCACCGACGCGGCGCACCTGGGGCCCGAGACGGTGTGGAAGGAGTACGGCTTCAAGGGAAAGCCCGGCGACGTCCGCCGGACGCCGCGCCAGTTCGCCCCGTACCATCTGCGGCTCGACTGGCTGATGTGGTTCGCCGGGATCTCGCCCAGCTACGCGCAGTCCTGGTTCGGCCCGTTCGTCGAACGCCTGTTGGAGGGCGACCCGGCGACCCTGCGCCTGCTGAGGCACAACCCCTTCCCCGACGCCCCGCCCACTCATGTCCGGGCCCGCGTCTATCTCTACCGCTTCACCACCCGCCAGGAGCGACGGGCCACCGGCGCCTGGTGGCACCGCACGCTGGAGCACGAGTTCCTGCCACCGGTGGCCCTGCGGTCCTCCTAGGACGTGTCCGGCCCGCACAGTGCCAGCTCGTCGGGGGTGATCGTCGGCCCGGTCCGGGCGGCGCGGCCGGGGCCGCGCAGCACCCCCAGCACCACTTCCGGCCTGACCAGGTCGGTCATCGGCGCGGACAGCGTCATGACGGCCATCAGATGCCGCAGCACCCTCGGGTTCACGGTCGAGGTGCGCATCAGCCGCATGAAGTAACCCCGCAACAGCCGGGCGGCGACCGGGGGACGCGGCCCGATGGCCCCGGGGTAGTTGATGTCCTCGCCCGTCGCCAGGTCCCAGGCACCGCCCGCCACCCGGGCGACCGACCGCTGCACGCTGCGGGCCAGCCCGGGCGCGGCCGGGTCCCGCTCGCCGAGGAGGTCGCGCAGCGCGACGGCGCTCTGGGCCGCCACGGACATGCCCTGCCCGTAGACGGGGTTGAACTGCGCGAGCGCGTCACCCAGCACCACGAACCCCTCGGGCCAGGCGGGCAGCCGCTCGAAGTACCGGCGGCGGTTGACGGTGCTGCGGGTGAGGTACACATCGGTGAGCGGCTCCGCGCCCGCGATCAGATCGGCGATCAGGGGGTGGCGCAGGGTGCGCAGGAACGGCTCGAAGGCCTCGGCTTCCCGTGACGGTTCGCCGCCGCGCGTCCCGGAGGCGGTGACCAGCCAGCGGCCGCCCTCGATCGGGACCAGCGTCGCGCCCCGGCCGGGCACGCGGGCGCGCGCGTCGGCCTGAACCGTGACGAGGGGGAAGTCCTCGCTGCCCGCCGGTGCCCGGAAGATCCGGGTGGCGTAGACCAGCCCGGCGTCGACGGTCTCCTCGCGGACGGCGGGCAGCCCCAGCTCCACGAGCAGGCGTGCCGCCCGGGAGCCGCGCCCGCAGGCGTCGACGACCAGGCCGGCCCCGATCGTCCCGGCGGCCGCGTCCGTACCGGTGTCACGGACCCGCACCCCGGTGACCCGCCCGGCGCCGCCGGTCAGGCCCACCGCCTCGGTGCCCTCCCGCAGGGTGATCCCCGGGCGGGCCAGCACCTGCTCCCGGACGACCAGATCCAGCAGGTCGCGGGTGCACGCCATCATGAAGTGCGTCTCGGGCCGCCGCGGGAACCAGCCGTGCGGCCCCAGCACCACCAGCCCCGTCGGTACCGCGATCCGCCGGGCTCCGGCGGCAGTCCACCGGTCGGTCGTGCCGGGCAGCAGGGTCTCCACGGCCCGGGCGCCACCGGCCATCAGCAGATGGGCATGGCGAGCCTGCGGCAGTCCCTTGCGCGACCCGGCCCCGGCCGGCATCCGGTCCCGGTCGACGACGACCACCTCGTCGGCCCGGTCCGCGAGGGCGGCCGCGGCCAGCATTCCGGCCATCCCGCCACCGAGCACCACCGCCCGGCGGACCCGGCCGGTCCCGGTGCGCCGGGCGGTGCCGCCGCTGTTCGGGTCGCTCATGACCGGCTCTCCTGACGGGCGGGCGCGGGCGCGCGCGACGGGCGGTGACGAGAGGTCACTGCCCATCCGGCGCAATCCTTGAACCCCCGCCGGGCCGGACGGCGTGCGCCCGGCCGGGGGGTGCCGCACGGTAGGGGGTGGGGCCCGGGTCAGGGGACGAGGCGAGGCGGTGGCGTGGTGGAACCGGTGGAGGCGCTGGACCGGATCGCGTTCCTGCTGGAGCGGACGGCGGCCCCGACGTACCGGGTGAAGGCCTTCCGCACGGCCGCCGAGGTGATCTCGGCGCTGCCCGCCGAGGAGGTGCGCCGACGGGCGGCCGACGGGTCCCTCACCCGGGAGAAGGGCATCGGGCCGAAGACCGCGGCGGTCGTGGCCGAGGCCTCCGCGGGCCGGGTGCCGGGATACCTGGAGCGGCTGGAGGAGGAGGCCGCGGGGCCGCTGACCGAGGGCGGGCAGGAGTTGCGGGCCGCGCTGCGCGGCGACTGCCATCTGCATTCGGACTGGTCGGACGGCGGCAGCCCGATCGACGTCATGGCCGCCACCGCCAAGGCGATCGGGCACGAGTACGCGGTGCTCACCGACCACTCCCCCCGGCTGACGGTCGCCCGGGGACTCACCCCCGAGCGGCTGCGGGCACAGCTCGACGTGGTCGCCGAGGTCGACGACCGGCTCGGAAAGGACTTCCGGCTGCTCACCGGCATCGAGTGCGACATCCTCGCCGACGGCTCCCTCGACCAGGAACCCGAGCTGCTGGAGCAGCTGGACGTGGTGGTCGTCTCGGTGCACTCGAAGCTGCGGATGGACGCGGAGAGCATGACCCGCCGTCTGGTGTCGGCCGTGGCCAATCCCCTTGCGGACATCCTCGGTCACTGCACGGGGCGGCTGCTGGGCAGCCGCCCGGAGTCGGAGTTCGACGCGGCGATGGTCTTCGCCGCGTGCGCCCGCTTCGGTACCGCCGTGGAGATCAACAGCCGTCCCGAGCGGCTCGACCCGCCGCGCCGGCTGCTCCGGCAGGCCCTCGACGCGGGCGTGCTGTTCGCCATCGACAGCGACGCCCACGCGCCCGGCCAGCTGGACTGGCAGATCCACGGCTGCGCCCGTGCCGAGGAGTGCGGGGTGCCCGCCGACCGGATCATCAACACCTGGAGCGCGCCGGAGCTGCTGGAGTGGACCCGCTCCCGCTGACGGCGCCGGCGGCCGACCTGCGCGCGTCCGCGGCCCCCCTGATCATCGAAGAATGACGCTGCCCGTGATCCGGCCGATGCTGGCCACCCCCGGCCCGCTGCCGGCCGAGGGGGAGGACGCGGACTGGGCGTTCGAGGCCAAGTGGGACGGGGTGCGCCTGGTCGTCGGCGCGCCGGGCGACGGCACCCTCAGACTCACCACCCGGGCGGACAACGACGCGACCGCGACCTATCCCGAACTGGCCGCGCTCGGGGAGCAGCTGCGCGGCCGGCCGGCGGTCCTCGACGGCGAGGTCGTGGTCCTGGACGCCTCGGGCCGACCCGACTTCGGGCTGCTCCAGCGCCGGATGGGCGTGGTCAATCCGCGCCGCGCGGCCCACCTGGCCATGGAGTACCCGGTCCATCTGATGCTGTTCGACCTGATGTACCTGGACGGCTGGTCGCTGCTCGGCTCCACCTACCGGGAGCGGCGGGCGGTGCTGTCCGGGATGGGGCTCGGCGGGCCGGGCTGGTCGGTGCCGGGCTATCTGGAGGGGCACGGGCGCGAGGCGTGGGACGCCACGGCGCGCAACGGGCTGGAGGGGGTGATGGCGAAACGGCTGTCGTCCGTGTACACCCCGGGGGTCCGGTCACCCGAGTGGCGCAAGACCAAGCATCTGTCGACCCTCGACGTGGTCATCGGCGGCTGGGCGGAGGGCCGCGGCGGGCTCACCGGGCTGCCCGGGGCGATTCTGGCGGGCCTGTGGGAGCCGGCCGGACTGCGGTACGTCGGCTCCGTCGGGTCGGGGCTGTCGGAGTACGAGCGCCGGGATCTCGCCCGCTATCTGGAGGTGGTGCGGCGCGCCGCCTCGCCGTTCGTGAACCCGGTCGACGTCCCGGGTGCGCACTGGGTCGAGCCCCGGCTGGTCGCCGAGGTCGCCTTCTCCGGCTGGACGCCCGCGGGCCGGATGCGGCACCCGACCTGGCACCGGCTGCGCCCGGATCTGACGCGGCTCGACTAGGGTCTGTGGGCCGGGCCGTCACGGGAGCGCGCCGCGGGACGTGCCGGCGGCCAGCGGCGCGAGGAGGTCGCCGTGCGCGGCGACGCGGTCGAGGACCTGTTCGGGGGTGAAGGCGAGGTCGCCCGGCGCACCGACGGCGGCGACCTCGTCCCAGCCGACCGGGGCGGCGACTCCGGGGCTCTCGCGCAGGCGCACGGTGTAGGGGGCCGCGGTGGTCTTCGCGCTCGCGTTCTGCGACCAGTCGATGAACACCTTGCCGGGGCGCTCGGAGCGCGTCATGGAGACGACCACCAGGCCGGGGTGCTCGCCCATCATGCGGCCGGCCAGGTCCTTGGCGTAGTCCGCGGTGGCACGGCCGGAGGCGGGACGGATGGGCGCGTAGAGGTGCAGGCCCTTGGAACCGGAGACCACGGCGTGGGCGGTGAGCCCGTCGGCGTCGAGGAGCTGGCGCAGCCGCTGGGCGACGCGGCAGCAGAGCACCAGGTCGGCGCCCGGACCAGGGTCCAGGTCGAGGACGAGCCGGTCGTGGCCGTCGCGCCCGGCGGCGGCCTTCCACTGCGGGACGTGCACCTCGTACGCGCCGAGGTTCGCCATGGCCACCAGCGCGGCGGTGGAGTCGATCACGACCTGTTCGGTGACCCCCTCGCGGTGCTCCACCGGCACCACCGGCACCCATCCGGGTGCCCCGGGCGGCGGGTTCTTGGCGACCCAGCTCTCCCCGGCCGGGCCCTCGGGGGCGCGGACGAAGGACGCGGGCCGCCCGGTGACGTGCGGCAGCATCACCGGGGCGATCGCGGCGTAGTACCGCAGCAGCTGTGCCTTGGTGTGGCCCGTGGCGGGGAACAGCACCCGGTCCAGATGGGACAGGGACAGCCGGTGGCCGTCGACTTCCACCACCTGCCGGTCCGAAGATGCGGGCATAAAGTAGGAATTCCCCGTGGAGGGATCAAAGTATGCGGACCATGTGGAAAGGCGCGATCGGCTTCGGGCTGGTGTCCGTGCCCGTACGGCTGTACGCCGCCACACAGGAGCACGGCGTCAGGCTGCACCAGGTCCACGACGCCGACGGGGGGCGGATCCACCTCAAGCGCGTCTGCGACGTCTGCTCCGAGGAGGTCGACTACGAGCACATCGCCAAGGGCTACCAGGACGACGAGGGACACGTCGCCGTCGTCACCAAGGAGGAGATGGCGGGGCTGCCGCTGCCGAGCAAGCGGCTCATCGACGTGCTGGCCTTCGTCGACGCCGACCGCATCGACCCGCTCCAGCTCTCCGGCGCGTACTACCTGGCCCCCGAGAGCGCCGCGGCCAACAAGCCGTACGTCCTGCTCCGGGAGACCTTGAAGCAGACCGAGCGGGTCGCCGTCACCAAGATCGCACTGCGTACCCGGGAGTCGCTGGCGCTGCTGCGGGTCCACGACGAGCTGCTGACCCTGCACACCATGTACTGGCCCGACGAGGTCCGCGACAGCGGCGATCTCGCCCCGCCGTCCTCGGTCACCGTGCGGCCGCAGGAGCTGAA
This sequence comes from Streptomyces syringium, assembly GCF_017876625.1. Taxonomy (NCBI): domain Bacteria; kingdom Bacillati; phylum Actinomycetota; class Actinomycetes; order Kitasatosporales; family Streptomycetaceae; genus Streptomyces; species Streptomyces syringium. The sequence continues at coordinate 1,335,764 of NZ_JAGIOH010000001.1, forward strand.
GATGGCCACGAGTCTGATGGACACCCTCTCGGAGGACTTCGACCTCGACGCCCTGGAGGACGAGTACGAGGTGGCCCTCGGCGAGCTGATCTCCGCCCATCTGGAGGACAGGCCCGCGCCCAGGAAGGAGACCGCCCCGGCGCCCGACAACGTCATCGACCTGATGGCCGCGCTCCAGGCCTCCATCGACCGGGCCGCCGAGCGCGGCGACACGGAGGAGCAGAAGGAAGAGCCCGCCGGGCGGCGCTCCCGGGGGGCCACGAAGAAGACAGCGGCCAAGAAGTCGGCGGCGGAACGCAAGCCGACGAAGGCGAAGGCACAAAGTGCCGGGAAGAAAACCGACCGGGCAAGCTCGTCGAATGCCCGGTCGGCCACCCGCACGACCGCCAAGAAGTCGGCGGCGGCCGGAAAGACCGCCGCCAAGACCACGAAAAAGACCGCGGCCCGGAAGTCGAGCCGCGCCTCCTGAACCGCTATCCGCCGGAGGCGTCCGCCCCTTCGCCTCCGGCCGCCGCGAGTTCCCCGCGGGCCGTCTCGACGAGCCCGTCCGCGCCACAGCGCTTTGCGAGGGCGAGGCCCTCACGGAGCAGCTCGGCACCCTCGTGGGCGAGGCCGACGCCGCGCAGCGCGGTGCCGTGGTCGACCAGCGCCATCGCCAGCTCGTACCGGCAGGGAGATCTGCGCAGATGCGTCACGGCACGGCCGAGCATGTCCAGGGCTTCGTCCCCTTCGGTCAGGTGCGCCGCCCGCCGCAGTGCCTCGCCCAACGCGGTATCGGTGCCGAACCGCCCGGCGTGCCGGATCGCCTGCTCGGCGAGCGCGCGGGCCCGCTCGGGGTTGTCCTCCGCGACCGCCGAGGCCAGGTCGAGCGCCCACGGAGCCCAGAGCGTGTTGTTCCGGCCGCGCTCCTCCATGATCCGCCCGACGGCCTCGAGTTCGGCGATGGCCTCCTTCCGGCGGCCACGGGCGAGCAGCAGCCGACCGACCACGGAGGGGGCGTCGGGCATCACCATCGCCGGAGGATAGGGCGGGCGGAAGGAGTACTTCTCCGCCACGGCCTCGGCTTCCGCCAAGTGACCACGGGCCAGCAGGGTCTCCACCAGCAGGCAGGTGCCGTCCCACTGGATGGGCAGTCCGGGGCCGAGCCGGCCCGCCAGCCGCAGCCCTTCGCGCAGGAAGTCCTCGGCGACGGCGAGATTGCCGCGCCGCCGGTGGACGAGTCCGAGGAAGTCGTGGGCGAAGGCGAGGTGGGCACCGCTCCAGCCGGAGATCTCGAACGCCCGCACCGCCTCGCTGAACAGCCGCTCGGCACGGTCGAGCCGGTCGGTGTAGGCGTAGGTGATCCCGATGACGCTGGGGATCTCGATGCCCCATTCGGTGTTGGTCCAGGACATGCCCGTGGCGAGCCGGCCGTCGTCGAGCGCGCGGTCGTTCAGCTCGGCGACGCGTACCGCGTCCTCGCCGCGGACCATGCCGTCGAACGCGCGGAGCGCGAGCAGGGCACGCTCGGAGTTGTTCCGCCCTTCGAGGCCGTCGGCGAGGTCGGCGATCTGCCGTGAGCGCTCTTCGGCGCCCTCCTCCTCGTACTGGATGCCCTTCCACAGGAAGTGGGCGGCCTGCAGCCGCATCCGTCCGGAGCCGGTCGGCATCTCGGCCGCGCGGGCGGCCACCACTTCGGCCGCGTCGCCGAGCTGGCCGTTGTGGGCGTACACCTGCGAGAGCCGGTAGGTGGCCTCGACCTGCAGCTCCTTGGGCAGGCTCGGCAGGGCGAGGGCCGCGCGCAGATGGTTGATGGTGGTGGACGGCGAGGTGAGCAGGGCCGCGCAGCCGAGCTCGTAGAGCACCGAGGCCCGGTCCTCGTCCGGCGGCGGCTCGGCCATCGCGCGCTCCAGACAGCGGCGGGCGGCCTCGGGAGCACCGACGGCGAGGTGTTCATGGGCGGCGGCGCGCAGCTGCCGGACCAGATCGGGGTCGTCGTCGGGGTGGACCTCCAGCAGGTGCCGCGAGGCGGCGGCCGCGCCGTGGCCCGCGTTGGTGATCGCCCAGGCGGCGAGGCCGTGCATCGCGGTGCGGGTGGCGGGCGGCACCGCCCGGTAGACGGAGGTGGCGATCAGCGGATGGACGAATTCGAGATCGCCGGCGCCGGTGAGGATACGGGCCTCGCGCAGCCGGTCCGCGCACTCGGCGGCCTCCGACGGGCTCATTCCCGCCAGCATCGCGGCGACGCGCGGTGAGATCTCCGTACCGAGGACGGCCGCCGCCCAGGCGAAGCGGGTGACGGAGGTGCCGAGCCGCTCCAGCCGGGTGACCAGACCGCTGCCCCGGGCGGCGGCACCGAGTTCGCGCAGCAGGCAGGCTGACTCCTCGGCCGGCCGCAGCCCCCGGTCCTGTGCCTTGGCGATGAGCTCGACGGCCTCGTAGGGATTGCCGCCGGTGACGGCCCAGACCTCACGGCAGAAGGGGTCGTCCGCCTCCCTGCTGAGCGTGGCCCGGACGAGATCGGCCACCGCCGCCGGGGTCAGGGCGTGCAGGCTGACGGGCCGGGTGTCGCGGCCGTTGACCAGGTCCTTGAACGCCGGGGTGTGGTCGGGGAGTTCGTCCGGCCGGTAGGCCACGACCACGAGCAGCGGCAGCTCCCGCAGCCGCACGGCGAAGGAGGCCAGCCAGGCCAGGGACTCGGCGTCGCCCCACTGGGCGTCGTCGATCACGACGACCAACGGCGAGGTGGTCATCGCCAATTGGGTGACCACCCAGTCGAGGCTGTCGCGCACGCCCTGGGGGTCGGCCGGCGGTCCGAGCGGCGGTGCGATGCCGAGGACCGGCAGCGCGACGTCGTACCAGTCGCCCAGCAACTCCTGCCGCCGGGCCGGTGACATGGGCGCCAGGGCCGGCTGGAGGAGCTGGCGCACGATATGGAAGGGAACGGCCGTGGCCGACTCGCTGCCCCGGCCGGCCAGCACGGTGCAGCCGCGCTCGACGGCGACCTTCCGCAGCTCGCCGAGCAGAGCCGTCTTGCCGACCCCCGCCTCCCCGCTGTACAGCAACAGTCCGCCGAGGATCGCTTCCCCGTCGGCGATACGGCCGCACAGGCCGTCTACAGCCTGTTCCGCGGCGGCGATCTCCTGCTCGCGCTCGAACAGGGCGGTGTACTGGCGTCGATCACGCTGATGCCCCGTCATGGCAGTGTCTCCTGTAGGGATGTGGTGGGCCGAGCCTAGCCCCGTCGGCGGACGTTGGGGCAAGGTTCACCGCAGCGATCCACCCGGCAGCGTGACCCTCCCCCGGCACCGAACATTCATTCGTTGCACTCGGAATTCTTTTCGATATTCCGATCCCGGGGGCATTGTGAGGCCTTTCGAATTCGCCCGTCAGCCCAATCCGCGAATATGACAACTTCGCGGTCCCGGCACCGCGTGACAGGCTACGCTCCATGTCGCGCAGCGGGTCGAGGCGACTCGAGCCCGCTGCCCCAACCGCCGTGCCGCCGCAGGCCGGAGAACATCACCCAGCATTCCGCGTACGGCGTCGCCCATTCCCGCGGCGCCCCATAAGCCTTTCCCAAGAGCACCGAGGATCTCGATGGTTGGTACTGGATCGTCACACCAAGGCAGGCGGCCCGCCTCCGCTCTCATATGGCTGGTCCCCCCTGTCGTGCTGGCGGTCTGCACGGTGACCGCCGCAGTCCTCGTACCTCTCGGCGCCCGCTCCCCGGTGGCCTGGTGCGGGACGGTGGCGACCGTCGCGGTGGCCCTCACCTCGTCGGAGGCGGTGCGGCGCGGCCGCATCATCGACACGCTGCGCCGGCGCTGCGCCGAGCAGGAGGCCGCGTTCCGTCACCGGCTCGTCCAGCAGGAGATCGAGACCCGGCGGCTGGCCCGCGAGCTGCTGCCCGCCGCGGTGAACCTGCTGCAGCAGGGGGCGTCAGCCGATGAGGTGCTCCGTGAGGTCAGGCCGCTGACCCCGCTCGACCCGTCGTTCGAGGCCGCGCACCGCTCGGTACTGCGCTCGGTGGTGGAGGCGGTGCAGGCCGAGGAGGGCCTGCGCGACTCCGCGCACCGCGCCTTCGTCAACATCGCCCGCCGTGTGCAGGCGATCGTGCACCAACAGGCCACCGACCTCCGGGAGATGGAGGACCGGCACGGCAACGACCCCGATGTCTTCGGCGACTTGCTGCACCTGGACCACGGGACCGCGCTGATCGGCCGGCTCGCGGACAGCATCGCGGTGCTCGGCGGCTCCCGCCCCGGGCGCCAGTGGAAGAACCCGATCCCCCTCTACAACGTCCTGCGCGGCGCCATGTCCCGGATCATGGACTACCGCAGGGTGGACCTGCACTCGGTGGCGGACGTCGCGGTCACCGGCCCCGGGGTGGAGCCGCTGATCCACGCGCTGGCCGAGCTGCTGGACAACGCCACCCGTTACTCGCCCCCGCAGACCCGGGTGCACCTGACCGCCGTCGAGGTGCAGTCGGGCGTCGCGGTGGAGATCGAGGACGCCGGCGTCGGCCTCACCGACGAGGCCCGCCGCCGTACCGACGCGGTGCTGGAGCTCGCCGACCGCGGCCTCGACCTCAACGACCTCGGCGAGACCCCGCGACTGGGCCTGGCCGTCGTCAGCCGGCTCGCCAAGACCTACGCGTTCCGGGTCTCGCTGCGGCCTTCGGCGTACGGCGGTGTGCGTGCCGTACTGATCGTGCCGGAGAACCTGATCACGGCGAGCGCCACCCCGGGCGGCGAGATCGCCCGTGCGGCCACCCTCCCGCCCCCCAAGCCCAGGAAGAAGCCGGGCCGGCCGCTGCCGCCGCCCCCGGAACTCGACCGGCCGACCGAGGAGTCCGACGGATCGGGCGGGCTTCCGCAGCGCCGTCGGCGCGCTCCCGGCATCCCCTCACGGGCCGCCCGGAAGGCAGCGGCCGCCGCGGCGGGCCGCACTCCCCGCAGGCACTCCCCGGCGGCCGAGCCTCCCCCGCAGCCAGGCCTGTGGCTGGCCGCCTTCACGAGCGCTGTCAACGGTGAGGAGCCGACGACCGACGCGCGGGGACCGTTCAGTGATGAATCGTCAGACAAGGAAGAGTAGCCAAGTGACGCAGCTGCGGTTCAACATGGACTGGATGCTCAAGGACCTGGCATCCAGCGTTCCTCAGACCCGCCACGTGATCGTGTTGTCCTCGGACGGTCTGCGCATGGCGCAGCACGGTTCGGACACGGACGCCGCGGATCGCCTGGCCGCCGCCTGTGCGGGACTGCAGAGCCTGTCCACGGCGGTGGCCGCGGAGTTCCCGCACGGTGACGGGCAGATGCGACTGGTCGTGATCGAGGTCGACGGCGGCTTCTTCTATCTGATGGCGGCCGGCGCCGGGGCGTATCTGGCGGTACTGGCGGACGACGACGTCGACGCCGGCCTCATGGGCCAGCGGATGCGGGACCTGGTGGCCCGGATCGGCGAGCATCTCACCAGTCCGCCGCGCGTCAGCGGGCCGGTCACGTGAGTAAGCCCAAAAATCCGTGGGACCAGGGAAATCCGGACCGGTTATACATCCTCACCACCGGGCGCAGCAGCACCGACCAGGACCTCAAGCTCGATCTGGTGACGCTGATCGTCGCCCGGACCGAGACCGATCCCGGACTCCAGCCCGAGCACGCCGCCATTGTGCGGATGTGTGACTACCCGCTCTCGGTCGCCGAAATATCGGCCTATCTCACCCTGCCCGTCAGCACCGTGACCGTATTGCTCACGGATCTGCTCACGAACGATCAAGTGGAGGCCAGGCCCCCGGTCCCGGTCGCCGCACTACCCGATGTGCGACTCCTGGAGGCGGTGATGCATGGACTACAGAACCTTTGACACACACGCCGGACCCAGGACCGAGGACATCCTCCCCGCCTCGACCGCGGCGGCCGTCAAGGTGGTGATCGTCGGTGGATTCGGGGTCGGCAAGACGACCCTCGTCGGCGCGGTGAGCGAGATCAGACCGCTGACCACCGAGGAGACGATGACCCAGGCCGGGGTCGGCGTGGACGACCTGGCCGGCATCGAGCACAAGACCGAGACGACCGTGGCGATGGACTTCGGCCGGATCAGCATCAACGAACAGCTGGTGCTGTATCTGTTCGGCACGCCCGGCCAGGAGCGCTTCTGGTTCCTGTGGGACGGATTGTTCGAAGGCGCGCTGGGCGCGGTGGTCCTCCTCGACACCCGTCGACTGGAGGTGAGTTACGACGTGATGGGCCTGCTGGAGGAGCGGGGCGTGCCCTTCGTCGTCGCCGTCAACACCTTCCCCGGCTCCCCCGTCCACGCCATGTCGGAGCTGCGGGCGGCCATGGACCTCCCCGATTCCGTGCCCATGTTCACCTGCGACGCCCGTGAGCGCGCCTCCTGCCGGGACGCGCTGATGACCCTCATGCGCTACCTCTACACCCTCACGAACGAAAACCCGGAGCCACAGTGACCCCCCGTGACGAACACTCCCGCGCCGACTCGGCGACGGTCGCTCCACCGCAGTGCCCCGCCCATGCCTACGGCGAGGGCGGCATCGCGCGGCTGTACGGGCCCGCGGCCGAGGCAGACCCGATGGGACTGTACGAACAGCTCCGCGACCGGCACGGCGCGGTCGCACCGGTGCTGCTGCACGGCGATCTCCCGGCCTGGCTGATCCTCGGCTACCGCGAGAACCTCGACGTCACACGGACACCGTCGCGGTTCTCGCGCGACTCGCGGAACTGGCGCGACATGCGGGAGGGCAAGCTCACCCCCGACCACCCGCTGGCTCCGATCTCCACCTGGCAGCCCATCTGCGCGTTCGCCGACGGCCAGGTGCACGAGCGGTGGCGCGGCGCCATCAACGACGCCATGGGCCGCTTCGACCGGCGCGGTGTCCGCCGCCACATCACCCGCTTCGCCAATCAGCTCGTCGACGGCTTCTGCACCACCGGCAAGGCCGACCTGGTGCACGAGTTCGCCGAGCACCTGCCGATGCTGGTGCTCACCCAGCTGCTCGGGATGCCCGAGGAGTACGGGCCGCAGCTGGTCAAGGCCGCCCGCGACATGATCAAGGGCACCGAGACCGCCGTCGCCAGCAACGCCTACGTACAGGAGACGCTGCGCAAGCTGGTGGTGCGCAAGCACGCCGATCCCGGACCCGACTTCACCAGCTGGCTGCTGGAGCACCCCGCCAAGCTCTCCGACGAGGAGGTCCAGCAGCATCTGCGGCTGGTGCTCATCGCCGCCTTCGAGACCACGGCGAACCTGATCGCGAACACGGTGCGCATGGTGCTGTCCGACCCGCGGTGCCGTGCCAACCTGGCCGGTGGCCACATGACCCTGCCGGACGCGGTCGAGCAGGTCCTGTGGGACGAACCGCCTTTCACGACGATCCTCGGCCGCTGGGCCACCCAGGACACCGAGCTCGCCGGCCAGAAGATCAAGGCGGGTGACGCCCTCGTGCTGGGGCTGGCCGCGGCCAATGTGGACACGGCCATCCGCCCCGACCCGACGGCGCCCGTCCACGGCAACCGTTCCCATCTGGCGTTCAGCGGGGGTGCGCACGAATGCCCCGGCCAGGACATCGGCCGGGCCATCGCTGACACGGGTATCGACGCGCTGCTGAACAGGCTGCCGGACATCCGGCTGGCCGTCGCGGAGTCCGAGCTGAACTGGATCTCCTCCCTGATGTCACGTCATCTGGTCGCGCTGCCGGTGCAGTTCACCCCCCAGCATCCGCAGCCGCCCGAGGAGTCGGGGCTGCCCGCCCAGTCCACGGCGGCGGACCGGTCGGAGCCGGATTCCCTGGAGCCTCAGACCTCAGCACCGGACAGGTCCGCGGGGATCCCCGCACCGGCGAAGCCGTCCCGCCCCCGGACGTCGGTGTGGAAGTCGCTGACCGGGTGGTTCCGGCGGCGGTGAGTGACGCTGTCCAGCTGGTCCCACCACCAGGCCGCCGACGCTATGGGCAGCGGACCGGTGCCGGGATCGCTGGGCGTGTCCCGCCACGTTATGCCGTAGGTCGCCCCTGGCACCGGGAGTTCATGCCGGTTCCGGGGGCTGGCGTAGCGCGGGGCCGCGTTCATCCACCGTATGCAGCCGGCGATGTAGTGGCCCAGGGCCTCGAGATAGCGGCGTAGCTCGGGGTCGGCGTCCCGGGCGATCTGGTCGCGCAGGTCCAGGAAGAGCGTCATGGCCCGGTCGCGTATGGCCAGGGCCTCGCCGAGGGCCTTGTCCGGGGAGCTGCCGTTCTGGTGGGCCAGGACGTTCACGATGTTCTGGTCCGTGGTCTCCTGGTTGTCTTCCTTGGCATAGGAGAAAAGGTCGTTGTCGCAGCTCACGATGAATCCCGCGGCGTCGGTGAGGGCCTGGACGGGGGCGGAGTACAGCTCCCCGTCCGGGATCTCGATGCCGCTCGCGATCTCGCTCCAGGCCAGCGAGAAGCGGGTGCCGTTGATCGAGGGGCGCAGGGCGACGTAGTCGGACAGGGTCGGCATGATGCCGCGTTCCACATTGCTGACCTGCCATGCGGCACCGAACAGCCAGTCCCGCAGGCCTTCGGCCACCCGCCGGAGCTGAACGGGGGTGGCCAGGGCCCGGGTGCGGGACGCGAGGTCCTCCAGGGCTGCGGCGAACGGGGCGTTGCCGAGCATGGCGGAGCCCGGCGCCTCGAGACAGCGGGAGATCCGGGCATTGAGGTCGACGATGCGGGAGGTGCGGATGTCCGCGGAGCCCGTGTCGTGCCAGAAGTCATCGAGAGCGAACGCCCAGTGATTCCACTCGATGAACAGCAGCAGCGGTTCGTCCTTCCCGTAGGGGATCATCCGGCAGCTGAAATCGGTGCTGTGGGTGGCGATGCTCCAGGCCCGCTCGGTTCCGTCGCGGAAGATGCCCATGGCGTCGAGCCAGGCTATGGCCCGTTCTTCCAGTTGGTCCGCCCGGGGGTGGATGGCGTCGTCGATCGGGCAGTAGAAGGGGGGCAGCCGCCAGCCGATGGCGGATGCGCGCGTCGCTGTCTCGGTCATGGCATCAGTGTCCTTCGAGACGGAAGAGAAGGAGCCGGGTCTCGATCGCGTGATCCCGCCAGACCCGGAACAACTTCCCATGGGTGAGGGCCGATTCGACGAGCCGGTCGGCCGCGATCGGGGACTGGTCGTCCGTCCGCGCCATCCTGTCCAGCTCGGCCGTCGTCCAGGCCATGGACTGCACCCAGAACTCCGCCACCTGGTCGGTGACGTCCTCGTCCTGTTCCAGTTCGAAGCCGGCCGCGTGGGCGGCGTCGATGTATTCGGACAGGGTGCCCAGCCGGGTCTTGTAGTACCCGTCGATGAAGCTGGTCCACTCCGGCCGGCACAGGAAGTGCTCCTGGATCCCGAACCAGCCGCCGGGTTTGAGCGCCTTGGCCACCACGGAGAAGAGCCGTTCGCGGTCCATGTAGCCCGAACTCTCGATGGCTACGGCGGCGTCGTACTTGTGCTCCTCGCACAGGTCGTGGATGTCGCCGAGGACCGGGGTGACGAGGTCCTCCACGCCCGCCTGCCGGACGAGGTCCGCCATCACGGGTACGTGTTTCGCGGTGACGGTCATCGCGGTGACCGCGCAACCGTGCTCCTGGGCCCAGTAGATGGAACCGCCGCCCAGGCCGCAGCCGATGTCGAAGAGCGAGGCCGGCGGGTTGTCCGTCACCCCCCAGGAGCGGGCGGCGTGATCGAGCGCCGCCTCCTGGGACTCGAAGAGACGGCGCCGGATGACGCGCTGGGAGACCGTGGTGTTCGGTGCCGCACCGGAGTCGAACAGCCCCACATGGAAGTGAACCCGGGGGCCGGGGCCGTACTTGTGGAGAATGTCGGTGGTCTTCCTCGAGTAGTACAGCGGCACCTGGGTCTCATCGCGCACCGCGTCGGGAGCAGCGGTCACCTCGGCGACAAGGTTGTCCATGGGATACCTCCGAGACATCGACTGTCGGTGAAGAGGCGGACAGGGAGATGGACCACGGAGGGGACGCTCTCTGGTGACTGAATCGCATGTTCGGTCTCGCACGTATGTCACGCCGCCCCCCGGCGACACACAACCAGCACGCCTGTCCAGTTTTGCCCGGTACCTGCCCATGCCGGGTCAGCGATAACCCACATTACGTACCGTCGTGCGCCTTTCTGACGCAGGGCGCCAGGATCACTTCAGCTCAATTTAGACCAAATTGAGCTGACATTGGCTTGCTTCACGACCAGAAAGGCTGAAAATTGCGCGCTGTTGTCGGGGTTTTGGCCTTCCGACAGGCCAGTATCCAGACGGGCCGGGGATGGCCGGAACCCTCTTACGCATATGGTGTGCGGGCGATCGAAGGGGGGCACGGCTTCTGCGCATGCGCCCCTGGGCTATTGGGGAAGCAGCGCGCCCGCGTGCGGCCAGGGACGCCTGGGACGCTGCCGGCCGGGGCGTCGGCACCGGCCCGCGGCCGAGGCGCCCGGCCGCGCAGCGTGTCGCGGCCGTCGCACCCTGCCCTTGATCGCCTCACTCCCGCACACTGGTGAAGCGGCCGGGACAAGGGAGGCGCGGCATGGCATCGGTGTCGGCGGTACGAGGGTGGTCCCGGTTCGGTGCCTCGCCCGGGTGGCGGGCGGTGGCGGCGCTGCTCGCGGGGGCGCTGCCCGCGCTGGCCTTTCCCGCCCCCGCCCTGTGGTGGCTGGCCTATGTGGCCCTCGTCCCGTGGCTGCTGATCGTCGCGTCGGCCGCGACGCCCCGGCGGGCCGCCCTGGACGGGTGGTTCGGCGGCGCCGGCTTCCTGCTCGCCGTGCACCACTGGCTGCTGCCGAGCCTGCACGTCTTCATCCTCGTACTGTCCGCGCTGCTGGGGTTGTTGTGGGCGCCGTGGGGGGTGCTGGTGCGCCGGCTGCTGGGCGGGGATCCGGGTCCCGGCCGGGCGGTGGCGGCGCTGGTTCTGGTGCCGTCCGGCTGGCTGATGGTCGAGCTGGTCCGTTCCTGGGAGTACCTCGGCGGGCCGTGGGGGCTGCTCGGCGCGAGTCAGTGGCAGGTCGCGCCCGCCCTGCGGGTCGCCTCGGTCGGCGGGGTCTGGCTGGTGGGTTTCCTGCTGGTGGCGGTCAACACCGCAGTGGCCGCGCTGCTTTCGGCGCCCCGGGCGCGGGCGGCCGGGGCGGCGGGGGTGCTCGCGTGCGCGGTGGCGGTGGCCGGGGTGTGGGCCTGGGCACCGCTGCCGGAGCGGGCCGGCACGGTGCGGATCGCGCTCGTCCAGCCGGGGGTGATCGCCGGCGATCACAGTCCGCAGCGGCGCTTCGACCGCGAGGAGGAGCTCACCCGTCGGCTGGCCGGGCGGCGGGTGGATCTGGTGGTGTGGGGCGAGAGCAGCGTCGGCCATGATCTGGACCGGCGGCCCGGCCTGCGGAAACGGCTGGCCGCGCTGTCCCGCGCGGTGGGGGCGCCGCTGCTCGTCAACGTCGACGCGCAGCGCTCGGACCGTCCGGGCATCTTCAAGAGTTCGGTGCTGATCGGCCCGGACGGGCCGACCGGTGACCGCTACGACAAGACGCGGCTCGTGCCGTTCGGCGAGTACATCCCGGCGCGGTCGCTGCTGGGCTGGGCCACCTCCGTGGGCAAGGCGGCGGCCGAGGACCGGCGGCGCGGCGACGGCCCGGTGGTGATGCGGCTGCCGGGCGCCGACGGGCCGCTGATCGGTCCGCTGGTGTGCTTCGAGACGGCGTTCCCCGATATGAGCCGTCGTCTGGTGCGCGACGGGGCCCGGTTGATCGTCGCGCAGTCCGCGACCTCGACCTTCCAGCACAGCTGGGCACCCGGGCAGCACGCCTCGCTGGCCGCGCTGCGGGCCGCCGAGACCTGGCGGCCGATGGTGCACGCGACGCTGACGGGGGTGAGCACGGTGGCGGACGCCCGGGGACGGCAGATCGGCGGGCGACTGGGTACCGACCGCAGCGCCTTCGCCGTCCACGACGTGCCGCTCGCGCGGGGCACCAGCCCCTACGTCCGGTTCGGGGACTGGGTGGTGTACGGCTCGCTGGCCGCCCTCGGTGTCTTCTGCGCCACCGAGGGCGCTCGCGGGCTGCGGCGTGCGGTCAGGAAGCCTGTTCGGTCACCGCGGTGACGATCCGCTCGCACAGCTCGTGCGTGCGCAGGGCGTCCTCGGCGTCCAGGACCTTGCCCGCGCGGACCGCGTCGAGGAAGAAGAGGACGATCTGCTCGATGCCGCGCTGCCGGGCCACCGGCACCCAGTCGCCGCGCCGGCGGACGGTCGGCTGGCCCTTGTGGTCCACCACCTCGGCGAGGTTGAGGACCTGCCGCTTGGTGTCCTGGCCGGCGACCTCGAGGATCTCCTCGGTGGAGCCGCTCATCCGGTTCATGGTGCCGATGGCGGTGAAGCCGTCGCCCGACAGCTGGAGGACGACGTGGTGCGTCAGGCCGTCGCGCACCCGCGCCCGGACGTCGACGTGATCGACGGTGCCGGGCGCGAGGAAGCGCAGGGTGTCCACGACGTGGATGAAGTCGTCGAAGACCAGGGAGCGCGCGTCCTCGGCGAGGCCGACGCGGTTCTTCTGCATCAGGATCAGCTCGCGCGGGTGGTCCAGGCACTGCGCGTAGCCGGGTGCGAAGCGGCGGTTGAAGCCGACCATCAGGCTGACTCCGCGCTCCTGGGCGAGGCGGACCAGGCGTTCGCTCGCGGCGAGGTCGTAGGCGAGGGGCTTGTCGACGTAGACCGGCACGTCCGCTTCGAGGAGCCGGGTGACGATCTCGGGGTGCGCGGCGGTCGCCGCGTGCACGAACGCCGCGTCGAGCCCGGCCCCGATCAGCGAGTCGAGGTCGGTGTGGCGCTGGGCTCCGGGGACGCGGTAGGTGTCGGCGACCCGGTGGAGGGTGGCGGGGGTGCGGGTGTGGAGGTGCGGTTCGACTCCCGGCTGGGCGGCCAGTACCGGTAGGTAGGCCTTCTGTGCGATGTCCCCGAGCCCGATGCAGCCGACCTTCACTGAGCCTCCCTGGTGCGTCATCCCGTTTGAGAAGCATACGTCCGTACGGGTGGCTCCCAGTCGGCGATGCCGTCGAAGCCGCGCAGCAGGAGGCCGGGGCCGAAACGGCTGACGGCGGCGATCGCCGTGTCCCGCAGGGCGACGGCGGGGGCGCCGGAGAGCATGAACAGCCGGGCGGTCCGGGCCGAGCGGCGCACGACGTCCATGGTGCGGGGCAGCCGGTCGCGGGTGTAGGCGGCGAGCGCGGGCGAGAGGTCCCCTGCGCTGGGAGCCAGGTGGTGGGCGAGGACGATCGCGTCCTCGATGGCCTGGTTGCCGCCCTGCCCGAGGGTGGGGGCCATCGCGTGGGCCGCGTCGCCGAGGAGGGCGACGCGGCCGCGGTGGTAGGCGGGCAGCGGCTCGGCCATGAAACGGACGTCATGGCGGAGGATCCGCCCGGGCTCGGCCGCCGCGAGGATGTCGGGCACCGGGTGGTGCCAGGTGCCGAAGCGGCGCAGCAGTTCGGCCTTCTCGTCGTCGGGGGCGCGGGTGCCGGCGGGGGCCGCGGCAGCGGCGTAGGCGTAGGTCCGGCCGTCCTTCATCGGATGGGTGCCCCAGAGCCGGGCGCCGCCCCAGGTCTCGTGCGCCGCGAAGGGCCGGCCGGGGGCGGGGGTGACGAGGCGCCAGGTGGTGAACCCGGAGTACACGGGGCCGGGGTGGGCGGGGAAGAGGGCGGCGCGGGCCGCCGAGTTGATGCCGTCGGCGGCGACGACGAGGTCCGCCTCGATGTCGCCGTCGGGGGTGGCGACCCGGGCCGGCCGGCCGGCGGCGCCGGGGTCGGCGAGGACGGCGGCGATGCCCGTACGGACGGCTTTGTCCGGCAGGTGCCCGACGAGCAGGTCGGCGAGGGTGGCGCGGTGGAGGAGGACCAGGGGTCCGCCGAAGCGGCGGGCGGCGGCCTCGCTGCTGGTGCGTGAGAGCCAGCGGCCGTCCGGGGCGCGCAGACCGCCGTCGCCCTGCCAGGCGGCCAGCGCCCGGACGTCGTCGCCCAGTCCGATGACGTCGAGGGAGCGCTGCCCGTTGGGGGCGAGGGAGATGCCCGCGCCCACGGGGTCGAGAGTGGCCGCGCGTTCGAGAACGGTGACGTGCCAGCCCTGCCGCCGCAGGGCCACTGCCGCGGTGAGCCCGCCGATTCCCGCTCCGATGACGACGGCGTGTGGTTGCCGCATGATTCCTCCCCGTTACTACAACCGTAGTCACTACGACTGTAGTGACGGTACTACGCCCGTAGTGGAATTGCTAGGTTGGCCCCATGACCACCGACCGCAGCGCCCGCACCTCGGGCGTCTCCCGTGCCGAACTGATCGCCGACACCGCCATCGCCCTGCTCGCCGGGCGCGGCATGCGGGGGCTGACGCACCGCGCGGTGGACGAGGCGGCCGGACTGCCGCCGGGCTCGACCTCGAATCACGCCCGCACCCGCGCGGCGCTGCTGGAGCTGGCGCTACGGCGGCACGCGGCACGCGAGGCGCGCGCGCTCACCCTGACCGAGATGCCGGACCTCGCCGCCGGGCGGGACGCGCTGGCCGACGCGCTCGCGCTGGCCCTGCACCGCACGCTCACCGACCACCGCGAACTGCTCGTGGCACGGTACGAGTTGGCGCTGGAGGCCACCCGGCGGCCGGAGCTGCGGAAGATCTACGACGAGGAGGGCCGGGCCTTCCGGGAGCCGCTGATCGCCCTGATGGCCGCCGCCGGGTCCGCCACCCCGGAGCGGCACGCGCTGTCCATGATCGCGTGGGGCGAGGGGCTGATGTTCCTGTGCGCGGCAGGGGCGTACCACGCGGAGGTGCCGGGGCGGGAGGAACTGCGCGAGAGGATCGGCGAGCTGCTGCGCGGCGTGCTCGGGCAATAACCCGTGGCGGTGGGGACCGGCCCGGGCCAGGATGGCCGTCATGATCACACCAGAGCGCCCCGAGACGCCCACCCTCGCCGACGAACGCACCGCGCTGGAGAGCTGGCTCGACTATCACCGGGCCACGCTGGCCATCAAGTGCGCCGGGCTCGACGACAAGCAGCTGCGCGAGGCGAGCGTGCCGCCCTCCGCCCTTTCCCTGCTCGGGCTCGTCCGGCACATGGCGGAGGTCGAGCGGTCCTGGTTCCGGCGGGTGCTCGCCGGGGAGGAGTCGGCCGGGCCGATCTACTACACCGAGGACAATCTCGACGGTGACTTCCTGACCCCGGACGAGGACACCTGGGAAGAGGCCTACGCCACCTGGCAGGCGGAGATCGCGGCGGCACGCGAGGCGGCGCGGGGGCGCTCGCTCGACGACGTCGGCCACGCCGCGCATCACGGCGGCAAGTCGTTCAACCTGCGCTGGATCTACCTCCACATGATCGAGGAGTACGCCCGGCACAACGGTCACGCCGACCTCGTCCGCGAACGGATCGACGGCGCGGCCGGGTACTGACCCGGCCCCCTCGGGGACCGGCCCCGGCCGGCGGCTCGTCGAGCATCACCCGTGCGGGGAATACCCAACCCACCGCGTCAGGCAGCAGGGTGGGGCGAATGCATCGAATGCCCGCGGCGGCGGCTCTGGCGGCGGTGGCGATGTCGGCCGCCGTCGGCTGCGTCGCCCTCTCCCCCCATGCCGCCTCCCCCGCGTCCGACCGGTCCGGGTTCTCCCGCGTCACCGAACCGAGGATGTCACCGGCTCCGGCCCGGGAATCCCTGGGCCTGGTGGGGCCGGACGGCGGCCCGGAGGGACCGGACGGTTCACGGTCCCCGTCCGAGGCCGCATCGGGGACACCGTCGGCGTCCGGGCCGGGGCAGGACCGGGACGGGGATGCGGATCCCGACCGGAGCACCGAGGCGGAGGCCCGTGCGGAGGACGACGCGGACGCGCGGTCGGACGCACGTCCCTCCTCGTCGCGGGCGGCCGATCCGGACCGGTGGGACGGCCCGGGCCGCACCGAGGTGCGCTCGCCGGGCGCCGCTCCCCCGGCGCGCTCGGCACCGGGCCGGGAGCCGGAATCGGCGCCCGCGCCGGCGCCCCGCGAGGCCCCGCCCTCCCGGCACCACGTCGAGCAGGCCCCGCCGCCACCGCAGCGCTCCGAGTCGCGCCCCGCGCAGCAGACCCCGCCCCGCTCCGGGTCGAACGTGTGCGGGCTGGGCGAATCGTACGGGCGCTGGAAGAAGGACGACGACGCGTCGCGGATCTGTCGCCAGGTGTACGGGCGCTGATCCGCTGCCCCGCCGTTCGGCCCCGGCGTTCGGCCCCGTCACTCGGCCCCGCCGTTCGGCCCCGGCGGAGGCGGTCAGGCGCCGAGGTTCGGGATCCGCCAGTCGATCGGCCGGTGGTCCTGGGCCGCGATCGCCTCGTTGATCTGCGTGAAGGGGCGGCTGCCGAAGAACTTCCGCGCCGAGAGGGGCGAGGGGTGCGCGCCCTTGACGACGACGTGGCGCTGCTCGTCGATCAAGGGCAGCTTCTTCTGGGCGTAGTTGCCCCACAGCACGAAGACGGCGGGGTCGGGCCGGGAGGCGACGGCACGGATGACGGCGTCCGTGAACTTCTCCCAGCCCTTGCCCTTGTGGGAGTTGGCCTCGCCGGCCCTGACGGTCAGCACCGCGTTGAGCAGCAGGACGCCCTGCTGGGCCCACGGCATCAGATAGCCGTTGTCGGGCACCGGGAGGCCCAGCTCCTCGTGC
Source organism: Streptomyces syringium (assembly GCF_017876625.1). Lineage (NCBI taxonomy): Bacteria > Bacillati > Actinomycetota > Actinomycetes > Kitasatosporales > Streptomycetaceae > Streptomyces > Streptomyces syringium. The sequence continues at coordinate 1,352,423 of NZ_JAGIOH010000001.1, forward strand.
ATCTCCTTGTAGATGTTGCGCAGCGAGGGCGGGGTCTTGACCCCGGGGCGGACCGAGAAGCACAGGCCGTGGCCCTGTCCCGCGCCGTGGTAGGGGTCCTGCCCGAGGACCAGGACCTTCACCTGGTCGTAGGGGGTCGCCTCCAGGGCCGCGAAGACCTCCTCGCGCGGCGGGTACACCGGCCCGGCCGCCCGCTCCTCCTCGACGAAGTCGACGAGCTCCTTGAAGTACGGCTTCTCCAGCTCCTCGCCGAGGACTCCGCGCCAGGACTCGGGCAGCATGTCGGTGTAGGTCACGTCAACAACCTCCGGGGTTCGTTCTGTTCTCATCTGGAGAACTTACCGGCGACCACTGACAACGCCGCCACGGAATCCGGTCGGCTGCCCGGGGTCCGGGCAGCCGGCCGTTCTCAGACCCCCGCGTTGAGGAAGAGTCCGCCGTCCACGACGAGCGTCTGACCGGTGACCCAGCCTGCGGCGTCGGAGAGCAGGAACGCCGCCGCGCCGCCGATGTCCTCCGGGACGCCGAGCCGGCCGAGCGGGTAGGAGGCCACGGCCTCCTCCTCGCGCCCTTCGTAGAGCGCCGCGGCGAACCTGGTCTTCACCACGGCGGGGGCGATGGCGTTGACCCGCACCCCCGGCGCCAGCTCGTGCGCGAGCTGGAGGGTGAGGTTGACCATGGCGGCCTTGCTGATCCCGTAGGCGCCGACGAACGGGGACGCGCCGAGGCCGGCGACGGAGGCGATGTTGACGATCGCCCCGCCGTTCTCCTTCTGCCACGCCTTCCATGTCTGCTGGGCGAAGCCGAGCGCCGAGATGACATTGGTCTCGAAGACCTTGCGGGCGACCGCGAGGTCCAGCTCGGCGATCGGGCCGAACACCGGGTTGGTGCCGGCGTTGTTGACCAGGTAGTCGACGCGGCCGAAGGCCTCCATGGCGCGCTCGACGGCGACGGCCTGGTGGGCCTCGTCGTGGGCCTTGCCCGCGACGCCGACCGCCCGGTCGGCGCCGAGCCTCTCGACGGCCTCCTTGAGTGCTTCCTCGGTGCGGCCGGTGATCACGACGCGGTCGCCGCGGGCGACGAGCGCCTCGGCGATGCCGTAGCCGATGCCCCGGCTGGCGCCCGTGACGAGGGCGACCTTCCCGCTGTCCTGTGTGGTCATGTGGTGCTGCACCCCTGTCAGTTGAGCGGTCCGCCGGCCACGTACAGGACCTGGCCGGAGACGAAGCCGGCCTCCTCGCCGGTGAAGAAGGCGACGGCGTTGGCGATGTCCGCGGGCTCCCCGACGCGCTGCACCGGGATCTGGGAGGCGGCCGCGGTCTTGAAGTCCTCGAAGCCCATCCCGACGCGGGCCGCGGTGGCCGCGGTCATGTCGGTGGCGATGAAGCCGGGGGCGACGGAGTTGGCGGTGACGCCGAACTTGCCGAGCTCCTTGGCGAGGGTCTTGGTGAGACCCTGCATCCCGGCCTTGGCGGCGGCGTAGTTGGCCTGGCCGCGGTTGCCGAGGGCCGAGCTGCTGGAGAGGTTGACGATCCGGCCGAACCCGGCGTCCACCATGTGCTTCTGGCAGGCCCGCGACATCAGGAACGCACCGCGCAGATGCACGTTGAGGACGGTGTCCCAGTCGTCCTCGCTCATCTTGAACAGCAGGTTGTCGCGGAGCACCCCGGCGTTGTTGACCAGGATCACCGGCGCGCCCAGCTCGGCGGCGACGCGGGCCACGGCGGCCTCCACCTGTGCCGCGTCCGAGACGTCGCAACCGACGGCGAGGGCCTTGCCGCCGGCCGCCGTGATCTTCTCCACGGTGTCCGCGCAGGCCGCCTCGTCGAGGTCGAGAACGGCGACCGCGCGGCCCTCCCCGGCCAGGCGAACGGCGGTCGCGGCGCCGATGCCACGGGCCGCGCCCGTGACGACGGCTACGCGCTGCTCGGTGGTGGACATGCGGGTTCTCCTCACCTCGGACGACAGGGCACGGCGGCTCACCGCGGGATCCGGCTCCGGGGTCCGGGAGCCGCCCTCGGGTGAGCAACCGCTTAGTAGCTTCAGCAGACAGACGCTAGAAGCCCCGCCACCCGCTGTCAACGCTCCCTGTCGCTCCGCCCGGGCTCAGCGCACCAGCAGGTCCAGCAGCCGCTCCGACTCCCGCTCGGGATCCGCGGTCAGCCCGGTGTGCACCGGTCCGGGCTGGACGATGGTGCTGCGCGGCGCGATCAGCCAGCGAAAGCGCCGCCCGGGGTCGTCCCCGGCGGCCTGACCGGCCCGTTCCCCGCCGGAGCAGACGCCCTCGACGGCACCCAGCGCGGCCCGTACGCCCGCCACGTCGGCCGTCGGGTCGAGCGCCAGCAGCCGTGCCTCGTCCAGATGGACCCGGGCCGCGACGAACGACTTCGCCTGGCAGTAGACGACCACCCCCGCGTTGATCAGCTCACCGCGCTCCACGCGCGGTACGACGCGCAGCAGCGCGTACTCGAAAACGTCGCGTCCGTTGTGGCGCCCGGTCATTTTCCGGCCCTTCCGTCGAGCCTGACCCGCACCCACTCCGGGGCCTGCGAGGGCTTGTCCTTGCTGCGCTCGCCGAGCGTGATGCGGTCACCGATGGTCGCGGCGCGGGCCAGCAGCGTCTCGACGTACGCGCGCCGCAGCGCGTCCGGGTCGGCGAAACCCGGTTCGTCCACCAGCCACTCGTCCGGCACGTCGGCGGTGACCTCGGTCAGCAGTTCCTCGGTGACCTGAGGCGCGAGTTCGGCCCCGGCGGCGGCGACGTCCGGGCCGAAGGTGGCCAGGACGTGGTCGGAGGCGTCGTAGGCCTTGTCGGCGGCGGACCGCGCGGTGGGCCAGTTGTGGTGCCAGATCATCGTGGCACCGTGGTCGATGAGCCACAGCTCGCCGTGCCAGACCAGCAGATTGGGGTTGCGCCACGAGCGGTCGACGTTGTTGATGAGCGCGTCGAACCAGACCACGCGCCCGGCCTCGGCCGCACCGATCTCGAAGGCGAGGGGGTCGAAGCCGAGGGCCCCGGGAAGGAAGTCCATCCCGAGATTGAGGCCGCCGCTCGCCTTCAGCAGGCCCTGCACCTCCTGGTCCGGCTCGGCCCGGCCGATCACCGGATCGAGCTGGATGCCCGCCAGGTCCGGGACGCGCAGCCCGAGCCGGCGGCCCAGCTGTCCGCAGATCACCTCGGCGACCAGCGTCTTGCGGCCCTGGCCGGCGCCGGTGAACTTCATGACGTACGTACCGAGATCGTCGGCCTCGACGATGCCGGGGAGTGAGCCACCCTCACGCAAGGGCGTGACATAGCGGGTGGCGGTGACTTCGGGGAGCATTGCCCCAGGCTACTGCGGCGGACGGGGCCGTCCGGCCACGGCGGCCCCCGGTACCGGCGACGGTCGTTCTCCTGTCAGGGTGCCGAGCATGGACAACATGATCGACAAGGAAACCGGCACGGCGGAGGGCCCCTTCGGCATCGACGGGAACGGCGCGGACGTCGCCGGGTTCCCCCGCCGGTTCGCCCGTTCCCGGCGCTTCTCGCTCGGTGCGCCGCGTCACTTCACGGTCTCCCCGGACGGGCGGCGGGTGCTGTTCACGCGCACGGGCGGCGGGCTGGACCCGCTGAGCCGGCTGTGGCTGCACGAGGACGGGCAGGAGCGTCTGCTCGCCGACCCGTCGGCACTGGCGGACGGCACCGGCATACCGGACGCGGAGCGGGCACGGCGGGAGCGGGCCCGCGAGCAGTCCGGGGGCATCGTGTCGTACGCGACCGACCGCGAGGCGCGGCTGGCCGTGTTCGCCCTGGGCGGCGCGCTCTGGGCGGCCCGCACGGACGGCACCGCGCCCTTCCGGCTGCCGACGGCCGGTCCCGCCGTGGACCCGCGGCCCTCGCCCGACGGCCGTCAGGTCGCCTACGTCAGCGGCGGCACGCTGCACGTGATGTCCATGGCGGGCGAGGAGCTGCTGCGACTGGTGCCGGAGGAGGCGGAGGTCACCTACGGCCTGGCGGAGTTCACGGCGATGGAGTCGATGGGGCGCTCGCGGGGCTACTGGTGGGCGCCGGACGGGCGGGCGCTGCTGGTCGCCCGGGTCGACCCCACGCCGGTGCCCCTGTGGTACCTGGCCGACCCGGCGGCCCCGGCGCAGGCGCCCCGCCCCGTCCGCTACCCGGCGGCGGGCACCACCAACGCCGAGGTCACCCTGTCCGTGGTGACGCTCGACGGCCGGCGCACGGAGGTGGCCTGGGACCGCGCGGCGTTCGAATACCTGGCCACGGCCGACTGGGACGCGCACGGCCCGCTGATCGGTGTGCAGAGCCGCGACCAGCGTCGTCTGCGGGTGCTGACGGTGGATCCGGAGACGGGCGCGACCGGGACGGCGGGCGAGCGGCACGACCCCGCGTGGGTGGAACTCGTCCCCGGCACCCCGGCCCGCACCCGTTCCGGCGCCCTGGTGGAGCCCGTCGAATCGCAGGACACCAGGCGGCTGGGGATCGACGGCCACCCGGTGACCCCCGAGGGGCTGCACCTGGACGCGGTGCTCGGCACGGACGGCGAGCGGGTGCTGTTCACGGCCTGGGAGGACCCGACCGAGTGTCACGTCTGGTCCTACGAGCCGGGCCCCGGCCTCACCCGGCTGAGCCGGGAGCCGGGCACGCACACGGCGGTCCCGGGCGGCCCCACGGTGGTGCTGGACGGCCGGACCGCGGACGGGCACACGGTGACGGTCCTGCGCGACGGCGAGCCGGCCGGTTCGATCGCCTCGTTCGTCGCCGACCCCCTGCTCGCGCCGCGGCCGGAGTTCCTGACGCTCGGCGAGCGGGAGCTGCCCGGCATGCTGTTCCTGCCGTCCTGGCACGAGCCGGGCACCGGGAGGCTGCCGGTGCTGCTCTGCCCGTACGGCGGGCCTGGGGTGCGGCTCGTGGTGCGAGGCCGCGCGTGGTGGACGTGTGTGGCGCGGTGGTTCGCCGAGCAGGGTTTCGCGGTGCTGATCGTGGACGGCCGGGGCACACCCGGCCGGGGGCCCGCGTGGGAGAAGGCGGTACACGGCGACCAGCTGACGCCCGTCCTGGAGGACCAGGTCGACGCGCTGCGGGCGGTGTGCGAGCGATACCCGGACCTGGATCCGGGGCGGGTGGGGATCCGCGGCTGGTCCTTCGGCGGCACCGTCGCGGCGGCCGCGGTCCTGCGCCGGCCCGAGGTCTTCCACGCGGCGGTCTCCGGTGCGGCGCCGACCGATCAGCGGTGGTACGACACACACTGGAAGGAACGCTTCCTCGGCCACCCGGACGAGGAGCCGGAGAACTACGCCCGCTCGTCGACGATCGACGACGCACCCCTGCTGCGCCGCCCGCTGCTGCTGGTCCACGGCATGGCGGACGACAACGTGACGGTGGCCCACACACTGCGGATGTCGGCGGCGCTGCTGGCGGCGGGGCGGCCGCACTCGGTGCTGCCGCTGGTGGGATCGACGCACATGGCGGCGGAGGACACCACCGAGAACCTCCTGCTGTTCGAGCTGGACTTCCTCACCAAGGCACTCGGGCGCTGAACGCGGGCGGCGGCGGACCCGTAGGTCTCCTTGTACCGGTCGCGTCGCGTGCCCGTCACGTCGTCGCACCGGTCGCGCACGGCAGCGGGCACGGCAGCACCGCCCCGTTGACTGCGCAGACAGCACGGCAACGGCACCAAGGAGCGAACATGACGCACATGTCACCCGCCCCGGGCGGCGCGAGCCGCCGCACCGTCGTCGCGGCGGTCGGGGCCACCGGCCTCGCCGCCGCGCTCGCGGCCTGCGGCGGCTCGGACGACAAGGCGACCCCGCCCGGCACCCCGGACGCGGATGCCACGTCCGGTACGGCTCAGCAGCCCTCCCAGCCGACGTCCCCGCCCGGCCAGGAGTCCTCGGCCGCCGGGCCCACCGGCGGCCGGGCACTGGCCCGGACGTCGGAGATCCCGGTGGGCGGCGGAAAGGTCTTCGCGGACCGGCGGGTGGTGGTGACGCAGCCGTCCCGGGGCGAGTTCAAGGCGTTCTCCGCGATCTGCACCCACCAGAAGTGCGTGGTCAAGGACGTGTCGGACGGCACGATCAACTGTCCCTGTCACGGCAGCAAGTTCAGCATCGAGGACGGCGGCGTCCGGCACGACCCGGCGAAGCTGCCGCTGCCGGAGATGAAGATCTCCGTGCGGGGTGACTCCATCGGGCTCGGCTGAGACCAACGGGGCCGGGCGCGCCGCGTTCAGCGCGGCCCGCCCGGGCGCCGCCAACCGCGCAGGACGGCGTCGGTCGTGGTCATGGTGGCGACGAGGGCCAGGGTGTGGCGGACCATCGCCGCGGTGTAGTCGGCGGGCACGCCGGCGATGGCGTCGGCGGGGACGACGGCCGTGTAACCGAGGTTGACGGCGTCGAAGACGGCGTTGGGGATCGCGACGTTGGCCGAGACCCCGGTGACGATCAGGGTGCGGCAGCCGAGATTGCGCAGCAGCGCGTCGACGCCGGTGCCGGCGAGCGGTGAGAGCCCGTGCAGCCGCCGGACGACGAGGTCGTCCTCGCCGACCGGGATCGGCTCGGCGACGCGAACGGCCAACGTGCCGGTCAGCTGCTGTACGGGCAGTCGTTCGGCGGCGCGGAAGAGGCGGGCGTTGCGGCCCGCGCCGCGGCCGTCGGGGCGGCGCTCGGCGATGGCGTGCACGACCTGGACGCCCGCCGCGTGCGCGCCCTCGACGAGCCGCGCGACGTTGCCCACGGCGCCGGAGGCACGGGCGACGGCGGCGAGCTCGGGCAGCGCGCTGTCGGGGCCGACGACGCCGCGCTGGCACTCCACGGTCAGGAGCACGGTCGTCGCCGGGTCGAGCCGCTCGCCGGGCTGGTCCTGCGGCGCCATGGCGCTCCTCGTCGGCTTCTCGGTACGGCCGGGCGGGCCGCGAAGGCCCGGATCCAAGGCGCGTGAGGGTAGCGGGCATTGCGCGGCGGGGGAAGTTGTCCGATGCTTTCCGGCATACGCATCCTGACATACCGTCAGTTCCGGGAGGGTGATGCGGAAGATGACCGCCACACAGCGGCGGGGCCGCCGGATCATGATGACGCGGCCCGAACTGGACGCCTTCCTCACCGAGCGGCGCACCTGCCGGGTGGCCACGGTCGGCCCCGACGGCCGGCCGCACGTCGGCGCGCTGTGGTTCGTCTGGGACGGGGCCGCGCTGTGGCTGTACTCCCTGACCCGCAGCCGCCGGTGGGCCGATCTGCGCCGGGACCCGCGGATGGCGGTGGTCGTGGACGACGGCCGGGAGTACGGGGAGCTGCGCGGCGCCGAGCTGTCCGGCACCGCGGCGTTCGTCGGCGAGGCCCCGCGCACCGGCGAGCCCTGCCCGGAGCTCGGCGCCGCGGAGGCGCTGTTCGCCGCCAAGTACTTCGGCCTGGACACCATGCCGCATGACGGCCGGCACGCCTGGCTGCGGCTGACTCCGGAGGCCGTCGTCTCCTGGGACTTCCGCAAGATGCCCGGCGGGTAGGGACGCGGAAGCCGCAGGCTCGCGGGGGCCCGCTCAGCCGGTGCGGCCGCCGACCGCTGCCCCCGCGGTGCGCAGCGCTTCGACCGCCGCCCGGATCGAGGGCCTGCGGTCGGCGTCCGCCCGCCAGACCGCGTACACATGGCGGCACATGGAGTGGCGTACGGGCACGACCCGCACCCCGTCCGGCACCGGGCCGCGGCCGAGGCGGGGCGCGACCGCGACCCCGAGCCCGGCGGCGACGAGGGCGAGCTGGGTGTGGTGCTCCTCGGCCATGTGCGAGATGCGGGGCTCGATGCCCTTGCCGCGCAGGGTGAGCATCAGCCAGTCGTGGCAGAACTCCCCCCGGGGCCAGGAGACCCACTCGTCGTCGGCGAGGTCCTCGAGATCCAGCTCGTCCCGGTCGGCGAGCGGGTGGCCGGCGGGCAGCGCCACGTCGGCGGGGTCGTCGAGGATGGGGGCCTTGGCCAGGCCGTCGGGCATAGGCAGCGGCTTGTTGTACCAGTCGAGGACGACCGCGACGTCGATGTCGCCGCGCACCACGCGCGGCACGGCCTCGTCGGGCTCCATCTCCTCCAGCCGGGCGCGCAGTTGCGGGTGGGCGTCGCGCAACTCCGCGAGCGCGGCCGGGAACAGCCCGCGGGCCGCCGTGGGGAACGCGCCGAGCAGCAGCTCGCCGACGGCCTGGCCGCGCTGCGCCTCCAGATCGGCCTGGGCCAGCTCCACCTGGGAGAGGATGCGCGAGGCGTGCTCGGCGAGCAGCCGGCCGGCGTCGGTGAGCCGCACCCCCCGGCCGTTCTTGGCCAGCAGCTGCTGGCCGGTCTCCCGCTCCAGCTTGGCCAGCTGCTGCGAAACGGCGGAAGTCGTCACGTGCAGGCCGTCCGCCGCGCCACTGACGGAACCGTGGCGGGCGACAGCGTTGAGGGTGCGCAGGCGGTCCAGGTTCAACATGTAAGGGATGCTACGCGATGCCGCACACAATTATTTGCTTGTTCTAATAGGTATGGCCCGGCATGGTGATCTCCATGAGCGTCGTCGCACCAGGATCACCATCCGCCACAGCCACCACCCGCCCCTCCACCGCAAACTCCTCTGCCCCCGGCCCCACGACCGGCACCGCGAAGGGCTCCGGGCCGGGCCGGCCCACCGTGGACTGGCGTATCCGCTTCGGCGCGCTCTCGCTCATCTGGGGTTTCAGCTTTCTGTTCATCAAGCTCGGCACGGACGGCTTCGCCCCGCTCTACGTCTCCTTCGGACGCGTGTTCTTCGGCGCCCTGGTGCTCGTCGCCATCCTCGCCGTCAAGCGGCAGCGGCTGCCGCGCGGCGCCCGCACCTGGGGGCACCTGGCCGTCGCGGCGCTCCTGCTCAACGCCCTCCCCTTCTCGCTCTTCGCCTACGCCGAGCTGACCATCTCCTCCACCCTGGCCGGCATCTGCAACGCCACCACCCCGCTGTGGGGCATGGTCCTCTCGCTCGTGGCCCTCTCCGAGGACCGCCCGACCCGGCGCCGGTTCGCCGGTCTCGGCCTGGGCTTCATCGGCGTACTCACCGTCCTCGGCGCGTGGCAGGGCTTCGACGGGCAGGACCCGACCGGCACACTGCTGGCGCTGATCGCCTCGCTCAGCTACGCGGTCGGCTGGATCTACGTCCGGCGCACGCTGTCCGACACCGGCAACTCCCATCTGTCGATGTCCGGCGCCCAGCTGCTCCTCGCCACCGCCCAGCTCGCCGTGGTCGCCCCGGTGTTCAGCCCGCTGCCCACCTCCTTCCCCGCCGTGCCCGTGCTGTCGATCGTCGCGCTCGGGGCACTGGGCACCGGGCTCGCCTTCCTCTTCCAGTACGGGCTGGTCGCGGAGGTCGGTCCGACGACCGCGACCATGACCACGTACTTCATCCCGGTCATCGCGACGGCGGCCGGTGTCGCCCTCCTCGACGAGCGGCTCACCTGGAACACCCCGGTCGGCGCGCTGATCGTGCTGGCCGGTGCGGCGCTCGCCCAGGGCGGTTCCCGGGCGAAGGCCTCCCGCCGGCCCGCCGCCGACGCGGTCCGCGAGCACACCCGGCAACCGGCTCCGCAGCGCGCGGGGAAGTGAGCCGCCAGCCGCCCCCGGGACCGCCCCGGCAACCGAGCCGGCGCTGATCAGGCAAAGGGTTCGGCAAGCGGCCCGGCAACCGCATCCGCAACCTCAACCGCCTCAGTCGTAACGCCCCGTGGAATCCGGGCCGGTCACGGACGCCAGCGCGTCCGCGACCGGCCCTATGTCGTCCATGGACAGGGGCGACACGGTCAGCCGTACTCCCGGCGGGGAGGAGACCCGGAAGCGCGCCCCCGGCGCCACCGCCCAGCCCGCCTGCAGCAACCGCGCCACGGCACCCGTCTCGTCCGGCACCGGAAGCCAGACGTTCATCCCGCTGCGGCCGTGCGCCACGACGCCCCGGTCCCGCAGCGCCCGGACGAGCGCCTCACGGCGGTGTCCGTACGAGCCGGCGACCGCCGCCGCGTCCACCGCGCCGGTCCGCCAGAGGTGCGCCACGGCCCGCTGCAGGACATGACTGACCCAGCCCGGCCCCAGGCGCTGCCGTCCGCGCACCCGGTCCACGGTGACGGCGTCGCCGGTGAGCACCGCGAGCCGCAGATCCGGCCCGTACGCCTTCGCGACGGAGCGCACGAGGGCCCAGTGGTCGGTGCCACCGGCGAGGGGGTGCAGCGGGAGGTCCACGATGCCGTGGCCGTGGTCGTCCTCGATGAGCAGCACGTGCGGGTGGCTGGCGAGCACCGCCCGCAGCTCGCGGGCGCGTGCCGCGCTGACGGCCGCTCCGGTGGGGTTCTGCGCCCGGTCGGTGACGACCAGGGCCCGGGCGCCCTGCCGGAGGGCCCGGTCGGTGTCCTCGGGCAGCGGCCCGTCGTCGTCGAGCGCGACGGGGACCGCGCGCAGGCCGAGCGCGGAGATCAGGTCGAGGAGGCTGCCCCAGCCGGGGTCCTCGACCGCCACCTCGTCCCCCGGCCGCAGATGGGCGCTCAGCACGCGCTCGATGGCGTCCAGCGACCCGGAGGTGACGGCCAGCGGCCCGGCCGGGACATGGTCCGCGTCGAAGGCGGCACGGGCCATCCGCTCCAACTCCGAGTCGACGGCGGACGAGCCGTAGAGCACGGGGCCCTCGGCTGCGCGCGCGGCGGCCTCGGCGAGCGCCTCGCCGAGCGGGGGCAACAGCGCCGGATCGGGGTTGCCGGTCGAGACATCGCGCACGCCTTCGGGCGCCTCCACGCGGATCAGCTCGCGGTGCGTATTGGCCGGGCGGTGGCGCACCCGGCTGCCCCGGCGGCCCGAGGTCTCGATCACCCCCCGCTCGCGCAGGATGCGATAGGCGGCGGCGACCGTATTGGGATTGACCCCCAGCTCGACCGCCAACTCCCGCATGGGTGGCAGCAGTTCGCCGGGCGCGAGCTTGCCCGATCCGACGGCGCGCTCCACGTTCGCCGAGATGTCCGCTGCGCGACGGCCTTCGATCCGATAGTCTCCTAGCACAAAGCCAAGTATGCACTAGTGCAATGGAGAGCGCAATGCCGGCACCCGTCGCCCCCGCCTCGCAGGAGCCGTCCGCGTACGAGCGGACCGAGCGGACCACCCCCACCCGCCACCGCGAGCGCGCCCACTACGACCGCGAGCTGGTCCACTCGATACTCGACGCGGGCTATGTCTGCCACCTCGGCTTCGTCCGCGACGGGGCGCCCGTCGTCCTGCCGACGCTCTACGGCCGCGTCGGCGACCGGCTCTACGTGCACGGTTCGACCGGCTCCCGCCCGCTGCGCACCGCCGGGCAGAGCGATGCCGGCCTGCCCGTGTGCGTGACCGTCACCCATGTCGACGGGCTCGTGCTCGCCCGCTCCGCCTTCAGCCACACCCTCAATTACCGTTCCGTCGTGGTGCACGGCACGGCCCGGCCGGTGACGGACGAGGCAGAGATGAAGGCCGCCCTCGACGCCCTCGTGGACCAGGTGCTGCCGGGCCGTGCCGCCGACTCCCGGCCGGCGTCGCCCAAGGAACTGGCCGCGACGGCCGTGCTGGGCATCGAGCTGACCGAGGTGTCCGCCAAGGTCCGCGACGCCGGACCGGTGGACTCCGAGGCGGATGTCGCCCTCCCCTTCTGGAGCGGCGTCGTCCCCCTCACCACCGGCTACGGCGCCCCGGTCCCCGCGGACGACCTCGCGCCGGGCATTGTCCTGCCCGGCTACCTCACCGCTCGCTGAGCGGGCCCCCGGCCGCGGCGGCCGCGCCGCGCGCCTCGACGACGGCCAGCGCCGCCACCGCGCACAGGAGTACCGCCGTGCCCGTCACGGTCGCGGCGGTGAGGTGCTCACCGAGCAGGGCCACGGCGATGACCGCGGCCGTGACCGGTTCGATGAGCGTGATGACGGCGACCGTCGTGCCGCGCACCACCAGCAGCCCGGCGAAGAACAGCCCGTAGGCGAGCGCCGTCGGCACTGTCACCAGATATCCCATCAGCCACAGGGTGCGGCCCAGTTCCCGCGCGTGCGGCCACAGCCCCTCGGCGGCCGCGAGCGGCAGCAGACAGACCGTCCCGACGGCGAAGGACGACAGCGTCGTGGTGAACGGGTCGGCGCCCGCACCCTGCCGTCCCATGAACCGCGTGGCGAGGGTGACCAGCGCGTATCCGGCGGCGGACAGCAGCCCGAGGGCCACGCCCGCCGGCCGCACCGTGCCCGTGCCGTCGCTGCCCAGCATCAGCACGGCCAGCCCGGCGAGCGCGCCGCACACGGCCACCCGGCCGCCCGCGCCGAGCCGTTCGCCCATCAGCAGCCTGCCGCCGAGCGCCACCGTCACCGGCGCGGCCCCCAGGGTGACGACGGTGCCGACCGCGATCCCCGTCGCGTCCACCGCCCCGAAGTAGGCGGTCTGGAAGACTGTGAGCCCCACGCCGGTGACCAGCGTCCGGACCACCCGGCGCCGCTGCGGCTGGTAGGCCCGCACGGGGCGCGTCCGCACCCGGCGCGAGCGCACCGCCCATGCGGCGAGCAGGAGGACGAGGCCCCCGGCCGTGCGCCAGAAGGTGAGCGCGACGGGACCGAGCCCGCTGCTGTCGAAGGCCAGGGCGGCGGTCGCGCCCGTGGTGCCCCAGGAGGCGGCCGCGAGGGCTACGTAGAGCAGCCCGCGCCCGACGGAGGGCCCGGGCGTGAACGGCCGGTCGCCCGAGGGCAGCACAGCGGAGGCGCCCGTCGCAGGGCAGGGGGAAAGGGTGGAGCGTGGCATGACTGTTCTCCCGCGGAAGACAAGAGGTGATCGCGTGGTCCCCTGTGCGGGCAGCGGCGATCCGCCCGGGGCATCACCCCGGGCCCGGTCCTCCGGGAGCGGCCGCCCGCGCTACGCGGCGGGAGGCGGCAGAACAGTCATCGGCATGATCAGCACACTAAGCCGGACGGGACTCCCGCGACAACTCCCCCTCGGCACCGGCGGGAACACCCCCGCCACCGGCCACCGGAGTTGCCGGGGCCGCCTTGGGCGTGGAGGTCTGTGCGATGAAGGCACCCAGCAGCACCACGGCGCCGCCCACGATCTGCGGCGTGGACAGGTGCTCGCCGAGCAGCACCCAGGCCAGCACGGTGGCGACGACCGCCTCCAGACAGGCGACCACCCCGGCCACTTGCGGCGAGAGGCGGCGCACGGAGAGCACCCCGGTGAGGTACGCCGCCACGGTCGCGACCAGCACGATCCAGGCGAGCAGCAGGCCGGCCGGCACGGCCGCCCCGGCCAGCTCGGCCCGCCCGGCGAGCACCTGCCAGTCCATGGTCCAGGGGCTCGCGACCACGGTCAGGAGCCCGGCGCCGACGAGCAGCCCGTAGGCGACGACCCCGACCGGATCGACGGGCTCGTCGCCGTCGCCGCCGTGGTCGGACAGGACGAAGTAGCCGACCTGGCAGCAGGCCGCGCCGAGGGCCAGCAGCAGGCCCACGGCGTCGAAACCGAGCCCGGCCCACACCTCCACGACGCAGGCGAGACCGGCGACGGCGAGCACGACGCCCACGGTGGCGGCCCGGCTGACGGAACGTCGCTGGACGAACCGGACCCAGCCGAGCAGCAGGGCGGGCCCGAGATACTCGACCAGCAGGGCCACCCCGACGGGGATCCGCGCGATGGCCGCGAAGTAACAGGCCTGCACGCCCGCGACGGCGAGCAGCCCGAAGCCCGCGAGGAGCGCGGGCCGGCGCAGCACCAGGGCGCGGTGCCGCCACGCGACGGGCAGCAGCACCAGCGCCGCCCCGGCCACCCGGAGCCACACCACATGGAGCGGGTCCAGACCCGCCTCGATCAGGGGTTTGGCCGCGACGCCGGAGCCGCCGAACGCGAGCGCGGACACCAGAGCGGGTCCCAGGCCCGCGATCCTGCCGGTGCCCTTGTGTGGAGACGATTGCATCGCTGCATCATGGCAGCCGATGTCAGGAGCGTCACCCCTTTGGCTCCTGTTCGGCTCCTGGCGAATGCGCTACCGCTCCAGGTCGAAGAGGTCGTCCAGGCGCGCGGTGAGGGCGTCGGGGTCGACCCCGGCCCGGCGCAGCACGTGGACGGCCCGGCACCGGCGGTCGCGGGTCAGGGCCGCCAGCAGATCGAGCCCTTCCACCAGGTCCGCTCCCCGCGCGCGGGCGCGGGCTCGCGCGCCCTCCATCGCGGTGGCGGCGGCGGGCGACCAGCGGGGCACGCCCCCGTCACCGGTCGCGGGCGGCAGACGGGTGCCCTCGACGGTGCCGCGCCAGCGCAGTCCGTAGCCGATGGTGCGCTGGACGAGGTAGCCGAGCAGCCGGGCGACCTGGGCCGGTCCGCCGTCGAAGGCGCGGGACGTCGTGGGGTCGGCTTCCAGCAGGGTGTGCAGCAGATGGGCGGTGTCGACCTGCCGGTCGCCGTCGCGCTGGGCGCGCCGGCGCGCTCCCACGACCGCGAAGGCCAACTGCGCGCTGAGCGGGCCTTCGCTCGCGGCGTCGGCCGGTCCGGTGTCAGGCGTACGGCTTTGCACCCTCCCACCCCATCAGTCCCGTCCTGACGGAGCATCCCCGGAAGGGAGCATTCCCGCATCCGACGCCAGTTGGGTACGGACGATCACGCTCTCCTCCTTGAGGAGGAGGGGGCCGGATCCCGTCTCGGGGGCGTACGGCATTCAGCCGCACGCCGCGTACGCACCGGCACACCATCACGCCGCGCGCCCCGTTCACGCCTCCCCATGATCGGGCGACCGTCATCGGGCGACCGCGCGTGGCTGCCGCGCCGGGGCTGACGGGGTAGCGGGGCGGGTGGCGTTCAGGTGACGTTCAGCGTGGTCCGCCGCTCCCCGGCCGTGAAGGTGTACTCCCCGCGCTCGACGCGCGGGGTCCCCGAGCCGTCGAGGTCGCCCGGCGTCACCGCGAGCACCCGCGCCGGGACCGTGAGCCGGACGGTCCGCGCCTGCCCCGCCGCCAGCCGCACCTTGGTGAAGGCCACCAGCCTGCGCGGCGGCGCCAGCACGGTACTGACCGGCCGGGAGACGTGGACGGGCACGACCGTCTCCCCGTCGCGGGCGCCGGTATTGCGTACCCGCACGCTCACCCGCACGTCCGCACCGGCCGGCACCGAGGAGGAGCCGAGCCCGATCGCCTCGAAGCCGTAGCCGGTGTAGGAGAGCCCGGCGCCGAAGTCGTACGCGACGTCGTGCGCGGACTCCGCTCCCACGTTGGTCCCGGGCAGTTGCTGGTGGTGCACCGGCTCGTTCCCGGTCCTCCTGGGCCAGGACACCGGCAGCCGTCCACCCGGGTTCGCCTTGCCGAACAGCACGTCCGCGACCGCGTGCCCGCCCTCGGTGCCCGGCAGCCAGGACATCAGCAGCCCCTCGGTCCCCGCCGCGTCACCCAGCGCGAGCGGCCGTCCGGCGATCATCACCACCACGACCGGCCGGCCGCTCGCCTTCAGGGACGTCACCAGCGCCTGCTGGTCCGCGGCGAGTTCGGGCCGGGGACTGTCGGCCTCTCCTTCCGCCGCCGCCTTCTCGCCGACCACCACGACCGTCACATCGGCGGTCCTGGCCTGCGCCACGGCGTCGGCCGCGTCCTTGGGGCGCACGACCTGGGTGCCCGCGGGTGCCGCGCGCCTGATGCCGTCGAGCACGGTCGTGCCCGGCAGCCGCACCCCGTCGGGCACCCGCTGCCAGCCGACGGTCCAGCCCCCGGCCTGGCTGTCGATGTCGTCCGCGTGGTTCCCGGCGACGACGATCCTCTTCACCGCCGGGCCGAGGGGCAGGGTGCCCTTCTCGTTGCGCAGCAGCACCTGCGAAGCGGTGGCGGCGCGCCGGGCGAGAGCCCGGTCGGCGCCGAGCACCACCGCGTCGGCCCGGTCCGCGTCGACGTACGGGTGCTCGAAGAGCCCGAGGTCGAACTTGAGCCGCAACACCCGCCCGGCGGCCTCGTCGATCCGCTCCCGGCCGACCAGCCCGCGCCGTACCGCCGCCCGCAGCCCCTCGGTGAACCGGCGCGCCTCGAACGGCTCCATCGTCATGTCGACGCCGGCGTTGACCGCGAGCGCGATGGCCCGCGGGTAGTCGGCCGCCACCTTGTACCGGGTGTGCAGCGCGCGGACGTCCTCCCAGTCGCTGATCACCACGCCGGTGAACCCCCACTGCTTCCGCAGCACCTCGGTGAGCAGGTAGCGGGAGGCCGTCGCCGGTACGCCGTTGAGGGCGCCGGAGTTGGCCATGACGCTCTTCGCCCCGGCCTCGACCGCCGTGCGGTACGGGGCGAGGAGGGTGTCCTGGAGGTAGCGCGCGGAGACGTCGGCGGGCACCCGGTCGTGCCCGTTGGCCGGTACGGAGTAGCCGCCGAAGTGCTTGACCGTCGCCGCGACCCGCTTGGCGCCCCGCGTCCCCTCGGTTCCTCGCACCTGGGCGGCGGCCAGGGTTCCGGCCAGCAGGGGGTCCTCGCCGTAGGTCTCGTAGTAGCGGCCCCAGCGCTGGTCGCGGGCGAGGTCGGCGACGGGCGCGAAGTTCCAGTCGATGCCCGTGGCGGCGACGGCCCGGGCGGTCCCGGCGGCGACGGCCTCGGCGACCCCCGGATCCCAGGTGGCGCCGAGGCCGATCTGGTGGGGGAAGACGGTGGCGCCGAGGACGTTGTTGTGGCCGTGGACCGCGTCGGCCCCGTACAGCACGGGGATGTGCAGCCTGGTCTTCTCCACGGCGTACCGCTGGACCGCGTTGACCATGCGGGCCCAGTCGCCCGGTGTGTTCCTCGGCGGTCCCATGCCGCCACCGGAGAGCACCGACCCGGTGGCGTGGTCGCCGAGCACGGTCTTCATGCAGCTCTCGACGAGTCCGCCGCCGCCGGCCCGGCAGTCGCCCTGCATCCGGGCGACGGCGATCTGGTCCATCTGCCCGATCTTCTCGTCGAGCGTCATCCGGTCCAGCAGATCCCGTACCCGCCGTTCCGGAGCGGCGCGAGCGTCCCGGTAGAGCGGCCCGGCCTCGTCCGCGGAGGTCACGAGCCCCGCGGGGACGGCCCCGACGGCGGCCGCGCAGGCGGTGACGGCGGCGAGCGCGGAGGTGGGGTACCGCCATCGCGACGAACGGGACCGGCCGGTCGCGCGGGTCCGGCGGATTCCGTGATGCCCACGGGGACGCAAAGGCATGGCCGCACTCCGTTTCTGTCGGATGCCGGAGGAGTCTTTCCGTGCCCTGACACACCGTCAAGGCACGACACTCTCCCCGAACCGGGCCACATTTTCCGGATTGGCCGTGTCGTAGCAGGTCAGTGGCCCTCTATGGTCCGGTCATGCGGATACGAATCGTCGACGCCTTCACCGACCGCCCCTTCGCCGGCAACCCGGCCGGGGTCCTGCTTCTCGACTCGGGCACCTTCCCCGACGACGGCCGGCTCCAGCGGATCGCCGCCGAGGTCAACCTCTCCGAGACCGCGTTCGCGCACCGGCTGCCCGAGGACGCCGCCGCCGACTGGGCGCTGCGCTGGTTCACCCCGACCACCGAGGTCGACATGTGCGGGCACGCCACGCTCGCCACCGCGCACGTCCTGCACAGCACGGGCGCCGCCACCGGATCCGTGCGCTTCTCGGCCCGCTGCGGCATCCTCACCGCGACCGCGCACGACGACGGCTCGATCACCCTGGACTTCCCGACGTCGCCGCTCACCCCGGCCGCCGTCCCCGACGGCGTCGCCGCCGCGCTCGGCGCCGAGCCGCTCTCCGTGCTCGACACCGGAGAGCACATCGGCGACCTCCTCGTGGAGCTGGCCGACGAGAAGACCGTACGGGGCCTGTCCCCCGACGTCCGGGCGCTCGCCCGGCACTCCCGCCGGGGCATCATCGCCACCGCCGCGGCCGAGGACCCCGCCCGCGGCTACGACTACCTCTCGCGCTGCTTCTTCCCCAACGTCGGCGTCGACGAGGACCCGGTGACCGGCAGCGCGCACACTGCCCTGGCCCCCTTCTGGTCCGCGCGCCTGGGCCGCGACGACCTGACGGGACTCCAGGCGTCCGCCCGCTCCGGACTCGTACGGACCTCCGTGCGCGGCGACCGCACGCTGCTGACCGGCACCGCCGTCACCGTCATCGACGGCGAACTGCTCGCGTGACGGGGTCGCCCGCCTTCGCCCACGGCCCCCGGGAGCGGCCCGGTCAGGCCGTGGGCAGCCAGCCCACCTTGCCGGCGAGCAGCGCGTAGCCGACGAAGGCCACGACGTCGATCAGCGCGTGCGCGGCGACCAGCGGCCCGACGCGCCCCCACCGCCGGTAGAGCAGGACGAAGACGACGCCCATGGCCATGTTGCCGAGGAGACCGCCGATGCCCTGGTAGAGGTGGTACGAGCCGCGCAGCGCGGAGCTCGCCGCCAGGGCCGCCATCGGCGTCCAGCCCAGCTGCCCGAGTCTGCGCAGCAGGTAGCCGACCACGACGACCTCCTCCAGCACCGCGTTCTGCGCGGCGGAGGCGATCAGGACCGGCAGCTTCCACCAGACGTCGGGCAGCGCCTCGGGCACCACGGTCAGATTGAACCCCGCCGCACGGGCACCGAGGTAGAAGAGCAGACCGGTGCCGCCGATGGCCGCGGCGAGGGCCGTCCCCCACTTCAGGTCGAACGCCGGCCGCAGCCGGTCGAAGCCGATGGCACGCAGTCCCGCGCCCTCGCGCAGCAGCAGATGGGCGACGAGGAGCACGGGCACCAGCGCGGTCGTGATGCCGAAGACCTGCCAGGCGAGGTCCAGCCAGGGTCGGCCGGGGGCGTGGCTTCCGTTGAGCGTGGCGGCCTGGTCGCTCAGCCCGCCGGGGTGGGTGGCCGCGCCGACAAAGCTGATCAGCGACGAGACGCCGCTGGCCCCGAGCGACAGCGCCAGGACGAGCAGCAGCTCGACGCGCAGCGTCCGGCGCGACAGCCCCCCGCCGACGGCCCCGGCCGCTCCGGGCGACGAGCCCGGGAGAACGCCGGGAAGGCCGCCGGGCGGAACGTCCACCTCGTCGCGCGCACCTCGTCGCACACCTGCCTCCACTTCCTCCCGCCCTCACACCCGCGGAGAGGAGCGTCGCCCATGGTCGTCACCAGCTTGCCCGACGACCTCGCGCCCGCCAAACGGCAGGCGGTCCGGGGCCGGGTCAGTCCCCGACGCCGACGGGCCAGGTGTGCACCGGCTCCCCCGTCAGCATGAGCTCGCGGTAGCGCCGGGTGGTGGCGGCCAGCGCCCGGTCCCGGTCAAGCCCTGCGTCCCGGGCCCGGTGATAGGTGTCGGCCTGCCAGGACGCCCCGTTCACCCGGCGGCGGCAGCGCTGCTCGACGATGCCGAGGTAGCGGTCGCGGTCGGCGGGCTCGACTCCCCACGCGTCGAGCCCCGCGGCGGCCAGCGGAAGCAGTTCCTCCTGTACGAGCCGTACGGCCGGCACCCGGGTCAGGGTGCCGTTGCGCCCGGCCTTCGGCCAGCGCAGGGTGGCGTCGATGCCGTCCCGGCAGGCCGCGTCGAAATTGTCACCGGCGACGGCGAAGGGCAGCCGTGTCCACACCGGCCGCCCCTCCTCCGCCAGCGCCCTGACCAGCCCGTAGTAGAAGGCGGCGTTGGCGATGGTGTCGGGGACGGTGGGGCCAGCGGGCAGGACGCGGTTCTCCACCCGTAAGTGCGGGACGCCGTCGGCGATGCCGTAGACGGGCCGGTTCCAGCGGTAGACGGTGCCGTTGTGTAGGACGAGTTCGTGCAGGCCGGGCACTCCTCCCTCGTCCAGCACCCGGATCGGGTCCTCGTCGGCGGAGATGGGCAGCAACGGCGGGAAGTAGCGGAGGTTCTCCTCGAAGAGTTCGTAGACCGACTCGATCCAGCGCTCCCCGAACCAGGTGCGCGGCCGTACGCCCTGCGCCTGGAGTTCGGGCGGCCGGGTGTCGGTGGACTGCACGAACAGCGGCGGGCGGGACTCGCGCCACAGTTCCCTGCCGAAGAGGAAGGGGGAGTTGGCTCCGACGGCGATCTGCGCGGCGGCGACGGCCTGCGCCGCGTTCCACACGGCGGCGAACCGGCTCGGGGTCACCTGGAGGTGCAACTGGACGGACGTGCACGCCGCCTCGGGCGTGATCGACTTCGCGGTGCAGGCCAGCCGCTCCACGCCGTCGATGTCGATGGTGAAATCCTCGCCGCGCGCGGCCACGATCGTGTCGTTGAGCAGGGTGTAACGATCGGCCTCGGAGAGGTTGGCGGAGACCAGGTCCTCCGCGGTGAGGGTCGGCAGAATACCGATCATCACGATCCGGGAATCGACTTCCCCGGCCTTGCGGTCGGCGTAGGAAAGACCCGTGCGCAGCTCCTCGGCGAGCTGGTCCAGGACGCGCCCGGACAACCGGTGCGGCACGATATTCACTTCCAGGTTGAACCGCCCCAGTTCGGTCTGGAAATCCCGGCTCGCAATACGCTCCAGCACCTTCGCGTTCATCATGCTCGGCATCCCGTCGGGACCCGCGAGATTCAACTCGATCTCCACACCCATGAGATTCCTGGGGCGGTCGAACCGCTTCTCCTCCAGCAGCCTCCCGAGCCCGCACAGACACTGCCGGAGCTTGTCCCGGTACCGCTGCCGGTCAGCGAGGTCGAACCCCTCGGCCACGACCTTCTCACCCATCGACGGGTCCCTCCTCACGTGGGTCGCCCGCGGCGCCAGGCGCTCGTGTCAGCATCGATGATGCCCAGGCAATGTGATCGATAACGCCATGCCGGTGCCACATACCCGGTAGGCTCGGCCCGAAGCGCACTCCGGCACATTCCGTCGGCATGACGCGACACCCCGGGCATATCGCATTGCGCTGGTGATAAACACCGACGAGATTCGGCCGACCGTATCCGGGGCAGCTTCCGAGGTCATGAGAGCGGGCCGGGAACAAATTCACCGAAATCACCCCGGAACCGGGCCCGGATTTCCCCTTGCCGGAAATACTCGCGACCGCTAGCGGAAACACCCCGTGAACATGTGTCGTATAAACTCCATGAACAAGGCAGAGAGTAGGCGCCCTGGCAGTCGGTCCCGGCCCCCCTCTGACCCTGCACACCGACAGCGTCGTCAGCACTTGCCCAGCATCACCGTGTCTCCGAAGTGAGAGGCGACCCGCCATGCCCCTGCATGTCCCCCCTGCCCCCGCGCCTGCCCTCCGCTCGGTCCTGACGGCCCTCGGTTCCCCGACCGCGGTCCGTGAGGCACGCACCCCTTCCCTGAAGTCCGCCCAAGGCCCCCTCACCGCCGAACTCCCGCTGCCCGTCCACGTCCTGGAGCACGTGACCGCCCGGAGCGGCGCGCCGCGCACCCGGCTCACCGGCTGGCGCTTTCTGATCAAGGGAGGTGAGCGGGCGGTGGCCGCGGGCGAGACGACGCTGACCGCCGACGGCTGGGTGTTCTCGTACTTCTTCGAAGGGCCGTACGTCGCCTCCACCGAGCTGGCCCTGCGACAGGCCGAGTCGATGACCACGCCCTACCAGCCGCGGCTGCTGTCCGTGCCCGAGCTCTACATGCTCACGCTCTGGCTGCACGCCGACATCACCGCCGACGCCTCGTCGGGCGTCCCGGGCCCGGGTGATCTGCTGGTGCCGCTCGCCCCCGCGCCGCCCGGAATAGCCGCCCACCGTCCGCACCGGGTCGCCGACCTGCTGACCGTCCTCACCCACCGGCTCGCCCCCGCCCCACGCCTGAAGAACCCGGCGGCCTGACGCGGGGTCAACCGACCGGGCAGGCATTCGAACCAACCGTCCCGCTACGAACACCGAGCGCCCCGCGACCCGCCGGTCGCGGGGCGCCGTCATGCCCTCACCCTTCGGGCGTAGCCCACATTGACTACCCCGAACCCCCCAAAGGGGCCGTCTTGTTGGCAGCAACCGCCCGCATGGGTGATGCGTCTCCTCCCTGTGAGGAGAGCTGCCGGGAAATCCCTGCGGAATCACGCCCGTAGGGCAACACTGGGAGCGACCGAACGATTCACCAACGGGGGGCGGCATGACCACCGCATCGAGCCGCAGGACACAGACCACACCGCAGCGAAAGAATGCTTCCATGTGCCAGCACCAGCCCGCATGCCCGTCAGCCGACTCCACCGACCGGGAAGCCGCCCATCTCGTGGCGCACTACCCGGAACAGGGGTGGAGCCTGCTGTGCAACGGGGTCCTGTTCTTCGAGGACACCGGTGAGCTGCTGCCGGACGGTCAGATCATCGCACCGCACCGGCCGCTGGGCACCGAGCACGTGGTGACCGCCGCCTAGTGCCGGCACCGCACAGCGCGAAAGAACCGCATACAGGAACCGCATGCAGAAGGGGCCGGCCCGGCGCGATCGCCGAACCGGCCCCGACGTGTGTCGGCCCCGGGGAATCAATCCCCCGGGAAGGGCCGCCCGCCCGGGCGGCCCGGACCGTCAGCCGTCGTACTCGTCCATGGGAGGGCACGAGCAGACGAGGTTACGGTCGCCGTACGCGCCGTCGACGCGCCGCACCGGCGGCCAGTACTTGTCGGCGGCGGACACCCCGGCCGGGAAGACGGCCACCTCGCGGCTGTACGGGTGCTCCCAGTCACCGGCCACACAGGCGGCGGTGTGCGGGGCGTTCCGCAGGGCGTTGTCGTCCTTGTCCCACTCCCCCGAGCCGACCTTCTCGATCTCGGCTCGGATGGCGATCATCGCCTCGCAGAAACGATCCAGCTCGGCGAGGTCCTCGCTCTCCGTGGGCTCGATCATCAGGGTGCCGGCCACCGGGAAGGACATCGTCGGCGCGTGGAAGCCGTAGTCGATCAGGCGTTTGGCGACATCGTCGACGCTGACGCCGGTCGCCTTGGTCAGCGGCCGCAGATCGACGATGCACTCGTGCGCGACCAGGCCGTTCGGACCGGTGTAGAGCACGGGGTAGTGCGGCTCCAGGCGCTTGGCGATGTAGTTGGCGCCGAGCACCGCGACCTGCGTGGCGCGCTTGAGGCCCTCGCCGCCCATCAGCCGGACGTACGCCCAGGAGATCGGCAGGATGCCGGCGGAGCCCCAGGGGGCCGCCGAGATCGGGCCGACGCCGGTCGCCGGGCCCGCGGTGGGCTGCAGCGGGTGGTTGGGCAGATAGGGGGCGAGGTGGGCGCGGACGGCGACCGGACCGACGCCCGGGCCGCCGCCGCCGTGCGGGATGCAGAAGGTCTTGTGCAGGTTCAGGTGCGAGACGTCGCCGCCGAACTCACCCGGCTTGGCCACCCCGACCAGGGCGTTGAGGTTCGCGCCGTCGACGTACACCTGCCCGCCCGCCGCGTGGACCTCCGCGCAGATGTCGGCGACGTGCTCCTCGAAGACACCGTGCGTGGACGGGTAGGTGATCATCAGTACGGACAGCTCGTCGCGGTACTGCTCGATCTTGGCCCGCAGGTCCTCGATGTCGACCTCGCCGTCGTCGGCGGTCTTGACGACGACGACCTTCATGCCGGCCATCACGGCGCTCGCGGCGTTGGTGCCGTGGGCGGAGGACGGGATCAGGCAGACGGTGCGCCCCTCGTCGCCGTTGGCACGGTGGTACGCCCGCACCGCCAGCAGACCCGCGAGCTCACCCTGCGAGCCCGCGTTCGGCTGGATGGACACCTTGTCGTAGCCGGTGACCTCCGCGAGGCGCTCCTCGAGCTCGGTGATGAGCGTGAGATAGCCACCCGCCTGCTCGACCGGCGCGAAGGGGTGCAGCGCACCGAACTCGGGCCAGGTGACCGGCTCCATCTCGGTGGTCGCGTTGAGCTTCATGGTGCACGAGCCGAGCGGGATCATGCCGCGGTCCAGGGCGTAGTCCCGGTCGGCGAGCCGGCGCAGGTAGCGCAGCATCGCGGTCTCGGAACGGTGCTGGTGGAAGACCGGGTGGGTGAGGTAGTCGTCGGTGCGCAGCAGACCCTCGGGGAGCGCCTCCGCGACCTGGGCGTCGAGCGCCTCGATGTCGGCGTCCACCTCGAAGGCGGACCACACCGACGCCACCTGGACGCGCGTGGTGGTCTCGTCGCAGGCGATGCCGACCTGGTCGGCGTCGACCAGGCGCAGGTTGACGCCCCGCTCGCGGGCGGCGGCGACGACCTCGGCCGCCCGGCCGGGCACCCGCGCGGTGAGGGTGTCGAAGTACGCGCCGTGCACGACCTCGACGCCGCCGGCCCGCAGGCCCTCGGCGAGCAGCGTGGCGTAGCGGTGCGTACGCCGCGCGATGCCGGCGAGGCCGTCCGGGCCGTGGTAGACCGCGTACATCCCGGCCATGACGGCGAGCAGGACCTGGGCGGTACAGATGTTGCTGGTGGCCTTCTCGCGGCGGATGTGCTGCTCGCGGGTCTGGAGGGCCAGACGGTAGGCCTTGTTGCCGTCCGCGTCCACGGAGACGCCGACGAGGCGGCCGGGGAGGCTGCGGGCGAACTTCTCGCGCACGGCCATGAACCCGGCGTGCGGACCGCCGAAGCCCATGGGCACGCCGAAGCGCTGGGTGGTGCCGACCGCGATGTCCGCGCCCAGCTCGCCGGGCGAGGTGAGCAGCGTCAGCGCGAGCAGGTCGGCGGCGACGGTGACGATCGCGCCCAGCTCGTGGGCCCGCTCGATGACCGGGCGCGGGTCGCGCACGGCACCGGAGGCGCCGGGGTACTGCAGGAGGACACCGAAGACGCCGCGCTCGGCGATGTCGTCGGGGATGCCCTGGGAGAGGTCGGCGACGACGACCTCGACGCCGGTCGGTTCGGCGCGCGTGCGTATCACCGCGACGGTCTGCGGCAGCGCGTCGGCGTCGATGAGGAAGACGCCGTCCTTGACCTTGCCCACGCGCCGGGACAGCGACATGGCCTCGGCCGCGGCGGTGCCCTCGTCGAGCAGGGAGGCGCCGGAGGTGGGCAGCCCGGTCAGGTCGGCGACGACGGTCTGGAAGTTGAGGAGCGCCTCCAGCCGGCCCTGGGAGATCTCCGGCTGGTAGGGCGTGTAGGCCGTGTACCAGGCGGGGTTCTCCATGACGTTGCGCAGGATCACCGGCGGGGTGAAGGTGCCGTGGTATCCGAGCCCGATCATCGGGGCGAGGACCTCGTTGCGGTCGGCGAGCGTGCGCAGCTCGGCGAGGACCTCGGCCTCACTGCGGGCGTCGGGCAGCCGGAGCGCCTCGGTGCTCTTGATCACGGCCGGTACGGCGGCGGCGGTGAGCTCGTCGAGCGAGCCGAACCCTACCTGGGCGAGCATCTTCGCCTGGGCCGCGCTGTCGGGCCCCACGTGGCGGTGCTCGAACGGCGTGCCACGCTCCAGGTCGGAAAGGGAGATGCGGTGGGCTGTCATCTGCGGAGGCCTCCTGGTCGTTGCGACCTGCGAGGGGTACCACGGCGCGGGTACCCGGACGGCCTCCCCCTCTGTCATCTCAACCTGAGAGCTTCACCGGGCCGCACAGGGCGGTCCGGCTTTCACCGTCGGTGAGGAGGGGCTTCGTCGCGCTGTACCCGACCCGGCCCGCCCTGCTTTCCAGAGTGACCTCGTCCGCGCGGTACGTGTGCCTGAGAGATTCCGGGGAGGATTTGCTCCTTCGGCGCCCCCGTCGAACCCGTCAAAGGATCTCGGAGGACTCTCCCGCGTGGGGTCTGCAGCCACTGTCAGCCTACCAGCGCGGGTCCAAGCGGATCCCTCGAGTGGCCGGTTCCCGCTTTGTGCCTTTTCGTGGTCCTCAGGGCTTCTCTGTGCTTCTCTGTGCTTTCCCAGGGGCCTGGAGGTCGGCTGGAGTTCCGGAGGGCAGGCGCGACCACGGGAGGAACCGTGCAGACCGATATCGATCCGCGGAGTCTCATCGGCCGCAAGGCGTTCGACCGCAATGGCGCGAGGATCGGCACCGTGGACGAGGTGTACCTCGACGACGCGACGGGGGAACCGGAGTGGGCGGCGGTGCGCACCGGGCTGTTCAGCCGGGACGCGTTCGTGCCGCTGGAACCGAGCCGGGTCGAGGACGACGCCCTGCGCATCCCGTATGACCGGGCGCTCATCAAGGACGCCCCGGACTTCGGGGTCGGCCGCCATCTCTCCCCCGAGCAGGAGCTGCAGCTCTACCACCACTACGGGCTCGACCTCCCCCCGCCGGACTCCGGGCCCGCCCCTCGGCCCGGCGCTCAGCCGGACACGCCACCGGCCAGCGGCTGACCGTCGGACCGGGTCCCGACGTCCGGCTCGGGACGCTCTGAGGGCTCACGCGCCGACGGTCCGGTCTCGGGCCCGTCCGACCCGGATGCCCCGTCCGACCCGTCCGACCCGTCCGACACTGCCGGATCACTCGGCTCCGGCGGCTTCGCCGGTCCCGTTGGCTCCGACGGCTGCTCCCACGCGGCTCTGATCAGCGGCAGCGGCTCCCCCGGCTCGAGCGCGGGGTCGTCCACGGCGAAGGTCCGCACCCGGCCGGGTGCGGACCACGGCTGCTCGAAGCGCACGGTGACCCGGCCGACCCCGCTGCCCTGGATCCAGCCGGGCCCGTACTCGGTGTGCCGGATGTCCAGCCCGGGCACCCAGCGCCGTGGCCGTCGCGCGGCCTCCTCCTCCGGGGCCGGCTCCCCTTCCGCCTCGGCGGTCGGTGGTCTCTCCGCGTCGGCGGCGGCCTCGGCCGTAGCGGCCGCCTGGGCGAAGAGATCCTCCTGGGTGTAGTCGGCGAGCCCGGTGACGCCGACCCCCAGCAGCCGCACGCCCGCCGTGGTGTCCACGCCGTCCAGCAGCCGCCGCACGGCCTCCCGCACCACCCCGAGGTCGTCCGTCGGCCCGCGGAGCGTCTCCGAGCGCGTCAGCGTCGAGAAGTCATAGCTCCGTACCTTGATCACGACGGTGCGCCCGGACCGTCCCGCCGCCCGCAGCCGCTGCACACAGCGGTCGGCGAGCCGCGCCAGCTCCAGCTCCACACGCGTGCGGTCGGTGAGGTCCTCCTCGAAGGTGTCCTCCACGGACACCGACTTGGCATCCCGCTCGGCCACCACAGGACGGTTGTCGCGGGCGGTCGCCAGGGCGTACAGCCCCGCGCCGTGCGCCTTGCCCAGCAGCCGCACCAGCTCGGCCTCCCCCGCCTCGGCCGTATCGCCCACGGTCGTGAGCCCGGCCCGCCGCAGCGTCTCGGCCGTGGCCGGTCCGACGCCGGGAATGGCCCGCACCGACATCGGGGCCAGCAGCTCCAGCTCGGTGCCGGGCTCGATGACGACGAGGCCGTCGGGTTTGGCCTGCTCGGAGGCGATCTTCGCGAGCATCTTGGAGCCGGCGAGCCCCACCGAACCGCTGAGCCCCGTGGCCCGGCGGATGTCCCGCCGCAGCCGCTCCCCCACCGCCCGCACGACCGCCGTGGAGGGCTCGACGCCGCCGGCCTCCAGATCCACGAACGCCTCGTCCAGGCTCAGCGGCTCCACCAGCGGGGACAGCTCCCCGAGCAGCCCCATGACCACCTCGCTCACCTCGCGGTAGAGCGTGAAGCGGGGAGCGAGATAGGCGGCATTGGGGCACAGCCGCCGCGCCTGGGCGGTCGCCATCGCCGAGTGCACACCAAAGGCGCGTGCCTCGTACGACGCGGTGGCCACGACGCCCCGGGGACCGATCCCGCCGACCACCACGGGCTTCCCGCGCAGGCTGGGCTTGGCCGCCTGCTCCGCCGCGGCGTAGAACGCGTCCATGTCCAGGTGCAGGATGGTCGGTGCGGCTCTCACGTCTTCGATGCTGCCCTACACCACTGACAATCGCACGGACGTGCGACGGAACGCCCTCCACAGGGCCGCCGGAAGGCCGGGCGGCGGGCCGCTCAGCCGACCCGGTTGCGCCGCCTCGCCAGCTCGTCCGCCGGGTTGTGGCCGATGAGCGTCTCCCCCGTGTCGACGCGCTCCCCGTGCAGCTTGGCCAGCGCGCTCTCCACGTCGCGCCACACCACCCCCACGGCGATCCCGAAGACGCCCTGCCCGCCCTGGAGGAGGTCGACGACCTCATCGGGCGAAGTGCACTCGTAGACCGTGGCGCCGTCGCTCATCAGCGTCATCTGTGCCAGGTCGGCCATGCCCCGCGCCCGTAGATGCTGCACCGCGGTGCGGATGTTCTGCAGGGAGACCCCGGTGTCCAGCAGCCGCTTCACGATCTTGAGGACGACCACGTCCCGGAAGCTGTAGAGCCGCTGGCTGCCCGATCCGTAGGCGGGCCGCACGCTCGGCTCCACGAGCCCCGTCCGCGCCCAGTAGTCCAGCTGGCGATAGGTGATGCCCGCCGCCGCGCACGCCGTGGGGCCCCGGTACCCGACGTGGTCGTCCCCCGGCTCCTGCGGCGCGCCGACCACCGCCGGAGCGCCATGACGGGGTCCGGGTTCGACCGTTCCCCCATGCAGCGGATACGGACCGCCGACCGCCGTACCGTCGCCCGTGCTTCTCACGCCGACCTCCGTCCTTGACCTGCCTTCTCGACGGTAGGCAGTCACCCGGGGTGCGTCAACGATCGCCACACTCGGCACGCCGAGTGATAATCACCCAGAGAGTGGTTTTACGTGTCCCAGCGCCGGGAAGGGCTACTCGAATGCGCCGCGGCCGCTCTCCTACGGGGGCCGCGGATGCGCCTCACTGGCTGTTGGTGCCGAAGTCCTCCGGCGAGATCTGGTCGAGGAACTCGCGGAACTTCTCCACCTCGTCCTCCTGCTCGTCCGGGATGGCGATGCCCGCGTCGTCCAGCACCCCGTCACTGCCGTAGATCGGCGTGCCCGTGCGCAGCGCCAGCGCTATGGCGTCGGACGGCCGTGCGCTGACCTCCACGCCACTGGCGAAGACCAGCTCCGCGTAGAAGACCCCTTCGCGCAGGTCAGTGATGCGGACCTCCGTGAGCGTCTGCCCGACCGCGTCCAGCACGTCCTTGAAGAGGTCGTGGGTCAGCGGGCGGGCAGGGGCCATGCCCTGCTGGGCGAAGGCAATGGCCGTCGCCTCCCCCGGTCCGATCCAAATGGGGAGGTAGCGATCGCCTCCCACTTCACGCAGGAGCACGATCGGCTGGTTGGAGGGCATTTCCACCCGGACACCCACGACATCGAGCTCGTTCACACAGCAACCCTAGGACGTGCCCGGCAGGTTTGGGTAGTCGGGCCACCCTCCGGTCAGTACGGGCGCGGGTGGAGGGCGCTGCGCACCAGGGCCGCGTGGAGCCGTACGGACAGCGCGGCGAGCTCCCGCGCGGTGGCCTCGGCGTGCGCTCTGGTCTGCGGATTGCGGTGCCGCCGCAGGGGTGCGACCACCTGTTCGACCAGGCCGGCCTCGCGGTCGGCGGCGGCCTTCATGGCGCGAAGGTGTCGCGGTTCCAGGCCGAAACGGCCCAGATCCGCGACGAGCTTGGCCACCGCGACCGAATCGACGTCGAATCCGCCGTCCGGGTGGGCGCCGATCAGGCCGTACGACTCCCATTCGGCGAGCTCGGGCTCGGTCACCCCGGTGACGGCCAGCAGCTCCGCGCGGCCGATGCGCGTGGCCGCAGACGGCTTCGAGCCGGCCTCCACGGCCTCCGGACCGATGGGGTCCACCGGGGCGCCCGGAGCGTCCCTCTGCTGCCCCTGCGCGGGCAGCTGCACCCGCTCGCCCCGGGCCAGGGCGTCCAGCTGCTCCCGGATGACCTTGAGCGGAAGGTAGTGGTCACGCTGCATGCGCAGCACGAACCCCAGTCGCTCCACATCCTCCGCGCTGAATTTGCGGTAGCCGGACGGGGTGCGCTGCGGCTCCACCAGGCCCTCCGCCTCCAGAAAACGGATCTTGGAGATGGTGACCTCGGGAAACTCGTCCCGGAGCAGATTGAGCACCGTGCCGATGCTCACCAGCCGGCCGTCCGCGCCGGCGGCACCGGAGGATCCGGTACCGCCCGACGATGTTCGAAGCATGGCCTTCCCTCGCGGGGTCAGATGCCGCGCTGGCTGCCGTAGAAGACCAGACGGTACTTGCCGATCTGCACCTCGTCGCCGTTCGACAGCGGAACCGTGTCGATGCGCTCCCGGTTGACGTACGTGCCGTTGAGGCTGCCGACGTCCGTGACGGTGAAACCGCCGTCCTGTCCTCTGCGGAACTCCACGTGCCGCCTGGAGACCGTGACGTCGTCGAGGAAGATGTCGCTCTGCGGGTGACGGCCCGCGGTGGTCACATCGCCGTCCAGCAGGAAGCGGCTGCCCGAATTCGGACCGCGCCTGACCACCAGCAGCGCCGAACCCAGCGGCAGCGCGTCGACGGCCGCCTGGGCCTCCGGGGAGAGCGACGGGATCGGCGTCTGCCCGGTGGTCTCCGAGTCGTACGCCTCGAGACCGGAGATGGAGATGGTCGAGGTCGTCTCCGAGGCGCGCTCGGCAGCGGCGCCGGGCCGCAGCGGCGCACCGCAGTTGGAACAGAACCGGCTGGCCTCGCCGGCCCGGTGGCCACACCTCGTACAGACCGGCAAGGCAAACCCTCCACCCGCACTTGAGGTCTCTGGTGCTCCGAAACCTATGCGTCCGGCTGCGGCAGGGTCAACAGAGGACGCGCCCTGACCGCCAGGGACGCCACCTCCGGGGGCACCCACCTGGTCCCGGAACAGAGGACGCCCTTCCTGGGCCCCCTCGCCGCCTTCCGACGGACGCGACGCCCTGTGACGGGCGGAGCCGCCGTCCTGGCGTGCGCTCTTGCCGAACAACTTCCCAAACAACTTCACGGGCGATTCCCCTTGACCGAAACAGACCCGCCCGTGGGGCAGGACAAACCCTCGATGCACACACCGTCCGACCCGGACATCTCTACAACGTCCGTGGTCAGCTCACAGTTTCCACCACGCGCCCCCAACTTGGTGCGCCGACCCCCCGCAACCTCCCACGCTCCCCCTGGAGCCCTCGTCCATGCCCGCCTCACTGCGATGACGACCGAGCGTAGTCAGGCCGCTTCGCCGGGCGCAAGGCATCCACAATGATCTTCTCAGACCGCGCCACCGCCACGCCCGCCTGCTCCTTCTCCAGAGTCTGCACCACACCACCGGGGATGTTCAGCGCCGGCTCCAGGTCCTGCGGCTTGCCGATGACCTTGAACCGGTAGGGCTGCGAGACCTTCTTCCCGTCGATCTCCACCCGGCCCGCGGCACCCGAGAAATAGGTGTCGGCGACCACCCGGACATCGTTGATCTGGATCGCCTCCGCGCCCGCGGCGCGCAGCTCCTGGATCGCGTCGAGCAGCATGTCCGCCTCAACCTTGCCCTTGGTGTCACTGACCGTCAGCTCGATGCCGGGCCCCCGAGCCGCCACCGTGCCGGCGAGCACGCCGAGCTGTCCCTCTTTCTGCTCGGTCTGCTTGCGCGCCTCGGCGGCCTGGTTGGAGCTGCTCTCCAGCTCCGACTGCTGGTTCTCCAGCCGCCGCTTCTCGTCCTCCAGCCGCTTCGTGCGGTTGTCCAGCTCGTCGAGGATCCGCACCAGGTCCTCCTGGCGGGCCCCGCGCAGAGCACTGCTGTCGTTGGTCGACCGGACCTGGATGGCCAGGCCCAGTCCGAGCACGCACAGCAGCAGCGCCACGATGAGCTGCGCCCGCGTCAGCCTCGGGGGCCAGAGTCCCTTGGCGAGCCGTTGACGGCCGGTCAAGGGAGCAGGCCCGGCAGGCCCTTCCGCCGAAACCACGGGTTCCGGCTCGGGCTCGGGCGTGTCGCCCCCGGGCGGCGCGGGCTGCGGACGCTCCGGCTGTTCCGGTCGCTCGGGCCGGATCGCCTCGTCCGGGGTGTCCGGCTTGCCCGTTGCCGGGCCTTCGTCGGGCTGGGGTGCCCGCTCGGCCGCGTCGCCCTTGTCGGCTTTCTCACCGGGCTTCTCGGGCTTCGGCTGCTGTTCCGGCTCCTCGATCGGCTCCGGCTTTCCGGACTTGTCCGGCGTGTCGTCGCTGCTCATCGGCCTCACGCCCGGAACACGTGCCGCCGGATGGCGGCCGCGTTGGAGAAGATACGGATACCCAGGACGACCACGACACCGGTGGACAGCTGCGCACCGACACCGAGCTTGTCACCGAGGAAGACGATCAGCGCGGCCACGACCACGTTGGACAGGAAGGAGACGACGAAGACCTTGTCGTCGAAGATTCCGTCCAGCATCGCCCGCAGGCCGCCGAACACCGCGTCGAGTGCCGCCACGACAGCGATGGGAAGGTAGGGCTCGACCACCGTCGGCACCACGGGACGGACGACCAGTCCGACCACGACTCCCACGATGAGGCCCAATACGGCGATCACGATGTGCCCTTCCCTGTGTCGGTGCCGCGTTTGTCCGCGCCACCGCCCTGCGGCTGTGCGGTACGTACGAGCAGGCTCGGCGCGGCCGGCAACCGGACCTCACCCTCGGCGGAAATGCTGGCCCGGACGCCGTAACTCTGCTGGAGAACATGCAGATACTGTCCGTCGGCACTGTCCTGGAAAGCGGTGCTCAGCCGCTGCCCGTCGCCGATCGCCAGCACCGTGTAGGGCGGTACCAGCGGTCTGTTGTCGACCAGTATGGCGTCACCGGCGGCCCTGATCGCCGACAGCGCCGTCAGCCGCTGTCCGTTGACCGCGATCGCCTCGGCGCCGGACTGCCACAGACCGTTGACGATGCGTTGCATATCACGGTCGCGCACCCGCCCCGTGTCGGAGAACCCGCTGCTTTCGCGCGGACCCCCGGCGCCGGACTGCTTGGTCTGCTTGGCGTCGTCGACGACGATCTTGACCCCCGGCCCGCGCGCCGGCGTGGCTCCCGCGAGCAGCGACACCAACTCGGCGCTGTCCCCGCCGTGTTTCTCCAGGACGTCACGCTGCTTCGTGCCGACGGCGTCCCGCAGCGTGTCGACATTCTTCTGCAGGGTGTCCGCGGCCGAGGTCTCGGTCTCGATCCGGTCGATGAGCTGCTCGCGCTCCTTGGCCAGGGTGGGCGCCGCTATCCGCGCCTGCGCGGCTCCGAGCGTCACCACCGCCGCGGCGAGCAACAGGGCGGCGGCGAGCCCCAACTTGGCGCGGAGCGTGCTCGGCAGCCCCTTGCCGCCCTCCGCGCGCCGGGCGGCCGCCTCCGCGTAACCGTCGTCGAGGCTGTGGTCCATGACATTGGTCAGCAGCGACATGGAGGCATCAGGGCGCGGAGCCGGCGATGCGGTGCTCCGAACGGGGGGCTGCTGCGACATGCCGCACATCGTCGCACGTCGGAGCCGCCGTCTCCCAATGGCCCCACCGGCGTGCCGGATCCGGACCGGGGAGACGACGTCCCGTTGACTCTCCGGGTACCGCTGTCGGGTACCCCGCTACGCGCCGGTCAGCGCCCGGCGCCGTCCACGATCGCCGACCACTCGTCCAGCAGGGCCTGCGCGGAGGCGTCGTCCGGGCCCTCCGCCCACAGGTGCGTCACCGCCTCGGCCGGGTCGGGCAGGACCATCACCCAGCGCCCGTCGGCCTCGACCACCCGCACACCGTCGGTCGTGTCGACCGAGCGGTCCCCGGCCGCCTCGACCACATGACGCATGACGAGTCCCTTCACCGCCCATGGGGTGGCCAGGTCGCGCCGCAGCACATGCGCCCGCGGAATGCGTGCGTCTATCTGGCTGAGGGTGAGCTGCGTACGCGCCACCAGACCGACGAGGCGTACGAACGCGGCCGTGCCGTCGAAGACGCTGCTGGACTCCGGGACGATGAACCCCCCGCGCCCGTCCCCGCCGAAGATCGTCGATTCGGCGCGGCCGACCCGGGTCAGATCGTCGGGCGACGTCGTCGTCCACTCGACCTGGGTACCGTGGTACGCGGCGACCTGCTCGGCGATCCGGGTCGTGGTCACCGGGAGCGCCACCCGCCCGCTGCGCCGCTCGGCGGCGACCAGGTCCAGCAGGACCAGCAGGGCGCGGTCGTCCTCGACGATGCGCCCGCGCTCGTCGACGAGCGAGATCCGCTCACCCACCGGGTCGAACCGCACTCCGAACGCGGCCCGCGCCGAAGCGACGATCTCCCCGAGCCGCACCAGACCGGACCGACGGGTGTCGGCGGTCTCGGTCGGATGCGCCTCGTCGAGCCCGGGGTTGATGATGAGCGCGTCCACCCCGAGCCTGCCGAGCAGGCTGGGCAGAACGAGCCCCGCGCTGCCGTTCGAGGCATCGATGACCACCTTGAGCCCCGCCTCCGCGACCCCGGTCGTGTCCACCGATCGCAGGAGCGAGCCCGTGTACGAGTCGTAGACGCTGGACGGGAAGGACAGATCACCGATCTCACCGGGGAACGCCCGCCGGTACTCCTGCCGGGCGTAGACCCGGTCGAGCTTGCGCTGTCCGGCCTGGGAGAGGTCGGCGCCGCGCTCGTCGAAGAACATGATGTCCACCGAGTCCGGCACGCCCGGTGACGTACGGATCATGATCCCGCCGGCGCTGCCGCGCGCGGTCTGCTGCCGGGCGACCGGCAGCGGCACGTTCTCCAGGTCCCGGACATCTATGGCGCTGGCCTGCAACGCGGAGATCACCGCGCGCTTGAGCGCCCGCGCGCCCCGGGAGTGGTCGCGAGCCGTGGTGACCGTGGACCCCTTCTTGAGGGTCGTCGCGTACGCGCCGGCGAGCCGCACCGCGAGTTCGGGGGTGATCTCCACATTGAGGATGCCGGAGACACCGCGGGTCCCGAACAGATGGGCCTGGCCGCGGGACTCCCAGATGACCGAGGTGTTGACGAACGCGCCCGCCTCGATGGTCTTGAAGGGGTAGACCCGGACGTTGCCCTGAATAATCGATTCCTCACCGACGAGGCACTCGTCCCCGATGACGGCGCCGTCCTCGATGCGGGCGGCGCGCATGATGTCGGTGTTCTTGCCGATGACGCAGCCGCGCAGATTGCTCTGCGGGCCGATGTAGACGTTGTCGTGCACGACGGCCTTGTGCAGGAAGGCACCGCTCTTCACGACGACGTTGGAGCCCACCACCGTGTGCTCGCGGATTTCGGCGCCGGCCTCGACCTTGGCGTAGTCGCCGATGTAGAGCGGGCCGCGCAGGACCGCGTCCGAGTGCACCTCGGCGCCTTCGGCCACCCAGACCCCGGGCGAGATCTCGAAGCCGTCGATGTCCACATCGACCTTGCCTTCGAGCACGTCGGCCTGGGCCTTGCCATAGCTTTCGTGGGTACCGACGTCCTCCCAATAGCCCTCGGCGATATAGCCGTAGATCGGCTTGCCTTCCTTCATCAGCTGCGGGAAGACATCGCCCGACCAGTCGACGGGCACGTCGGGCTGGACGTAGTTGAAAACTTCGGGCTCCATGACGTAGATGCCCGTATTGACGGTGTCGGAGAAGACCTGGCCCCAGGTGGGCTTCTCCAGGAAGCGCTCGACCTTGCCCGCCTCGTCGACAATGGTGATGCCGAACTCCAGCGGATTGGGTACCCGCGTCAGACAGACGGTGACGAGTGCGCCCTTCTCCTTGTGGAAACGGATCAGGTCGGTCAGGTCGAAATCAGTGAGGGCGTCACCGGAGATGACCAGAAAGGCATCGTCCTTGAGGGCTTCTTCGGCGTTCTTGACACTGCCCGCCGTGCCGAGTGGCTTTTCCTCATTGGCGTAGGTGAGCTCCATGCCCAGTTCCTCGCCGTCACCGAAGTAGTTCTTGACGAGTGAGGCGAGGAACTGCACGGTCACCACGGTCTCGGTGAGCCCGTGCCGCTTGAGCAGACGCAGCACATGCTCCATGATCGGCCGGTTCACCACCGGCAGGAGCGGCTTGGGCATGCTCGAGGTCATGGGGCGAAGGCGGGTGCCTTCGCCGCCGGCCATCACGACGGCCTTCATGTCGGAAACGTCCTCCTTGCGAGACGACGGTCTGTTCCGACTTCACCCGCGCGGATCGCCGACGCGACTCGCGTACGGCTTTCGCTCCTTGAAGGGGCTCCTGAACAACGGCGAGGTCAGTCGGTGGTGGCGTCCGCCTTGACGAGTCGGCGGACCTGGACCACGTAGAGGATCCCTGCCCACCAATACAGGGTTGTACCCCACCCGGCGAACGCCCATCCGAAAACAGCAGCGAGTGAAGCCAGCCAGCCGTCTCCGTCACTGAGAAGGAGCAAGGGGAAGGCGTACATCAGGTTGAAGGTGGCGGCCTTGCCGAGGAAGTTGACCTGCGGCGGCGGATAGCCGTGGCGGCGCAGGATCCACACCATGACCAGCAGCATCGCTTCTCGCGCCAGCAGGGCTGCGGTCAGCCAGACCGGAAGGATCTCCCTCCAGGTGAGGCCGGCCAGTGTGGAGAGGATGTAGAGCCGGTCGGCGGCCGGGTCGAGGAGTCGGCCGAGGCTGCTGATCTGGTTCCAGCGCCGGGCGAGCTTTCCGTCGAGGTAGTCGCTGATGCCGCTCAGTCCCAGCACGAGCAGTGCCCAGCCGTCGCTTCCCCGGAGGATCAACCACAGGAAGAGGGGTACGCCGACGAGGCGCGCCATGCTGAGGATGTTCGGGATGGTGAGGACGCGGTCGGTCTGGACACGCGTCTCCTGGACCTCCACCCGGGGGCCTCCTGTGGGGATATGTACCAACGATGCACCCTGACCCTACCCGCAGACTTCGACGGTCCGTGCAGAGGGGGCCGGGGTCCGCGCAGGGGGGGCGGGAGGGGTTTTGGTGCGGTTCCCGGTACAGCGATTTTGTCCGGAAACGCAGAATAGCCCCCGCAGGAACCAAATGGCTCCCACAGGGGCTACTCTTAAAAATTGTTCGGCGGCGTCCTACTCTCCCACACGGTCCCCCATGCAGTACCATCGGCGCTGAAAGGCTTAGCTTCCGGGTTCGGAATGTAACCGGGCGTTTCCCTAACGCAATGACCACCGAAACTCTATGAAATTAACCAACCGGAACACAACACGGTCGTTACTTCAGAACCTACACAGTGGACGCGAGCAACTGAGGACAAGCCCTCGGCCTATTAGTACCAGTCAGCTCCAACCGTTACCGGTCTTCCACACCTGGCCTATCAACCCAGTCGTCTACTGGGAGCCTTAACCCCTCAAAGGGGGTGGGAATACTCATCTCGAAGCAGGCTTCCCGCTTAGATGCTTTCAGCGGTTATCCCTCCCGAACGTAGCCAACCAGCCATGCCCTTGGCAGGACAACTGGCACACCAGAGGTTCGTCCGTCCCGGTCCTCTCGTACTAGGGACAGCCCTTCTCAATATTCCTACGCGCACAGCGGATAGGGACCGAACTGTCTCACGACGTTCTAAACCCAGCTCGCGTACCGCTTTAATGGGCGAACAGCCCAACCCTTGGGACCGACTCCAGCCCCAGGATGCGACGAGCCGACATCGAGGTGCCAAACCATCCCGTCGATATGGACTCTTGGGGAAGATCAGCCTGTTATCCCCGGGGTACCTTTTATCCGTTGAGCGACGGCGCTTCCACAAGCCACCGCCGGATCACTAGTCCCGACTTTCGTCCCTGCTCGACCCGTCGGTCTCACAGTCAAGCTCCCTTGTGCACTTACACTCAACACCTGATTGCCAACCAGGCTGAGGGAACCTTTGGGCGCCTCCGTTACTCTTTAGGAGGCAACCGCCCCAGTTAAACTACCCACCAGACACTGTCCCTGATCCGGATCACGGACCCAGGTTAGACATCCAGCACGACCAGAGTGGTATTTCAACGACGACTCCACACACACTGGCGTGCATGCTTCACAGTCTCCCACCTATCCTACACAAGCCGAACCGAACACCAATATCAAGCTATAGTAAAGGTCCCGGGGTCTTTCCGTCCTGCTGCGCGAAACGAGCATCTTTACTCGTAGTGCAATTTCACCGGGCCTATGGTTGAGACAGTCGAGAAGTCGTTACGCCATTCGTGCAGGTCGGAACTTACCCGACAAGGAATTTCGCTACCTTAGGATGGTTATAGTTACCACCGCCGTTTACTGGCGCTTAAGTTCTCAGCTTCGCCCTGTCGAAACAGAGCTAACCGGTCCCCTTAACGTTCCAGCACCGGGCAGGCGTCAGTCCGTATACATCGCCTTACGGCTTCGCACGGACCTGTGTTTTTAGTAAACAGTCGCTTCTCGCTGGTCTCTGCGGCCACACCCAGCTCAGGAAGCAAGTTCCATCACCGGACATGGCCCCCCTTCTCCCGAAGTTACGGGGGCATTTTGCCGAGTTCCTTAACCATAGTTCACCCGAACGCCTCGGTATTCTCTACCTGACCACCTGAGTCGGTTTAGGGTACGGGCCGCCATGAAACTCGCTAGAGGCTTTTCTCGACAGCATAGGATCATCCACTTCACCACAATCGGCTCGGCATCAGGTCTCAGCCTTAATGTGTGACGGATTTGCCTATCACACGGCCTACACCCTTACCCCGGGACTACCACCGCCCGGGCTGGACTACCTTCCTGCGTCACCCCATCGCTTACCTACTACAGATCCGGGTCACCGGCTCCACCACTTCCCTTCACCCGAAGGATCCAGGACGGCTTCACGGGCTTAGCATCGTCTGATTCGATATTGGGCGTTTCAAAGCGGGTACCGGAATATCAACCGGTTGTCCATCGACTACGCCTGTCGGCCTCGCCTTAGGTCCCGACTTACCCTGGGCAGATCAGCTTGACCCAGGAACCCTTAGTCAATCGGCGCACACGTTTCCCACGTGTGTATCGCTACTCATGCCTGCATTCTCACTCGTGAACCGTCCACAACTCGCTTCCGCGGCTGCTTCACCCGGCACACGACGCTCCCCTACCCATCCACACGGTCGTTGGACCTATTGTGTGAATGACACGACTTCGGCGGTACGCTTGAGCCCCGCTACATTGTCGGCGCGGAATCACTTGACCAGTGAGCTATTACGCACTCTTTCAAGGGTGGCTGCTTCTAAGCCAACCTCCTGGTTGTCTCTGCGACTCCACATCCTTTCCCACTTAGCGTACGCTTAGGGGCCTTAGTCGATGCTCTGGGCTGTTTCCCTCTCGACCATGGAGCTTATCCCCCACAGTCTCACTGCCGCGCTCTCACTTACCGGCATTCGGAGTTTGGCTAAGGTCAGTAACCCGGTAGGGCCCATCGCCTATCCAGTGCTCTACCTCCGGCAAGAAACACACGACGCTGCACCTAAATGCATTTCGGGGAGAACCAGCTATCACGGAGTTTGATTGGCCTTTCACCCCTAACCACAGGTCATCCCCCAGGTTTTCAACCCTGGTGGGTTCGGTCCTCCACGAAGTCTTACCTCCGCTTCAACCTGCCCATGGCTAGATCACTCCGCTTCGGGTCTTGGGCGCGCTACTCAATCGCCCTATTCGGACTCGCTTTCGCTACGGCTTCCCCACACGGGTTAACCTCGCAACACACCGCAAACTCGCAGGCTCATTCTTCAAAAGGCACGCAGTCACGACGCACCAAGCAAGCTTGATGCGCGACGCTCCCACGGCTTGTAGGCACACGGTTTCAGGTACTATTTCACTCCGCTCCCGCGGTACTTTTCACCATTCCCTCACGGTACTATCCGCTATCGGTCACCAGGGAATATTTAGGCTTAACGGGTGGTCCCGCCAGATTCACACGGGATTTCTCGGGCCCCGTGCTACTTGGGTGGTTCTCAAGCGAGCCGTACAGATTTCAGCTACGGGGGTCTTACCCTCTACGCCGGACCTTTCGCATGTCCTTCGCCTACCTGTACGGTTTCTGACTCGCCGACCAGCCGGCAGACTGATCAAGAGAACTCCCACAACCCCGCACACGCAACCCCTGCCGGGTATCACACGCATACGGTTTGGCCTCATCCGGTTTCGCTCGCCACTACTCCCGGAATCACGGTTGTTTTCTCTTCCTGCGGGTACTGAGATGTTTCACTTCCCCGCGTTCCCTCCACACTGCCTATGTGTTCAGCAGCGGGTGACAGCCCATGACGACTGCCGGGTTTCCCCATTCGGACACCCCCGGATCAAAGCTCGGTTGACAGCTCCCCGGGGCCTATCGTGGCCTCCCACGTCCTTCATCGGTTCCTGGTGCCAAGGCATCCACCGTGCGCCCTTAAAAACTTGGCCACAGATGCTCGCGTCCACTGTGCAGTTCTCAAGCAACGACCAGCCACCCGTCACACCCTGCCGAAGCAGAACTACACCGGGGCCGGCATCGCGAAGGCTCGAAACTTACGTTCCGTACCCTCAGATACCCAACAGCGTGCCCGACCCGACCCATCCAGTATCACGTTCCACGCCGAAGCAGTACTAGTGAACCAAACCGATCGTGCCGAATAGTCAACGTTCCACCCATGAGCAACCGTGCAGAACGTTTGTCTGCAGTCGGCTATGTGCTCCTTAGAAAGGAGGTGATCCAGCCGCACCTTCCGGTACGGCTACCTTGTTACGACTTCGTCCCAATCGCCAGTCCCACCTTCGACGGCTCCCTCCACAAGGGTTGGGCCACCGGCTTCGGGTGTTACCGACTTTCGTGACGTGACGGGCGGTGTGTACAAGGCCCGGGAACGTATTCACCGCAGCAATGCTGATCTGCGATTACTAGCAACTCCAACTTCATGGGGTCGAGTTGCAGACCCCAATCCGAACTGAGACCGGCTTTTTGAGATTCGCTCCACCTCACGGTATCGCAGCTCATTGTACCGGCCATTGTAGCACGTGTGCAGCCCAAGACATAAGGGGCATGATGACTTGACGTCGTCCCCACCTTCCTCCGAGTTGACCCCGGCAGTCTCCTGTGAGTCCCCATCACCCCGAAAGGCATGCTGGCAACACAGAACAAGGGTTGCGCTCGTTGCGGGACTTAACCCAACATCTCACGACACGAGCTGACGACAGCCATGCACCACCTGTATACCGACCACAAGGGGGCGACCATCTCTGGCCGTTTCCGGTATATGTCAAGCCTTGGTAAGGTTCTTCGCGTTGCGTCGAATTAAGCCACATGCTCCGCTGCTTGTGCGGGCCCCCGTCAATTCCTTTGAGTTTTAGCCTTGCGGCCGTACTCCCCAGGCGGGGAACTTAATGCGTTAGCTGCGGCACCGACGACGTGGAATGTCGCCAACACCTAGTTCCCAACGTTTACGGCGTGGACTACCAGGGTATCTAATCCTGTTCGCTCCCCACGCTTTCGCTCCTCAGCGTCAGTAATGGCCCAGAGATCCGCCTTCGCCACCGGTGTTCCTCCTGATATCTGCGCATTTCACCGCTACACCAGGAATTCCGATCTCCCCTACCACACTCTAGCCTGCCCGTATCGAATGCAGACCCGGGGTTAAGCCCCGGGCTTTCACATCCGACGCAACAAGCCGCCTACGAGCTCTTTACGCCCAATAATTCCGGACAACGCTTGCGCCCTACGTATTACCGCGGCTGCTGGCACGTAGTTAGCCGGCGCTTCTTCTGCAGGTACCGTCACTCTCGCTTCTTCCCTGCTGAAAGAGGTTTACAACCCGAAGGCCGTCATCCCTCACGCGGCGTCGCTGCATCAGGCTTTCGCCCATTGTGCAATATTCCCCACTGCTGCCTCCCGTAGGAGTCTGGGCCG
Organism: Streptomyces syringium; assembly: GCF_017876625.1. Lineage (NCBI taxonomy): Bacteria > Bacillati > Actinomycetota > Actinomycetes > Kitasatosporales > Streptomycetaceae > Streptomyces > Streptomyces syringium. The sequence goes on from NZ_JAGIOH010000001.1 coordinate 1,393,863, forward strand.
TGTCTCAGTCCCAGTGTGGCCGGTCGCCCTCTCAGGCCGGCTACCCGTCGTCGCCTTGGTAGGCCATTACCCCACCAACAAGCTGATAGGCCGCGGGCTCATCCTTCACCGCCGGAGCTTTCCACCCACCCCCATGCGGAGGCAGGTCGTATCCGGTATTAGACCCCGTTTCCAGGGCTTGTCCCAGAGTGAAGGGCAGATTGCCCACGTGTTACTCACCCGTTCGCCACTAATCCACCCCGAAAGGCTTCATCGTTCGACTTGCATGTGTTAAGCACGCCGCCAGCGTTCGTCCTGAGCCAGGATCAAACTCTCCGTGAATGTTTACCCGTAATCGGGTGACACTCGCGTTGAGCGGCACAACCAGACGGAATAAGTCCGGTCGTGCACAGCGTCCTCGCTGTGTTGTTGCCCACCAGACCCCAAGGGGACCGGCAGGACTTTCAAAGGAACCGCGTCCCGATCGCAGAGCGACCGGAGACGGGGTATTTTATAGTCTGGCGTTGACTTTTGGCACGCTGTTGAGTTCTCAAGGAACGGACGCTTCCTTTGTACTCACCCTCTCGGGCTTTCCTCCGGGCGCTTCCCTTCGTGTTCCACCACTCTATCAGGAGTTTTTCCGCTCCCTTACCGCTCGTTTTCCGCAGCCATAAAGGCATACGGACACACAGAAGCGGATCCGGGAAGGATCATAATCCGATAGGTGCCGCCCCCGCCTTGCCGGCAGTTGACTGCGGGCCTCGGTGGTGGGCAGGAGTACGACAGTACAGGTCTCACCAGGGCGAGGCAAATCGATTCTGGAGCGTCGTCGACCGCCAACTCGGAGGCTCTCCTCCCCTGCCCGGGACGACGACTTCCCCCACTGACGCTCCGTCGGCTCATTCTTCTGGTCGCCACAGCTCTACTCCGCACGCGCGCGCGTGCCCTCGCGCGACCTCCGCCAGGTGGGCTCACGTGTGCGGAATCCTCAGTTCCTATGACTTACGCTTCTGATCAGCGCGCCGCCCAGGACAGGTAGTGGCGGCGCGTGATGAATCTCCACCCCTGGGAGGCTTCCCATGACCACCGTGACGTCCCCGATCGCCGGACGCGCCATCGGACTCGCGGCTGTGCCCGACCCCGTCTTCTCCGGCGCGATGGTGGGTCCCGGTACCGCCATCGACCCCGTGCGTGAGGCCTCGACGGCGGTTTCGCCGGTCGACGGTGTCATCGTCTCGCTGCACCCCCACGCGTTCGTCGTCGTCGACGCGGAAGGGCACGGCGTGCTGACGCACCTCGGCATCGACACCGTGCAGCTCAACGGCGAGGGCTTCGAGCTGCTCGTCAACAAGGGCGACACCGTGACGCGCGGCCAGGAAATCATCCGCTGGAACCCCGTCGCGGTCGAGGCCGCCGGCAAGTCGCCGGTCTGCCCGATCGTCGCGCTCGAGGCCACCGCCGACGCGCTGGGCGACGTCCGTGAGGACGGCGACCTCAAGGCCGGCGACGCTCTGTTCTCCTGGCAGTGATCGCAGCGACCCTCCGCCGTCCCTGACGGCACGTACGACATTCACCGCGGCGGGCGGATCCGCCGCATCAACCGGAGACGGGTGAAATGGAGACAACGCTGCGAGGCGTCGGCGTGAGCCACGGTGTGGCGATCGGCGAGGTGCGGCACATGGGCACGGCGGTTCTGGAGCCGCCGGCCAAGCAGATTCCGACGGACGAGGCACCGCGGGAGCAGGGGCGCGCCCGCCAGGCCGTCGAGGCCGTCGCCGCCGATCTCATCGCGCGCGGCAACCTGGCCGGTGGCGAGGCCCAGCACGTGCTCGAGGCCCAGGCCATGATGGCCCAGGACCCCGAGCTGATGGCGGACGTGGACCGGCGCATCACCGTCGGCAGCACCGCCGAGCGCGCGGTGTACGACGCCTTCGCCGCCTACCGGGCGCTGCTCGCCAACGCCGGCGAGTACCTGGCCGGCCGGGTGGCCGACCTCGACGACGTGCGCAACCGCATCGTCGCGCGCCTGCTGGGCGTGCCGATGCCGGGTGTGCCGGACAGTGACGAGCCGTACGTGCTGATCGCCCGGGACCTCGCTCCCGCCGACACGGCACTGCTCGACCCGACGCTGGTGCTGGGCTTCGTGACCGAGGAGGGCGGGCCGACCAGCCACAGCGCCATCCTGGCGCGGGCGCTCGGGGTACCCGCGGTCGTGGCGCTGCCCGGCGCGGGTGAGCTTGCCGAAGGCACGGTGGTGGCCGTGGACGGCAGCACGGGCGACGTCTTCGTCGACCCCAGCCTGGAGAAGCGCGACGAGCTGACCAAGGCCGCGGAGGAGCGGAAGGCGGCGCTGTCCGCCTCGTCCGGTCCGGGCGCGACGTCCGACGGTCACAAGGTGCCGCTGCTCGCCAATGTCGGTGGCCCGGCCGACGTGCCGGCCGCGGTCGAGGCGGGTGCGGAGGGCGTCGGTCTCTTCCGTACCGAGTTCCTCTTCCTCGACGACAGCAAGAAGGCACCGTCCGAGGCCAAGCAGGTCGAGGCGTACCGCAAGGTGCTGGAGGCGTTCCCCGAGGGCCGGGTGGTCGTGCGCGTGCTGGACGCGGGCGCGGACAAGCCGCTGGACTTCCTGACGCCCGCCGACGAGCCGAACCCGGCGCTGGGCGTGCGGGGTCTGCGGACCCTGCTCGACCACCCGGACGTACTGCGCACGCAGCTCACGGCGCTGGCCAAGGCCGCCGCGGGGCTGCCGGTCTACCTCGAGGTCATGGCCCCGATGGTGGCGGACCGGACCGACGCGAAGGCGTTCGCCGACGCGTGCCGCGAGGCGGGGCTGAACGCCAAGTTCGGCGCGATGGTGGAGATCCCCTCCGCCGCGCTGCGAGCACGTTCGATCCTGCAGGAGGTCGAGTTCCTGTCGCTGGGGACGAACGACCTCGCGCAGTACACCTTCGCCGCCGACCGTCAGGTCGGTGCGGTGTCGCGTCTGCAGGACCCGTGGCAGCCGGCGCTGCTCGACCTGGTCGCCGCCTCGGCGGAGGCCGCCAAGGCCGAGGGCAAGAGCTGTGGTGTGTGCGGTGAGGCCGCGGCCGACCCGCTGCTCGCCTGTGTGCTGACGGGTCTGGGCGTGACGAGCCTGTCCATGGGCGCCGCGTCGATTCCGTATGTGCGCGCGACGCTGGCCAAGCACACGCTCGCGCAGTGCGAGCGTGCCGCCGCCGCGGCCCGTGCCACCGACAGTGCCGAGGAGGCCCGCGTGGCCGCGCAGGCGGTGCTGTCCGGCGAGTGAGCCGGTGCCGTCGGCGGCAGTCGGCGCACGAGTGAGGTGAGGGGTGTCCCGCCGGTCCGGCGGGGCACCCCTTCTCGCGTCAGGCCCCTCTCTGCGGTCCCTCAGGCCACTCGGGCCTCTTGGGTTCCTCGGGATCGTCGAGGGGGAGGCCGGCGCGGTAGGCGACGCCGGGCTCGGGCGGTACGGGTTCGCCGGTGTCGGCGTCGGTGCAGTAGGCGTCGAAGACCTCGGCCTCGCTGAGGGGCCTCAGCCGGCCGTCGCGCAGGCCCCAGCCGCGCACCGTGTCGGGGTGGCCGGGTGTGGTGGTGCGCAGGACGACGCCGCCGGGACGGTCGGTGGCGATTCCGGCGGCCAGTACGGTGCAGAAGATCAGCGCCGCGGCTTCCCCCAGCCGCAGCATGCCGTCGGCGTGGCTCTCCGTGTGGAGCACGGCGACGAGCGGGACGTCCCCTTCGGCGGGGACGCTGCACACGAGGTGGTGGGTGCCGGGGCCCACGGCTTCGACGAGTCGGCGCAGGAGCTGCGATGCCCTGGCGAAGGCCGTCTTTCCGGTGTCCTCGCCGCAGGTCGCGCAGTCACCGCCGCGGGTCAGCAGCGCCGTGGCGTACTCCCAGGTCGCCTGCTGCTCGGCCTCGTCGACGAGTTGGGGCAGCAGCCTGCCGAGGGGCTGGCCCTCGTAGGTCACTTTGCTGCCCGCCGCGGCGACCTCGGCCGTGTAGCGGGTGCGGCTGGCCGGGGTGTCGGGGTCGAGGTGGGAGTCCGCGCAGAATTCCTCGTAGTCGGCGGGGTCGAAGAGGGCGACGCTCGTGTACGTGCCCTCGGCGGCGAGGGTCCGCAGCAGCCCCTCCATCTGCCGCAGATACGTCGCGTGGTCGTCGAACGTGAACGACGCGTACTGCCGCATGGCGGCGAAGTCCCGCTCGTCGGCCAGCAGGGCCACGGTGCTGGGCACTTCGCACCGGAGCCGGCGCCGGTCGCCCGGTCGCCTTCGCACGGTCGGTCGCTTCCTGCCGTCGTTGCTGTGCGCCATGAACTCCCCCTCAGCGCGCGTGATCAATACTCACTCACAGTAAGCGGGGGCACTGACAATCGATCTCGACGTGGGTGTACGGGCCGCCGGACGGCAGGGCCGGCGGCCCGTGGCCCGCCCGTCAGCCGGTGGCGCGGCTGCGGGCCAGGTCCTCGTAGAAGCGCAGGAGGTCGATGTTGTCGACGGAGCCGGGGTTGACGGCCTTCTCCAGCGGGGTGCCCTGGAGGAGTCGCTTGACGGGGACCTCGATGCGCTTGCCGGTGAGGGTGTGCGGGATGCCCGGGACCTCGATGACCTCGTCGGGGACGTGGCGCGGGGAGAGCTGTTCGCGGATCGTCCGCTTGATGCGGGTGAGCAGTTCGTCGTCCAGAGTGGCGTCGGGGGCGAGGTGGACGAAGAGCGGCATCCAGTAGCCCCCGTCGGGCTGTTCGGCGCCGATGACGAGGGATTCGCGGATCTCGGGGAGCCGTTCGACGGCCTCGTAGATGTCGGCGGAGCCCATCCGTACGCCCTGGCGGTTGAGGGTGGAGTCGGAACGGCCGTGGATGATGACGCTGCCGCGCGAGGTGAGGGTGATCCAGTCGCCGTGCCGCCAGGCGCCGGGGAACATCTCGAAGTAGCTCTCGCGGTAGCGCGTGCCGTCGGGGTCGTTCCAGAAGCGGATGGGCATGGACGGCATGGGAGCCGCGACGATCAGCTCGCCCACCTCGTCGACCACGGGCTTGCCGTGGGCGTCCCAGGCCTGGAGGTCCGTGCCGAGGCAGGGGGCCTGGAGTTCGCCGATGTGCACGGGGAGGGTGGGGACGGCTCCGGCGAAGCAGCTGCAGACGTCGGTGCCGCCGCTGACGGAGGCGATCCACATGTCCTCGGCGACCTCGTCGTGGATCCAGCGGAAGCCGTCGGGCGGCAGGGGTGAGCCGGTGGTGGCGACGCACTTGACGTGGGAGAGGTCGAAGTCGCGGCCGGGGTGGACCTCGGCCTTGCGGCAGGCCATGACGTAGGCGGCGGAGGTGCCGAAGAGGGTGGCGCCGGTGCGCTCGGCGATGCGCCACTGGGCGCCGGTGTCGGGGTGGCCGGGGCTGCCGTCGTAGAGGACGACGGTGGAGCCCACCAGGAGGCCGGAGACGAGGAAGTTCCACATCATCCAGCCGGTGGAGGTGTACCAGAAGAAGCGGTCCTGCGGGCCGAGGTCGCAGTGCAGGGCGAGCTGCTTGAGGTGTTCGAGGAGGATGCCGCCCTGGGACTGGACGATGGCCTTGGGCAGGCCGGTGGTGCCGGAGGAGTAGAGGACCCACAGCGGGTGGTCGAAGGGGAGCTGCTCGAAGACGGGCTCCACGTCCGCCGAGACGAGGGCGTCCCAGTCGAGGGCGCCCTCGGGGGCCGCCGTGCCGAGCAGCGGGATGTGCACGACCGCGCGCACGGTGGGGAGCTCGGCACGCAGCTCGGTGACCACGTCGGCGCGCGTGTGGCGCTTGCCGCCGTAGTGGTAGCCGTCGACGGTGAACAGGACGACGGGCTCGACCTGCTGGAAGCGGTCCAGGACGCTGCGGGCGCCGAAGTCGGGGGCGCAGGAGGTCCACACGCCGCCGACGGCGGCGGTGGCGAGCAGGGCGACGACGGCGTGCGGGATGTTGGGCAGGTAGCCGCTGACCCGGTCGCCGGGGCGGACGCCGAGGCGGCGCAGTTCGGCCGCGAGGGAGCCGACCTGGCGGCGGAGCTCCGCCCAGGTGACGGGGGCCGGCTCGTGGGTCTCGTCGACGTGCAGGAGGGCCGGCTCGTGGGCGCGGCCCGGGTCCTCGGCGGCGCGCAGGGCGTGTTCGGCGTAGTTGAGGGTGGCGCCGGGGAACCAGGTCGCGCCCGGCATGCCCCGGTCGGCGAGCACCCGCTCGTAGGGGCTCGTGAAGCGGACGTCGCACCATTGCGCGACGGCCTGCCAGAAGCGCTCCAGCTCGTCCACCGACCAGCGGTGCAGGGCGGCGTAGCTCGCGGCGGGATCGCCGGGGACCGGGGCGGGGGCGCCGTGCTGTTCCGCGGCCCAGGTCTGGAAGCGGGTGACCTGCGCGCGGGCGACACGGTCCTCGCCGGGACGCCACAGGGGCTCCGGCTGGGTGGCGGGCTGCGGTGCGGTGGTCATGGTCGGCTCCCGGGCTGTACGCGTCGTGGGCGTCGCCGCGCACACGGGCGGGGTATGCGCGTGACGCGGCTGACCAGGACGATGCCACGTGATCGACTCCGGCACCAGGGTCGGCGGCCCATCTCACGCCGCGTCGGGGTCGTCACGGCTTTTCCGGTGGGTGATCGGTGCGGGTGAACGGGAGTTGAACGGACCGCGCACCCGGTGGCGGCGGTGGCAGGGTGATCAGCATGGATGCGCGTGAGCTGGTGCGGTCGGTGAGGTCGGTGGCGGCGGTGCGGACGGTGGGGTCGGCGCGGGGGCTGCGGTCCGTGCGGTCGGCGTGGCGGCGGTGGCGCGCGGACTCGGTGGAGCTGCCCCCGCCGGGGGCGGGGCGGGCGCGGGTGCCCGGCGAGGCGGTGGGGGCCGAGCCGCAGCCGGGGGGTGGGGTGGTGCGGTTCGCGCGGTCGTCGTTGCGGGTGCGGGTGGCGGCGGGCGGTGCGGTGTTCTGCGGCTGGGACGGGGCGGAGCCGGAGCCGTCGTACGCGCTGGCGGGGGCGTGTCCGGAGGCGGACGAGCGAGCGGTGCTGGAGCCGGACACCGACGGCGGCTGGCGGGTGGTGTCCGAACGGGTGCTGGTGGTGGTGTCCCGGCTCGGGGCGGTGGAGGTGCGGACTCCGGGCGGGGTGATGCTGCGGCGTGATCTGCCGCCGCGGTGGTGGGAGCCGGTGCCGGCGGCGCTGCGGGGCCCGGCGGGTTCTGCCGGGCCCCGCACTGCCGCCGGCACCGGCTCGCCCGCGGGTTCCCCGTGGGTGCAGCGGTCCGAGGTGGCGGCCGACGCCCGGTTCTTCGGCCTCGGGGGCAGGGCGGCGGGGCCGCGGCTGCGGACCGGTGCGTACCGGCTGTGGAACACCGACCCCGGGGGTGCGTTCGAGCCGGGCGACGACCCGCTGTACGTGACGATGCCGGTGCAGTTGGTGGTGGCGGACGCGGGGACGCATCTGGTGTTCCACGACAATTCGTGGGACGGGCGGGTCGCCCTGTGGGAGGGCGAGGAGGGCGAGGGTTCCGGGCACGACCGGCCGGGCCGTGGTGAGCTGCGGATGGACGGCGGCCCGGTGCGGTATTGGGTGATGGCGGGCACGCCCGCGCGCGTGCTGCACGCGTGGGCGGCGCTCACCGGCGCGCCGGCGCTGCCGCCCGCGTGGGCACTGGGTCACCACCACGCGCGGTGGGGGTTCGGCAGTGAGCGCGAGGTGCGGCGGGTGGTGACCGGGTACCAGGAGCGGGGGCTGCCGCTGTCGGCGCTGCACCTGGACATCGATCACTACCGGGGCCATCGGGTCTTCACCGTGGACCGGGAGCGGTTCCCCGATCTGCCGGGGCTGGCGGCCGAGCTGCGGGAGCAGGGGGTGCGGCTGGTGTCGATCGTGGATCCGGGGGTGAAGGCCGAGCCGGGGCTCGCGGAGTACGACAGCGGGGTGGCGGCGGGGGCCTTCGTACGGGACCGGCGGGGGCGCGAGGTGCGCGGCGAGGTGTGGTCGGGCGAGTCGGTCTTCCCGGACTTCACGGATCCGGGGGTGCGCGCGTGGTGGGGCGGGCTGTACGCGGAGCGGTTGGCGCAGGGCTTCTCCGGGGTGTGGCACGACATGAACGAGCCGGTGTCGTTCGCGGCGTTCGGCGATCCGACGCTGCCGCGCTCGGCCCGGCACGCGTTGGAGGGCCGCGGCGGTGATCACCGCGAGGCGCACAACGTCTACGGGCTGGCGATGGCGCGGGCCGGTTACGAGGGGTTGTGCGAACTGCGCCCGCAGGAGCGGCCGTTCCTCTTCTCCCGCTCGGGCTGGGCGGGGATGCAGCGTTACGGCGGCACGTGGTCGGGTGATGTGACGACGGGGTGGCCGGGGCTGCGGGCGTCGCTGGCGCTGGTGCTGGGGATGGGGCTGTGCGGGGTGCCGTATTCGGGGCCGGACATCGGGGGGTTCACGGGCTCGCCGTCACCGGAGCTGTATCTGCGCTGGTTCCAGCTGGGCTCGTATCTGCCGCTGTTCCGTACGCACGCGGCAATCGGGGCGGGTCGGCGGGAGCCGTGGGAGTTCGGTGCGCGGACTCTCGAGCACGCGACGGCGGCGCTGCGGGAGCGGGTGCGGCTGCTGCCGTATTTCATGACGCTGGCGCATCTGGCGCGGCGCACCGGGGCGCCTTATGTGCGGCCCGTGTGGTGGCGTTCGCCCGAGGACCGGGCCCTGCGGGACTGCGAGGACGCGTTCCTGCTGGGGGATTCGCTGCTGGTGGCGCCGGTGCTGGAGCAGGGGGCGGACCGGCGGGCGGTGCGGCTGCCGCGGGGGCGTTGGTACGACACGGCCACGGGTCTGGCGCACGAGGGGCCGGGGCAGGTGCTGCTGGACGCTCCGCTGTCCCGGATCCCGGTGCTGGCGCGGGCGGGTTCGGTGCTGCCGGTCGCGGGCGCGGACGGGCAGGTGGAACTGGAGGTGTGGGCCCCGGCTCCGGGTCGTACGGGCGGTGGTGTGCTGATCACGGACGCGGGTGACGGCTGGGAGCAGCCGGAGGTGGTGCGCTTCACGACACGGTCACGGGGTGGGGTGGTGACGGTGGAGCAGGACGGTGCGGAGGAGGTGTCGTACCCGGTCCGAGTACGCGGGTCCGCTGCGGGGTCCGCTGCGCGGTAGCGGTGCGGGGACCGCTGCGGGTCCGCTGCGCGGTAGCGGGCGGGCCCGTGCCGCTCCGGTGGGTTGCGGGGCTGCTTCGCTTTACGCCCCGCAACCCACCTGCGCGTCCCGGGCCCTCGCGTATGTGGGGCCATCCCTGCATCTTCCTTCTCGTTCCGTCCCCTGATATGTGGAGCGCATGTCACGACTCTCCGCCGTCTTGCGTGCTCTCGTCCTGCCCCTCGCCGTTGTCGTCGCCGTCACCTCCGCGCCCCTGGCCCAGGCGCAGCCGGAACCGCGGCCGCCGAAGGAGTTCGTCGCGCTCTCCGACGTCGATCCCACGATCCTCCAGGAGATGCGCTACTACACCCCGCACAACTTCACCGGCCACCGCGTCGAGGGCTACCGCCGTCCCCTGTGTCTGCTCACCCGCCCGGCCGCCGAGGCCCTGCGCGGGGCTCAGCGTGCGCTGCTGCGCCGGGGCTACGGGTTGAAGGTCTACGACTGCTACCGCCCGCAGCGCGCGGTCGATGACTTCGTGGCGTGGGCGAAGGATCTCGACGATCTGAGGATGAAGGCGGAGTTCTATCCGCGCGTGGCGAAGTCACGGCTGTTCCTGGACGGGTACATCGCCGAGAAGTCCGGGCACAGCAGGGGCAGCACCCTGGATCTGACGATCGTGCGGCTGCCGGCCGTGCCGACGCGGCCGTACGTCCCCGGGGAGCCGCTGGTGTCCTGCTACGCGCCGAAGGAGCTGCGCTTCCCCGACAACTCCGTCGACATGGGCACGGGGTACGACTGCTTCGACACCCTGTCGCACACCGCGGACCCGCGGGTCCAGGGTGTGCCGCGGGCGAACCGGATGCTGCTGAAGTCCCTGATGGAGGAGGCCGGTTTCGTCAATCTCGCCGAGGAGTGGTGGCACTACACCTACCGCGCGGAGCCGTTCCCCGACACCTATTTCGACTTCCCCGTCTCGCGTCGTCCAGCGCCTTGACGCTCCAACGCGGCAGGTGAACACTGCCCGTTCGGACCACCGAGTCAGGAGACGCCATGACGGACTCGTACGTCGCCGCGATCGATCAGGGCACCACCTCCAGCCGCTGCATCGTCTTCGACCGGAGTGGTGCGATCGTCGCCGTCGAGCAGCGTGAGCACCGCCAGATCTTCCCCAGGCCCGGCTGGGTGGAGCACGACGCGGCGGAGATCTGGACGAAGGTGCAGGCGGTGGTGGCGGGGGCGCTGGCCCGGGCGGGGCTGCGGGCCGACGAGCTGAGCGCGCTGGGTATCACCAACCAGCGTGAGACGACCATCCTGTGGGACCGCACCACGGGCAAGCCGGTGCACAACGCCATCGTCTGGCAGGACACCCGCACCTCGGCGCTCTGCCACGAGCTGGGTGGAGCGGCCGGCCAGGACCGGTTCCGGCAGGCCACGGGGCTGCCGTTGGCCAGCTATTTCTCCGGGCCCAAGGTCGCCTGGCTGCTGGACCACGTGCCGGGGCTGCGCCGGCGGGCGGAGAACGGTGAGATCGCGTTCGGCACCGTGGACTCGTGGCTGATCTGGAATCTGACGGGCGGCACGGACGGCGGGACGCACGTCACGGACGTCACCAACGCGGCGCGCACGATGCTGATGAACCTCGCGACCCTCCAGTGGGATCCCGCGATCCTGGCCGCGATGAACATCCCGGAGGCGGTGCTGCCGGAGATCCGGTCCTCGTCGGAGGTGTACGGGAGGGCTGTCGGGCGGCTCGCCGGGGTGCCGGTGGCGTCGGCGCTCGGCGATCAGCAGGCGGCGGTCTTCGGGCAGACGTGTTTCGGGGTGGGCGAGGCCAAGAACACGTACGGCACGGGCAGTTTCCTGCTGCTGAACACGGGTGAGCGGCCCGTTCCGTCGAAGAACGGGCTGCTGACGACCGTGGGGTACCGGCTCGGTGGCGAGCCGCCGGTCTACTGCCTGGAAGGGTCGATCGCCGTGACCGGCTCGCTGGTGCAGTGGTTCCGCGACCAGCTGGGGCTGATCCGCTCGGCCGACGAGATCGAGCCGCTGGCGGCGAGCGTGCCGGACAACGGCGGCGCGTACGTCGTCCCCGCGTTCTCCGGCCTGTACGCGCCGTACTGGCGTTCCGACGCCCGTGGTGTGATCACCGGGCTGACGGGATACGTGACGAAGGCCCATCTGGCGCGGGCCGTGCTGGAGGCGACGAGCTGGCAGACGCGTGAGGTCGTGGACGCGATGTACCAGGACTCGGGGGTGCGGATCACCTCGCTCAAGGTGGACGGCGGGATGACGGTCAACGGTCTGCTGATGCAGCATCAGGCCGATGTGCTCGGCGTGCCGGTGATCCGTCCGGTGATCTCGGAGACGACGTGTCTGGGCGCGGCGTACGCGGCGGGGCTCGCCACGGGCGTCTGGCGGGACCTGGGCGAGCTGCGGTCGCACTGGCGGCCCGATACCGAGTGGACGCCGCGGCTGGGGGCGGCGGCGCGGGAGGGCGAGTACCGCAATTGGCGCAAGGCGGTGGAGCGCAGCTTCGGCTGGTACGAGGAGCCTGCGGCCGGGGCTTGAACCGTGTCTGCCGCCTGCAGCGGCCGGCGCCCTGCGGGCGCGTCCTCAAGCGCCGGACGGGCTGGTTGTGGCTGAGCTCAGCTCGATCAAGCCCGTCCGGCGCTTGAGGACACAGCGCAGTTCATACGGCTCATACGGCAGCCGCCCGGCGAGCGGCTCCCGTGGCCATGGCGTGCTCGACGACGGATATGAGGACCTGCTTGGCGGAGTCGCGCTCGCGGGCGTCGCACAGGACGACGGGGACGTCGGGGTCGAGGTCGAGTGCCTCGCGCACGGTCTCCTCGGGATAGCGGACGGCGCCGTCGAAGACGTTGACGGCGAGGGTGAAGGGGATGTCGCGGCGCTCGAAGTAGTCGACGGCGGCAAAGCAGTCCGCGAGCCGCCGGGTGTCCGCGAGGACGACCGCCCCGAGCGCGCCCTGGGCCAGCTCGTCCCAGAGGAACCAGAAGCGGTCCTGGCCGGGGGTGCCGAAGAGGTAGAGGACCAGGTCGTCGCGGAGGGTGATGCGCCCGAAGTCCATGGCGACGGTGGTGGTGCGTTTGTTCTCGACGCCGTGGGTGTCGTCGACGGGGCGGCCCGCCTCGGTCAGCACTTCCTCGGTGCGCAGGGGTCTGATCTCGCTCACCGCGCCCACGAGCGTGGTCTTGCCGACCCCGAAGCCGCCCGCGACCAGGAGCTTGAGGGTCACCGGGTCGGTGGCGGACCGTTTGTGGCCCCGGTCGGAGCGCCTGAACACCATGGTCTCTTCCTTCTCTTCAGGTGCAGTGCGGTATCGCGCTCCCCCGTGGATGTGATCGTTCCGCACGGACCACGGCCCCGACAAGTCCCCGCGGCAGGCAGTTGGGACTCCTCGGGCGCCGGGCCCGCGGGCACGCCGGTCACAGCGCCCGCAGGCCGTCGATCACCTCGCGCAGCACGCTCTCGTCGGGCAGCTCCGCCGGGGGGACCGGCCGGGAGACCCGTACCAGCTCGGCGTCGATCAGGTCTCCGACGAGGACCCGGACCACGCCGACCGGCAGATCGAGTCCGGCGGACAGCTCGGCGATGGACTGCGGTGCGTCACGGCTGAGGTCGACGATGTCGAGGTGCTCCGGGGACAGCGTCTGGTCGGCGATGGCGTGCGCGCCGCCGGGGTGGTCGGCCAGGGTCTCGTCGGCGACGACGACGGCGATGAGGTCGAGCTTGGCCTCGGCGGCGCTGCGGGTGCGCCCCCGGGTCATCGCGTACGGGCGGACGACGGGGCCCGCCGCGTCGTCGTACCAGCGGGCGGCGGGCGCCCCCGGGTGGGGGCGTCCCGCTTCCCGCGAGGGCGCGGTGGCCGGGCCCCCGGGGGGTGTCGGTGCCCCCCGGGGGGACGCGGAATGGTCTCCGGTCATGCCGGCCGTCACTCGTCGGCGGCCACGCCGGTCCGCGGAGCGGTGCCCAGGTGTGCGCCCACACGCTTGACGAGCAGCGTCATCTCGTAGGCGACCAGCCCGATGTCGGACTCCGCGTCCGTGAGCACGGCCAGGCAGCTGCCGTCGCCGGCGGCGGTGACGAACAGGAAGGCCTCGTCCAGCTCGACCATGGTCTGGCGGACGTCACCGGCCTTGAAGTGCCGGCCCACGCCCTTGGCGAGGCTGTGGAAGCCGGAGGCGACGGCGGCCAGATGTTCGCCGTCCTCACGGGTGAGGCCCTTCGAGGTGCCGGTGGGCAGGCCGTCGCCGGAGAGGACGAGGGCCTTGCTGATGCTGCCGACGCGCTCGACCAGGTCGTCGAGGAGCCAGCTCAGCTCCCCCGTCCCGGTCTGCTCTTCCGTGCTCCGCCCGGTTGGGGCAGTGCGTATCGCGGCCTTCGGTGCGGTCATCGACCGTCCCCCTCAGATGTTGTTCCTGGTGCTGCTGTTCCCGGTGGGTCCGTCTCATTCTCCTCCCGGCCGCGCTGCCAACCGCGCTGGAGGGCCGCCATCCTGGCCCGCACCTCGTCGGCGTCGCGGAGGGGGCCGGGGTCGGCGGGGGCCGGCTGCTCGCCGGAGGGGGCCGGTGGGCCGTCCTTCAACTGGGGAGCGAGGCTGGCCTGTCGTACGCGCCGGGGCAGCCCTCCGGTCGGCGTCCGGTCCTCGTCCGGCTCCCCGGCGGTGTCCTTGGCGGGCTCGCGCGCCGCGCCCGCCGCACCGTCCGCCTCGGTGTCGTCGATCCGCCGGCCGTGGTCGGAGACCAGGACGGGGGACCTGCGGCGCGGCAGCGGGGCGAGGGCGTCGCTCGCCTGGTGGTGCTGCTCGGCGCCGGGGTCCGCGGCCGGGGAGGCCGTGGTGGCGCGGCGCGGGATGGGCCAGCCGTTCTCGCCGTCGTGCCAGCTCTCGTCCGTCTCGTCGTCGAACAGGGAGAGCGGCGCTTCGAGTTCGACCGGCAGGTTCTTCTGTGCCACCCAGCTCCGGACGGGCCGGTCGGCCTTGTCCGGTGCGGCCGGTCCGGCCGGGGGCACGGGGGCCAGCGGCGCTCGGCGGGTGAGCGGGAATGTCCCGCCCCGCTCGACGGGCCGCTTGGCGTGGGCGCCGCTGTCCTCGTCCCTGCCCTGTCCCTTCTTGGCCCCCGGACCGGCGCCCGCGACGGTCTCGGTGAGCAGCGTCGTGGGGAGGAAGACGACGGCGGTGGTGCCGCCGTAGGGGGAAGGCTGGAGAGAGACCCGTACGCCTTGGCGCTGGGCGAGCCGGCTGACCACGAACAGGCCGAGGCGGTCGGTGTCGGACAGCTCGAACTCCGGGGTCTCGGCGAGCCGGAGGTTGGCTTCGAGCATGGCGTCGGGGGTCATGCCGAGGCCGCGGTCGTGGATCTCGAGCGTGAAGCCGTTGGCGACGCGCTCACCGACGACCTGGACCGCGGTGTGCGGCGGGGAGAAGACGGTCGCGTTCTCCAGGAGTTCGGCGAGGAGGTGGGTGAGGTCGGCGACGGCGGGTCCGTGGAGGGCCAGCCGGGGCAGGCGGCGCACCTCGACGCGCTTGTAGTCCTCGACCTCGCCGACCGCGGCCCGTACGACGTCCATCAGCTGGATGGGTTTGCGCCACTGCCGGGAGGGGGCGGCGCCGGAGAGGATGACGAGGCCCTCGGCGTGGCGGCGCATACGGGTGGTGAGGTGGTCGAGGCGGAAGAGGTCGGCGAGTTCGTCGGTGTCCTCGGTGCGGCGTTCCATGGTGTCGAGGAGCGTCAGCTGGCGGTGCAGCAGGACCTGGCTGCGGCGGGCGAGGTTGACGAAGACGTCGGAGACGCCGCGGCGCATGTCGGCCTGTTTCACGGCGGCCTCGACGGCGGCGCGCTGCAGGGTGTTGAGGGCCTGGCCGACCTGGCCGAGTTCGTCGGCGCCGTATTCGAGGCGGGGGGCCTCGGTCTCGATGTCGACCTGTTCGCCGGCGGCGAGGCGGCGCATCACGCTGGGCAGCCGGATGCCGGAGACCTCGTGGGCCTCCTTGCGCAGTCGGCTGAGGTCCCGTACCAGGCCGCGGCCGATCTTGAAGGAGACGACGAGGGAGACGACGAGGGCGGCGAGGCCGAGGACGCCCGCGGCGGCGGCCTTGCCGAGGACGCCGATGGCGACGGGCTCGACGCGGTCCGCGTAGCGGTTGCTGGCCTCGATGCCCATCCGGCCGAGGTCGTCGAGGACCGGGGCGATGGTGTGCTGCCAGCGCTGGGGGTTGACCGCGTGGGTGGCCCGGCCGGCGCCGGCGAGGATCACGGCGTCCTCGGCGGTGCGCAGCGCCTGGGCGTTGGTGCCGCGCCAGTAGTCCTCGTAGATCTTCTGGTCGGCGACGGGCAGGACGGGCAGGTTGGTGTTGTAGAGGACCCGGCGCTCGGCGACGTGGTCGGAGAAGGCGCGCAGGTCCTGGCGGCTCATGCTGCCCGCGGCGAACGCGGAGGCGAGCAGGGCGTCCTCGCGGGCGACGGCCTCACGGGCCCGGGTGATGCCGACGAGGGCGCGGCCCTCCCGGTCCAGGTCGTCGTCCTGGACGGCGCTCAGGCTGCCGAGGAAGGCGTAGTAGGGCTCGATGAGGTCGTTGTACGCCTGGAAGGCGCCGTAGCGGGAGACGGTGTTGTCGTCGACCTTGCGGCGGATGTCCTCGATGGTCTCGAGGCTCTTCTCGATGACGGTGAAGCGGGCCCGGGCGGTGTCGTCGATCTCGTCGCGGACGCCGTCGGCGGCGCCGGTGCGGAAGGTGGCGACCATCCTGTCGGTGGTGCGCTGCCGTTGGCGCAGGGTGGCCTGGGCGTCGGACCGGCGGGGGTCGGCGAGGTGGACGAGGGTCTGGCGGCGCTCCTGTTGCAGGGCGCGTACCAGGTCGTCGGCCGGGTAACCGATTTTTCGCATCGCGTCGGCGACGCCGAGCAGCTGCATCGCCTCGCTGCCGGTGATCACGGTGGCGAAGGCCCACAGGCCGGTCAGGGACACCAGTGGCACCAGCAGCAGCGCCACGATCTTCCGGCGGATCGACTTCCCGCGAAAGCGCATGGCCTCCCCTACGTGAACCCCGGCGCGCGGGGGTGGTGTTCCGACGGATAACGCGGCGTGAGCCTACTACTGCGTTGCGCTGTGCTCGAAGACCAGTGCGGCCGTCGAACCGGTCGGCGCGGGAGGGGCGTCCCGAGTTGTCCGGTGATTCCCCGACTTTCCCCCCGCGCGGCAGCGGGTCACGGCCCGCTCGCGGCAGGTCACTCAACCGGCCGAACTGGCTGGAATTGCCCTCCCCACGGGAACCATCGGGCCTGGTCGATCGCTCTTTCTTGGGGTGAGTCGGACGGGACGGCGACGGCGTCACATCCGATGCCCCCACCTTTGGAATGCTTTTGGATCGTTTTGGAATCCTTTTGGAAGCGGCCCGAACGGGGCAGCCAATGGGGGAGGTGAGCCGTCATGGACCAGGATCACGACATCCGGCCGTACGCGCGCAGGCCGTTGTGGGTGGAGGAGCCGGCCAAGCGGCCGAGGATGCCCGATCCGGTCCGTGACTCCGCGGTGCGCGCGGTGCTCATCATCTCGGTGACGCTGGTGCAGGCCATGGTCGCGGCGCTGTTCACCCTCGTCGGTTCCTGGCTCGCGCTGCCCGCACTGCTGTGCACGGTGGCGAGCGTGGTGGCGGCGACGTGGGCGGTGCTGGACGTGTGGGTGACCCGGCAGGTGTGGCGCCAGCGCCACGGCGTGGTGTCGGTGCCCAGCAGTTCGGCGCGCGAGATGCGCAGAGCGCGCCGGCCCCGCTTCCCCTGATCGTCAACAGGCGGGTAGGTTCGGAAGTTGACGGTGTGTCGGCCGTGCGCGGCGGCCGGCCGGAGGGGGCGTCGCGGATGTCGGATCGGGAACAGGCAGTGCGTCGGATTCCGTCGATTCTCGGGGACCCGGGCTGGACGGTGTGCCTGGTCGGCGAGGAGCAGTCGGGCAAGCTCGCGCAGGTGACCGCGGGGCTGCGGCACGGGCCGGATCCGAGCGGCTCGGGCAAGCGCATCACCTCCGGCTTCTCCTACTGGGGCCTGGAGTCGACGGTGGCGTGGGCCCACGCGTGCAACGACCTGTACTACCCGGTGATGCGCGAGAGCATCGGCTCCTTCAGCCGCCGCTGGCGCGCGATGACCCAGACGCTGCCCGACGGGCCGCTGCACTATGTGAGCCTGGGGCCCGGCACCGGCCAGAAGGACCAGGCGCTGCTGAGATACCTCGACAGCCGGGGCCGCTCCGGCTGCTACATCCCGGTCGACGTCAGCGCCGAGATGCTGCGCCTGGCGCAGCGCGAGGCGCTGGAGCATCTGCACGTGCCGCCCGCCGATGTGCTGCCGGTGCAGCTGGACTTCTCCATGCCCGCCAACCTCGACCGGCTGTGCACCCTGATCCGGCACGCGGTGGGCGACGAGCCGGTGGTGTACTCGCTGCTGGGCAATACGCTCGCCAATTTCGACAACGACACCCAGCTGCTGGCCCTCCTCGCCGAGAAGCTGTTGCGCCCGCAGGACCGCTTCCTGCTGGAGGTGGCGAGCACGGCCGGGCAGGACGAGGCGGCGGCGCGCGCGGCGGCCCACGAGTACGAGAACAGCCCGCGTTTCCGGGAGTTCGTCACCAGCGCCCTGATGCAGTACACCGACCTCCAGATCGATATGAACAGCCTCACCTGCGAGGGGCTGGTCGAGGACGACCGGGCGCTGAAGATCAAGGTCGTCTACCGCAACCGCACGGGCGGCCCGCTGGAGCTGACGCTGCCCGACCGCAGCACGGTGCCGTTCCCCGACCAGGACACCATCCGGCTGCTCCTCAGCCGCAAGTACACTCCGGCCGGTCTGGAGAAGATGCTGGTGGACGCGCGGGTGACGAAGGTGGGCGAGACCCATGACGTCGGGCACGCCGCCTTCGACCGGCCCGCGTTCGGGCTGGCGTTGCTGATGCTCCAGTCCGCCGACGCGGCCCCCGAGCCGGCGCCCCGCGTCCCCGGGCCCAATCCGTTCCGCGACTGACGGGCCGCGATGAGACGCCCGGGGGGACGTCGGATGGGACTCGTCAGCCGGTTCAGCCGGCAGTTCTTCGCCGCGGCCACGATCTCCTGCCTGCTGTTCGCGCTCGGCACGTGCGTGTGGTGGGTGACCGTCGCCGAGGGCTCGGACAGCCGTTTCGAGCCCGTGGCCTCGGGCCTCGCGCTCGTCGCCGCCATCACCGGGGTGTACGCGGAGCGGCGGGCGGCCGCGCGGGAGCGGCGCGCGCAGGCGCTGTACGCGCTCACCGACGAGCTGGTGAAGAACAGCGAACTGCTGGCCGGGGAGAGCTTTCTGCCGCAGGACCCGCTGGCGCCGAAGGCCCGGGTCTATCCCCGGCTCGTGCAGTCCGCGACGGACGCGACGCTGGTGTCGGGGGCGTTCGCCGAACCGGGGCACGACGCGCTGATCGCGCTGCTGCACCGCTGGCGGGACGCGGTGCACGACTTCAACCGACGGCTCGACCTCGCCGAACTGCGGACGTACGTCAGCCAGGTGCCCGCGGAGGAGCTGCTGGCGATCGACGAGGCGATGCGCCGCCCGGGCGGGCAGCTCGACGGGCTGTGCCGGCTGCGCGACGAGCTGTCGCTGCTGCTGCGTGAGCGGTACGGGCGGCAGCCGGGGGTGGCCGCCCGGCTCGGTCCTGGCCGGCCGGATCCCGGCAGGTGAGCCCTGGCCCCTGCGGGCCGTGGCGCGTGCACCTCCGCTGCGCGGCGGTGTCCTCAAGCACCGGACGGGCTGCTGTGCTGTGTCCTCAAACGCCGGACGGGCTTGGCGGCTGAGCTCAGCCAAAACCAGCCCGTCCGGCGCTTGAGGACGAAACGGCGGGGCAGCCGCCGACCACGACCGGCCGGCCAGGCCTTACGCCGGTTCCTCCACCGGGCGGCGGTACATGCGCGTCGCCGTGATCTCCCCGTGCACCGGCTCGGCGTCCGGGTCCTGCTGGGGCAGGCCGGGGCGCAGGTGCTCCTCGACGCTGATGTACTTCAGGCCCGCCCGCAGGTCCGCGTCGTTGCGCAACCGGATGACCAGCGGGAACTCCGCCAGGGCCGTGGTGTCGAAGAGGCCGGTGGTGTAGAGCAGCTGCACGCCGAGCGCGTCGGCGACCGCCCGCTGGAGCTCCAGCAGATAGGTGGCGTTGGCGCGGCCGATGGGGTTGTCGAGGAACAGCGTGCCCGCGTGCCGCTGCTTGTCTCGGCCCCGGTCGTTGCTGCGCAGCGCCGCCATGGTGCAGTACAGCGCGATGGCCGCGGTCAGCAGCTGGCCGCCGGAGAACACGTCGCCCATCTGCCGGACCGGCACCCGCTCGGCGCGCAGCACCGCGTCCGGCTTGAG
Organism: Streptomyces syringium; assembly: GCF_017876625.1. NCBI lineage: Bacteria > Bacillati > Actinomycetota > Actinomycetes > Kitasatosporales > Streptomycetaceae > Streptomyces > Streptomyces syringium. The sequence goes on from NZ_JAGIOH010000001.1 coordinate 1,413,325, forward strand.
GATCTCCACGGCCACGCCGCGCGGCAGCAGCGCCGCCTGGACGCCCCGCAGCAGCAGGGACATGCCGTCACGGCGCAGGTCGGAGTTCTTCTTGACGGCCGAGCTGGTCGCCTCGTCGATGACCTCGCCGAGCCGCTCGGTGAGGGTCGACTGGTCGGGGTCCTCGAAACGGATGCGCAGGAACTCCTGGCCCGACCACTCCCCCAGGCCCTCGGGGAGCCGGGAGAGGCGCTGCGCGGAGCGCAGCGTGGTGAGCGAGGACTCCACGAGGCCGCGCAGCCGGTCGACGATGCTGTCGCGGTTGCGCTCCAGCTGCTCCAGCTCGTCGGTCAGCACCCGCAGCCGGGGCGCGAAGGCCTCCGCCCAGGCGAGGGCGTGCTCCGGCAGGGCGGCGGCGGGCAGCTCGCGGATCTGCTGGCGGGCGGGGGTGCGCACCTGCTCGTAGCGGGTGGAGTTGGCGTGCCGTACGAGGACGTCGCTCGCCTCGCGGACGGCGGACTCGGCGGCGGACAGCTCGCCCGCGCAGCCGCGCAGGGAGCGCCGGGCCTCGGCGGCGGCCTGCCGGGCCTCCTCCAGGGTCCCGGTGTACGCCTCGGGCTGTTCGCCCTCGTCCTCCTGGGTGTTGTCGCGCAGCAGGTCGCGCAGGAGAGCGGCGGTGTCGTCGAAGCCGGCGGCGGCGTCCTCGGCGGCACGGTGGGCGCGCAGCAGGTCGCCGTGGACGGTGCGGGCGCGCTCCAGGGCGTCGGTGCCGGCGGCGAGTTCGGCCGTGGCGGTGCGCAGCAGCTCCTTGGCCCGGTCGGCGTCGGCGGGCACCAGCTCGGCGGGCAGCTCGGTGTGCGCGTCGCCGTCGGCGGGGGCGAGCCGCTCGGCCTCGCCGCGCAGCCGGCCGAGCTGTTCGCTGGCGGTGGAGGCGCGGGTCTCCAGCATCTGCACGAGGGCCTCGGCGCGGGCCGCCGCGGCCTGCCGGGACGGGCCGTCGGCGCCGTCGGTGCCTTCGAGGAGCTGGGCGGCGCGGGTGCGGACCTTGTTGGTGAGGCGGTCGAGTTCGGCGCGGGCGGCGCTCTCGTCGCTCTCGGCACGGGCCTGCTCGGCGCGCAGGTCGGCGCCGACGCCGACCTTCTCGTAGAGCTGCGAGGCGGCACGGTGGGCCTCCCGCAGGGCGGGCAGCGAGGCGGTGGGGGCCGGGGCGTCGGCGGCGACCTCGTCGGGGGCGCCCGCGATCTCGGCCCGCTCGGCGCGCAGCGCGCGGGCCGTGCGGCGGGCGTCGTCGGCGGCGCGCTGGGCGGCGCGGCGGTCCTCGTCGGCGGCGCGGGCGCGGTCCACGCAGACCGCCGCCTGCTCCTCGGCCTCGGCGGCCTCCTCGGCGAGCTCGCGCAGCCGGGACTGCCAGGCGGCGCGCTCGCGCAGCCGGTAGGCGAGGCCGGCGAGCGCGTCGGCGACGCGGCGGGCGCGCTGGGCGGTCTCCTGCCGTTCGTCGCGCACCCGGGCGGCTTCGGCGGCGCTCTCGTCCGCCTCGGCGCGGGCCACGCGCAGCTCGGCCAGCTCTTCCTGGGCGTCGTCGGCGGCGGTGCGGGCCCGCTCGGCCTCGGCGGCCAGCTCGGCGAGCCGCCCGACGGGGCAGCCGGCGCGCCAGGAGGCCAGCCGGGCGGCGAGCGTGCGGTCGCCGGCCAGCCGTGCCGCTATGGCGCGGATCTCCTCGTCCCGGGCGGCGGCCCGGGCGCGCAGGGCGTGCCGCTCGTCGTCGGCGGCGCGCTCGTCGTGCATGGCGGGGTTCGGGGGCACCAGAAAAACGGCGGAAGCGCCGGAGGCACCGGAGCCGTCGCCGGTCTCCGGGTCGGGTGCCGGGGCGAGCAGGGCGGCGGTCGTGCCGACGGCCACGGCGGAGCGGGGCAGCAGCGAGGCCTGGGCGAGCACCTCACGGGCCCGGGTGTGGGCGTCCGGGTCGGTGATGACGACACCGTCGACGAGCTCGGGCCGCGCCGCGAGGACGGTGGCGTGCTCGGCCGGGTCGACGGCCTGGGCCAGGTAGCGCCAGCCGGGCAGCGCGGGGATGCCGTGCTCGCCGAGGTACTCGACGGTGGCGAGGACGTCGGGGCTGGGCGGGAGCAGACCACCGTCACCGAGCGCGCCGAGGATGCGGGAGTCGTCGGCGGCGGCGGTGCGCAGGTCGAACATCTGCCGTTCGGAGGCGGCGACGCTCGCGTCGAGCATCTCGCGCAGCGCGTCGGCGTTCCGGTCCAGCTCCTCAGCCGTCAGGGGCCCGTCCACCGTGCGGCGGGCGGCGGGCACGGCGTTGGCGGCAGGGGCCGGGTCGGCGGGGGTGCGGTCGGGTCCCGAGCGCGGTCCGGGGACCTGGCCCGCGGCCGTCGGCTGGGGCAGGCCCAGGAGTTCGACGATGCGCTGGTCGGCGCCGAGGGACTCGGCGGCGCGGCGCTCGGCGTCGTAGGCGGACTCGGCCGCCGTGGCGGCGTCGGCGGCGCGGGCGGCGGACAGCTCGGTGCGGGCCTGGGCTGCGGCGGCCTCCTTCGCGCGCTCGGCCGCCTGGCGGGCGGCTTCGCGGGCGCTCTCGTAGGCGGCGGCCGCGGGCTTCTCGGCGTCGCTGGCGGCGAGGGCGGCCCTGGCCGGGTCGGCGTCGGGGGCGGTGTCGTCGAGCCAGCCGGCGCGGACCGCCTCGGCGGTCTCCTGCTCGACCTCGACGAGGCGCTGGCGCAGGTGGCCGGACTCGCTGCGGGCGCGCTGGGCCTCGGTGGCGGCGGAGGTGGCGTCGCGGTGGGCGGCTTCGGCCGTCTCCTGGAGGACGGCCGAGCGCTCCTCCTCCTCGTTGGCGACGCGCTCGCCCTCCTCGGCGGCGGTGTTGAGGGCCCGGACGAGCTCGGTGGCCGCCTGGGCGCGGGCGGCGAGCGCGGGGGCCGCGTCCCGTTCGGCCTCCTGGATGGCGGCGGCGACGCGCGCGGAGCGGTCGGCGGCGGCCCGGTGGCGCAGGACGGTCTCGGCGGCCTGCCAGGCGGAGTGCAGGGTACGGGCGTCGAGGAGTTCGCGGCGCTGGGCGGCGGCGGCCTTCTCGGCGGCGGCGAGCGCCAGCGAGGCGTGCCGGTAGGCGATCTCGGCGGCGACCAGGGAGCGGCGGCCGCGCTCGGTCTCGGCGTCGGTGACGCCGTGCGCGGCGGCGGCGACCTGCTCGGCCAGCTCGGCGGTGCGGCCGCGCTCCTCGGCGCCGCGCGCGGAGAGCCGGCGGGCGAGGACGCGGGTGCGGCGCTCGGCCCCGGTGTGCACGCCGCGCGCCTGCTCGCGCACGGCGGCGGCGTCGGCGATGCGGGTCAGCAGGTCCAGCGAGCCGGCCGTGAAGTCCCGCTCGGCGGTCAGCTCGGCGCGGCGGCCCAGCTTGTGGGCGAAGCCGTGCACGAGGTCGGCGAGGCCGTCGGTGTCCCGGGTGTCGGTGACGGCGCGCAGCAGCAGGTCGGTGAAGTCCGAGTCGTTCTTGACGGCGAAGAGGCCGGCGGCCTCGCCCTCGTCGGCGTTCATCTCGCGCTGGTAGCGGAAGAGCTCGGGGTCCAGGCCCAGCTCGCCGAGGTGCTCGTTCCAGCGCTCGTGGATCTCCTCCCACACCACGTCGAGGTGCGGGTAGGCCTTGCCGGCCTCGGTGAGGGCGTCGCGGAAGCCCTTCATGGTGCGCCGCCGCCCCCGGGCGCCGGAGCTGCCGTCGGCGCCGCCGCGCATGGCGGTGGACTCGGCGACGGGCAGCGAGTCGAGGCTCAGGCCGGGGCCGGGCCGGAAGGAGTACCAGGCCTCGGCGAACTTCCGGGGATCGCCCGAGACCTGGCGGCCGCGCCACTCGCTGACCTTGCCGACGACGACGGACTCGCCGGTGAGGACGTGGCTCCACTCCAGGGCGACGTGACCGCAGTCGTCGGCGAGGAGGAACTTGCGGAGCACACCGGAGCTGGCGCCGCCGAGGGTGTTGCGGTGGCCCGGCAGCATCACCGAGAAGATCAGCTTGAGGAGGACGGACTTGCCGCCGCCGTTCTCCAGGAAGAGCACGCCCGCGGGTGCGGGGCGGCGCGGCGGGCCGACGGGCTCGTCCTCGAAGAACTCCGCCTGCGCGGGCGCGGGGTGGGGCACGGGCGCGCCGACGCTCCGCAGGTCCAGCACGGTGTCGGCGTACCGCGCACCGGCGGGCCCGATGGAGTAGAGGCGGACCCGGGACAGCTCGTACATGGCGGACTCTCGTTGTCGTGACGGGCGGTGGTCAGGAGGCGTTGCTGTGGTCGAAGCCGTTCTCGAAGAACGGCAGTCCGGCGTCCGCGACGAGGTCGAGGGCGTCGGCGTCGCTGGGCGGCAGCAGGGTGGCGCTGCCGTCGCCGACAGGGACGACACCCAGCTCCAGCAGCTCGGCCATGGCGGCGCTGCCCGCCATGTCGCGGACCTGGAGCTGGTAGCGGGGCGTGGTGCGGTACGCGCCGCCGGCGTCGTCGCCGGTGCGCTGGAGGAAACCGGAGTCGACGAGGAAGGCGACGGCCTTGGCGATGATGCCGGTGGTGGAGCCCGCGAGACGGCGGGCGTCCTTGGTGGCGCCGGTCGCGCTGCGCCGGGCGTAGACCCGCCAGGCGGCTTCGAGGCCGGGGGCGTCGGTGGTGGGGTCGGTGTTCTCGCCCTGCTCGGCGGCCTTCTCCTCCAGCCGGCGGCAGGCCTGGCGGACGAACGCGTCGATGCCGTTGACGGTGACGCGGCCGATGTAGCCGTCGTCGGCGAGGTCCTCCGGACGCGGGAAGGCCATGGCGGCGACCGCGAGATGGGCGAGGCCGTGCAGGAACCGGTCGGCGGAGTCGGCGGTGGCCCGGCGGGCGTAGTCGCCCATCCGGACGGCGAAGACGGAGTCCTCGGCGGCGGTGACGGCCATGCCGGCCCGGCTGGACACCTCCAGCACGATGAGCCCGAGGCCGGCGGCGACGGCGTCCGCGAGCCGCGCGAAGGCGGGCTCGTCGCGGTGGCGGCGCAGCAGCTCGGCGTACTCGGCGTCGCGGGCGGGCAGCAGCTTGGGCTGCAGCCCGAAGGCGATGAGCCGGGCGGCGTCGGCGGCGTCGGCGGGGGTGACGTTGCCGCTGCCGCTCGGGGTGGGACTCGGCTCGGCCACATCCGGCTGCGCCGGGTACTCGGCGTCGTACTCAGTCACGGTCGGTGCTCCTGCTGGGGGTTCCATGGGTGGTGGTCGGTTCGGCACCGCCGGGCCGCGCCGCGGTGGTGGCTCGCCGTGGCGGCGGGAGTTCCTCCCCGGACCCGCCCCTTCCCGTGGCCGGGGGCGTATCCCAGCGGTGGCCGGGAGAGGGGCAGGGCCGTGGTGTCTCCGTCCGCCACGGCGGGAAGCCGTACGGCGATCACGTGGCCTCCGCGCGGTCCGCCGCCATGCCGGCCGCGTCCAGCAGGGCCTTGCCGACGATGAGGTCGGCGCCGCCGAACTCGATGTCGTCGAGCTGGGTGCCGTCGTCGACGGCGAACAGCAGGGTCTGCTCGCCCTGGCGGTAGGCCGTGCCGACCGAGGGGCTCGCGGCGTGGACGGCCAGCAGGGCGACGAGGTAGGGGAGTTCCGGGTCGCGGCGGCGGGCGTCGGCCAGGAGGCCGGAGAGGCGGCGGGGCGCGTCGGCCGGCAGGTCGAGCAGCTCCATGGCGCTCGCGAGCTGCTCCTCGCTGAAGCGGCTGTCGTCCGGGGTCGCGATGAGGTCCGGTTCGGGCATCTCCGCGCCGAGGTGCTCGCGCTCGGCGGGCGGCGTCAGCAGCATCTCCACCAGGTCGCCGACGCGGACGGACACCGGGGTGCGCAGGCCGGTGCCGTGGGTGAAGAAGGCGTCGGTGACGCGGCCGGCCTGCTCGAGCGGGAGCGGCAGGACGGGGGCGAGGAGCTGCCCGTACAGGTCGAGGCCGGCGCGGGCGGCCGGGGGTGCGAAGGCCTGCCGGTCCTGTTCGGCGCGGAAGAGGGGGCCGGCTTCGAGCAGCCTCGACTGCAGCTGGGTGTGGCGGCGGATGCAGTCCTTGACGATGTCGACCAGCTCGGCGGCGCGCCGCTTGTTCTCGGGCTCCTCGGCCTCGTCGCGCGCCTTGCGGATGTTGGTGAGGATCGCGTTCTCGTGGCGGTAGCGGTCGGCGACGTGGTCGAGCGCTTCGGCGATCATGTCGGGGACGGTGCGCAGCCAGTCCACGGCCCGGACGTTGCGGCGGGTGGCGTCGAGGGTCTTGCGGAGGGTCTCGGCGTACTGCACGGTGCGGTAGCGGGCCTGCTCCGCGGCGAGCTGGGCGTCGGCGAGCCGGCCCCGGCTGATGAGGACCTCCAGCTTCACCTCGGCGGCGATCTGCGCGCTGGTGACATCGGTGTCGAGGGCGCCGACGAGGACGTTGACGGCCTCGTCGGTGGTGCGCAGGAAGACGGTGCCGCCGTGGCCGGGGACTTCCTCGATCAGCTTGAAGTCGTAGTCGCGGCGGACGTACGTGCCGTCGGTGCCGAAGGTGCCGTAGACGGCCCGGAAGCCGCGGTCGACACTGCCGACGTTGATGAGGTTCTCCAGGACCCAGCGGGCGACGCGCTCGTGCTCGGCGGCGGACCGGTGCGGTTCCTGGGCGGCGACGCGCGGCAGCAGCCTGGCCACTATCTGCTCGTGGTCGGCGCCGGTGTCGAAGTCCATGTTGAGCGTGACCAGGTCGATGGCGGCCAGGGCCACCTCCGCCATCGCGTAGCCGCCGTACTCGCCCGCGAGATTGGCTTTGCGCGCGTCCAGGTCGTGCAGCGGCGCGGTGCAGGCGAGCGCCCGCAGCCGACGGGCCAGGCCCTCGTCGGCGGCCGGGCCCGGGGCGATGGGGGTCCCCCCTGCTCGAGCGGAGCCGAGAGCTTGGGGGAGTGCGGGCCCGTTGAGCTGGGGCGGAACGGCCGCCGGGGCTGGAGAAGTCACGTCGCACAGAGTAGGCGCTCACCCCGACAACGGACGAAACGGCACGGGCGGACGTGCCCGGTGCCGGAGCCGGTGGCCTCAGTGTGTGGCGCCCCCCACAGCGCGTACGTCCTCGGTGCGGTGTGCGGCGGTGATCACGATCATACGCAGCCCCTCGGCGACGGTGGCCACGGGGAGTGACGGCAGGGCCCGGTCGGTGACCTGTTCCGGCGCGTAGGGAACGTGGACGAACCCGCCCCGCAGGCCGGGGCGTTCGGTCGCGGCGAGGTGCATCAGGGCGTAGAAGACGTGGTTGCAGACGTAGGTGCCGGCGGTCTGCGAAACGGCGGCGGGCAGGCCCGCGTCGCGGACGGCGGCGACGCAGGCCTTGACGGGGAGGGTGGCGAAATAGGCGGCCGGGCCGCCGGGGACTACGGGTTCGTCGACGGGCCGGGCGCCCAGATTGTCGGGGATGACGGCGTCGTCGATGTTGACGGCGACGCGCTCGACGGTCAGGTGGGGGCGGCCGCCGGCCTGGCCGACGCAGACGACGAGGTCGGGCTCGGTCTCGCGGACGGCGTCGTACAGGGCGTCGATGGCGTCGCCGAAGACGCAGGGCAGTTGGGCGGCGTGCACGTCGATCCCCTGGGGCGGGTCGACGGCGACGGCGCGCACGGCCTGCCAGGAGGGGTTGAGGCTCTCGCCGCCGAAGGGTTCGAATCCGGTCAGCAGTACCCGGGTCATCGAGGGGTGCTCCCTACAAGACAAGTGACGCCGGAAGGCGCCAGATGGCATCAGGTGACGTCAGATGGGGTCGTAACGGGTCAAAAAGCAAAGGCGGCCATGATGACGATATTGCAGCCGAGCAGGGCGACCGCGGTGGGCAGTTGTGCCTTGATGGGCCCGTACTGGTCCTTGAGCTCCAGCAGGGCCGCGGGGACGACGTTGTAGTTCGCGGCCATGGGCGTCACCAGCGTGCCGCAGAAGCCCGCGAGCATCCCGATGGCGAGCACCGCGGAGGCGTTGCCGTGCGCCTGCTCCACCAGGACCGGCCAGCCGACTGCCGCGGTCATCACGGGGAACGCGGCGAAGCCGTTGCCCATGATCACGGTGAAGAGGAACATCCCGGCGCAGTAGACGACGACGGCGATGAGAACGGAGCCGTCCGGCAGGACCGCGGTGGTGATCCGGCGGACCTGGTCGCCGACGCCCGCGACGGAGAAGATCGTGCCGAGCGTCGCCAGCAGCTGCGGCAGCAGCATCGCCCAGCCCATCGTCTCCAGCATCGAGCGTCCGGCGTGCACGGGCACGGTGATCCGCCGCTCGCGCAGCATCACCATCCCGACGGCGAGGGCGACCAGCGAGCCGATCCCGAGCCCGAGGATGGTCTCGCTGCCCTTCTGCAGGACGGGCTCGCCGCCCAGGGACAGCTTCTTGACGCCGACCGCGCAGACCAGGGCGACGGCCGGGATGGCGAGGGCGGGCACGAACAGCTTGCCGCCCAGCCGCCGCGCGCTCTCCGCCCGCTGCTCGGGCGTCGTCGTACGGGCCTCGCCGCGCCCGGTGAAGCCGAAGCCGGCGAGGCAGACCATGACGAGGACGGCCACCCCGAGCGGCTCGGGCGGGGCGGACTTGTCGACGACCCAGGTGCTGTAGACGAAGCCGAGGCCGAGCAGGCCCCAGAAGGCGGCGGTGCCCAGCCGCTTGGGATTGCTGCGGTCGGTGAGCATCTGGGCGGCCATCACCAGGAAGATGCCCCCGACGAGCCAGTAGAACCACTCTGCCTTGATCACTTGGCGGCCTTCCGGTCGAGGGCCTCGCGCGCGCCGGCTCCGGTGTCCCCGGCGGCCAGTGCCCGGTCCAGGCGCAGCAGCCGCCAGCCGTGGATGGTGAGGGCGCACAGGGCGGTGGGTATGGCCCACAGCGCGAGCTGCAGCGGTTCGAGGTGGGTGTGGTAGGTGGTGTTGACGAATCCGGTGATGAGCAGGATCGAGCCGACGGCCAGGAAGACGTCCTCGCCGAAGAAGAGCCCGACGTTGTCGGCGCTGGCGGCGAAGGAGCGCACCTTCTCCCGGGCCTTGTCGGGCAGCGGGCCGTGGCGCCGCTCGGCCGCGCCCTCGGCCATGGGGGCGGCGAGCGGTCGGACGGTCTGGGCGTGTCCGAAGACGCTGAGGAGCCCGAGTGCGGCGGTGATCTGACGGAGCAGGAGGTAGAGGGCCAGGAAACGGCCGGTGGTGAGCCCGGCGAAGCGGGTGATCAGCCGGCGGGCCTGCTCCTGGAGCCCGTAGCGCTCCAGGAGGCCGATGACGGGGAGGGTGATCACGAAGATCGTCACCGCCCGGCTGGAGGCGAAGCCGGTGCCGAAGGCGGCCAGCACCTTCTGCGGCGAGAGCCCGCCGAGCAGGCCGGTGGCGATGCCCGCGACACCGACGACCAGCAGGGGGTTGCGCCTCGTGGCGAAGCCGATCACGACCACGAGGACGCCCAGGAGAACGAGCATGGGCCTTGCCTTCCGCGTTCCCGGACCTCACTCGATCGGGTGAGGTGACTGGCGAGGAGGCTAAGATATTGTTCAACAATCCTCAAGGGGCTTGACTGGCGGATCACTTGGCCGCGGCCGGTGAACACGCCTTGGCATCGCCCTTGACCGCCGCACGTGGAGGACGCATGGCCCGATCCACCGCGCAGCGCGTGGCCGACGCGCTGCGCACCCGTATCGAGGGCGGCGGACTGCCGCCCGGCACCCAGCTGTCCGAGGAGGCGCTCGGCCGGGACCTCGGGGTGTCGCGCAATACGCTGCGCGAGGCCTTCCGGCTGCTCATCCACGAGAGCCTGGTCGTCCACGTGCTGAACCGGGGGGTGTTCGTCCGGGTCCTGGAGCCCGCCGACGTCACGGACATCTACCGGGTGCGCGCCGCCCTGGAGACCGCGGGGGTACGGGCCGCCGACGGCGCGGACCGGACGCTGCGCGACGCCGTCGGCCGGGCGGTGGCCGAGGGCGAGCGCGCCGCGGCCGGTCACGACTGGCGGGAGGTGGGCTCGGCGGACCTGCGCTTCCACCGGGCGCTCGCGGCGCTGGCCGGCAGCGCCCGCATCGACACCGCCATGGACCGGCTGCTGGCCGAACTGCGCCTGGCCTTCCACGCGATGCCCTCGCCGCGCCGCTTCCACGAACCGTTCCTGGCGCGCAACCGCGCCCTCGCCGCCCTCCTCGACGACGGCGCGTACGACCGCGCCGAGGCCGAGCTGACCACCTATCTGGACGACGCACGGACACTCATACTCGACGTGATGCGGGAGACCAGCCGATGACCGGACCTGCCGACGGGCCGGGCACGACGCCCCGGCCGGCGCTCGACCTCAACGCCGATCTGGGCGAGGGCTTCGGCCGCTGGCGGCTCACCGACGACGACGCACTGCTGTCGGTCGTCACCAGCGCGAACATCGCCTGCGGCTTCCACGCCGGGGACCCCTCCACGATGCGCCGGGTGTGCGAGCGCGCCGTCGAACTCGGCGTGCGCATCGGCGCCCAGGTCTCCTACCGCGACCTGGCCGGCTTCGGCCGCCGCGCCATGGACGTGCCGCCGGACGAGCTCGCCGACGAGATCACCTACCAGATCGGCGCGTTGCGCGTCTTCGCACAGGCGGCCGGTGCGGACGTCGCGTATGTGAAGCCGCACGGCGCGCTCTACAACCGCACGGTCACCGACGCCGCCCAGGCGGCCGCCGTGGTGGCGGGCATATCCGGTGCGGGCGGGGCGCTGCCCGTCCTCGGGCTGCCCGGCTCGCTGCTGCACGAGGCCGCCGGACGGGCCGGACTGCCGGTGGTCACCGAGGCGTTCGCCGACCGCGCGTACACCGCCGCGGGCACGCTCGTCTCCCGCCGGGAGCCCGGCTCCGTGATCACCGACCCGGACGCCGTCGTCACCCGGTCCGTCCGCATCGCCCGCGCGTCCGCCGTCCTCGCCCTCACCGGCGAGGAGGTCGCCGTCGAGGCCCGCTCGCTGTGCCTGCACGGCGACACCCCCGGGGCCGCGCAGCTCGCCCGCCGGGTGCGGGACGGACTGGAGGCCGCCGGCGTCCGGATCGAGGCGTTCGCGTGACCGCGCCCCCGGAGCGGCTCACCGGCGTGCGCGCCCTTCCCGTCGGGCGCCGCGCCCTGCTCGTCGAGGTCGCCACCGCCGAACAGGCCCAGGCCCTGCACGCCGAGCTGCTGCGCCGCCGAGCCACCGGGTCGCTGCCGCCCGTGGCCGAGATCGTGCCCGCGGCCCGCACCGTCCTGCTGGACGGCCTCGACGACCCGCGCGCCCTCGCCGAGGACCTCACGAGCTGGTCCATACCCCCGCTGACCGCCGCCGGCAGCGCGGCCGTCGTCCTGCCGGTCCGCTACGACGGGGCCGACCTCGCCGAGGTCGCGGCCCTGTGGCGGGTACCGGAGGACGAGGTCCCGCGCATCCATTCCGGCCTCGAATTCCGCGTCGCCTTCTGCGGTTTCGCACCCGGCTTCGGCTATCTCACCGGTCTGCCCGAGCGGTTGCGGGTGCCACGCCGGTCCACTCCGCGCACGGCCGTGCCCGCCGGGTCGGTGGGCCTGGCCGGCCCCTACACCGGGGTCTACCCGCGCTCCTCCCCCGGCGGCTGGCAGCTCATCGGCCGTACCGACGCCGCCCTGTGGGACCCCGCGCGGGAGCCGGCCGCGCTGCTCGCCCCGGGCACCCGCGTGCGCTTCGAGGCACTCGCGTGAGCGCCCTGACGGTGCTGCGGTCCGGGGCGCTGACCACCGTGCAGGACCTCGGCCGGCCCGGCCACGCGCATCTCGGGGTGCCCCGCTCCGGCGCCCTCGACCGGCCCGCGCACCGGCTCGCCAACCGCCTGGTGGGCAACCCCGCGGCGTTCGCCACCCTGGAGACCACCGTCGACGGGTGTGCCGTGCGCACGGACACGGCCGTGACGGCCGCCGTGACGGGGGCGCCCTGTCCGGTGCGGGTCGACGGCCGCCCGGTGGCGTGGGGCGCGCCGGTGCGGCTGGCGGCGGGTGCCGTGCTCGACGTGGGCAGCGCCCGCGCGGGGCTGCGCTGCTACGTGGCCTTCGGCGGCGGTGTGGCCGTGCCGCGGGTCCTCGGCAGCCGCTCCCGCGATCTGCTCTCCGGCCTTGGGCCCGCACCGCTCGCCGAGGGCATGTCCCTGCCGCTGGGCGCCCCTTGCGGGCCGCCGCTGACCGCGGACACCGTGCCCTCGGCCGGACCGCCCACGGCCGGGCTGGTGCTGCCGGTCGTCCTCGGCCCGCGGGACGACTGGTTCACCCCCGGTGCGCGGCGGGCCCTGGCGGGCGGCGCCTTCCGGGTGTCGCCGGCGAGCAACCGCATCGGGCTGCGCACCGAGGGGCCGCGTCTGGAGCGGGCGCGGGAGGGCGAACTCCCCAGCGAGGGCATGGTCCTCGGCGCCGTCCAGGTCCCGCCCGACGGCCGCCCGGTGGTCTTCCTCGCGGATCACCCGACGACCGGTGGCTACCCCGTCGTCGGGGTGGTCCCCGAGCCGTCGCTGGCCGCCGCGGCCCAGGCGGTGCCCGGCACGCCGGTGCGGTTCGTGCCCGTACGGGTGTAGGGCCCGGCGAGGCGCGTTCAGACCGTGCTCCCCTCCACGGCCGGCCGGCTGCGGGCGCACCGGCGGGCCAGGACGTCGTCGTAGTGGTCCAGGAGCCGGTCGCCGATCACCGTCCAGGTGCGGCCGAGGACGGACTCGCGGCCGGCCCGTCCGTACGCGGCGCGCCGGGCGCGGCAGGGTTCCAGGGCGAGGACGGCGTCGCGGACCGCCTCGGCGTCACAGGGCCGCACGAGCAGGCCGGTGCGGCCGTGGTCGATGAGGTCGAGGGGGCCGCCGACCGCCGGTGCGATCACCGGTACGCCACTGGCCTGCGCCTCCTGCCCGGTCTGGCAGAAGGTCTCCTGGGGGCCGGTGTGGACGAAGACGTCCAGCGAGGCGAAGATCCGGGCGAGGCCCTCGCCGGTGCGGCTGCCGAGGAAGCGGGCCCCGGGCAGGGCGGTGCGCAGCCCGGCGGCGCTGGGGCCGTCGCCGACGATGACGAGGCGCACGCCCGGCAGCGCGCAGACGGGTGCGAGCAGCTCGACGCGTTTCTCCGGGGCGAGCCGGCCCACGTAGCCGACGATCAGCTCGCCGCCGGGGGCGAGCGCGCGGCGCAGCTCGGGGTCGCGCCGTGCGGGGTGGAAGCGGGTGGAGTCCACGCCGCGCGGCCACAGCCGTACCCGGGGGACGCCGTGCGCGACGAGGTCGCGGGCGGCGGCGGAGGAGGGCGCGAGGGTGCGGTCGGCGGCCGTGTGCACCGCCCGTATCCGCCGCCAGGCGAGGTGGCCGCCGGTGCCCGGATGGGTGCGGGCGTAGCCGCCGAGGTCGGTCTGGTGGACGGCGACGGCGGGCACGCCGAGGCGCGCGGCGGCGCTCATGCCGCGCGCGCCGAGCACGAAAGGGCTCGCGAGGTGGACGATGTCGGGCCGGTGGGCGGCCAGCGCCCCGGGCAGCCGTCGGCTCGGCAGCGCGACGCGGATCCCCGGACAGCCGGGCAGCGGTATCGAGGGGACCCGCACGACGGGGTACCACCCGGCGTCGTCTTCGCCACCGCCCGGATCGTAGGGGCCCGACGGGGTGACGACGAGCGGTTCGTGGCCGCGCCGGGCCAGGTGCCGGGCGGTCTGCTCGGCGCAGAGGGCGACGCCGTTGACGTCGGGCGGGAAGGACTCGGTGACGATGACGATGCGCATAGGGGTGTTGTCGGCCCCCCGCGCGCCTCGCGGGCCACGTGGATCTTTCCGCCCGGGGAACGTCCCGTGAGCGTTGGCCGCGCGACGCCCCGGGCGGATGCGGTCCGGACCCGGTCCGGGTCGGGGCCGGGTTCAGTCCATGCCGCGGACGATGTGCGGCTCGCTGTCGTCCTCGTCACGGACGGTGCTGCCCAAGGGCTCCGTCAGCTCCGTCCGGCCGGGTAACGGTCCCGGTGTCCGGTCCCCCGCCCGGCCCGCGCTCTGCTCCTGCTGTCCCTCGCGACGCTCCATCGTGGTTTTCCCCCTTTTCATCCCCCTGTGACCCGCCGGTCTCCCGACGGCCTCTTCTTGCGGCTCCCCCGTTCCCTCACTCCCAAACAGGCGTCAGGGGGTGGTGTTGTCTACGCCATCAGGGTGGAAATTGGGGCAATTGAGGTTAAAATACAGCCAGGTGGCACTCAAGTAGGGAAAGAAGGTGGCCGACGTGAGCGCTCCTACGTCGCCCCGTATCGACCAGCACCCGGACCTCCTGGCGCTCCGCGCGCACTCGGAGGAAACCACCGCGACACCCACCGCACAGGGCGTCGAAGCCCTCGCCTTTATGTGTGGCGTCTATCTGGCCGCCTCACCATGGATTGTCGGATTCAACGGCTCAACGACCCTGGCCATCACCAACCTGATCGCCGGTGCGGCCTTCGCTTGTCTGCTCGGCGGCTTCGGGTCGGCGTATGAGCGTACGCACGCGATGAGCTGGGCCGCGCTGTGCATAGCCGCGTGGACGATCGTCGCGCCCTGGGTCGTGGCGGGCAACGTCGACACCACCCGGGCCATCGTCAGCAACATCATCGTCGGTGGCGTGGCCCTCCTGTGCTCCCTCGCCCTCGCGGGGCTGGGAATGAGCAGATCCAGGCGCTGACCACCGGACCACAGGAGACCGAACCCACCGCACCGACCGGACGGCGGGAGGCGGCCGCCGAGGGACGGCCCGCCTCCCGCCGTCGCGTCCGCGTCCGGGCGCGGGACGACGCCTCAGCCGGTCCCGGCCGCCTGCCCGGGTTCGACCGCGTCGAGCGGGCGGTCGGCGCGGGGGTCGGAGAGGGTGTCGACGGGCCAGTCGGCCGGCCGCTCCGGCGGCATCCCGCGCAGGCGCTCACGGAGGCGTCTGTCCATGTCGTGACGGATCCGCTGGATGACTTCGTCCAAGTCGGGCATACCGGCGACCGTAGGACCCGCAGACCGGTCGGACCGGGCGGAAAAGCAGGTTTTCACTCCTGCGGATGAATACTGAGCTGATCTTCGGCTGTCATGGCTTTGCCGGGCGGGAAGTGGCAATGCTCCCCTCTCCCAACCGGCCCACCGACCCCAAGAGGTGCGAGGCATGACGACCGTACGCGCAGCCACTTTTGAGCTGTTGCGGTCCCGTGGAGTGACGACGGTGTTCGGCAATCCGGGCTCCACGGAACTCCCCTTCCTCCAGGACTTCCCCGACGACTTCCGGTACGTGCTCGGTCTCCAGGAAGCCGTCGTCGTCGGGATGGCCGACGGGTACGCGCAGGCCACCGGCGGGACCGCCCTGGTCAATCTCCACACGGCTCCCGGCGTCGGCAACGCCATGGGCGCCATCATCACCGCGGCCGCCAACCACACGCCCATGGTGGTGACCGCCGGGCAGCAGGTCCGCGCCATGATGACCATGGAGGCGCTGCTGACCAACGTGGACGCCACCGTCCTGCCCCGTCCGGCCGTGAAGTGGGCCTACGAACCACCGCGCGCGCAGGACGTGCCGGCGGCGCTGGCCCGGGCCTTCCACTTGGCCGAGACCGCGCCGCGCGGCCCGGTGTTCCTGTCGCTGCCGATGGACGACTTCGACGTGGAGCTGGACGAGGCGGAGTACGCGGGGGCGCTGGCCGCGGCGCGCCGCCGGGTCCACGACGGCACCGCGGCCGCCGCGCCCGCCGTGCAGGACCTCGCCCGACGGCTGGCGGAGGCCGCCAATCCGGTGCTGGTGACCGGTGGCGCGATCGACGCCGAAGGGGCCTGGGAGGCGGCCGTCGCGCTCGCCGAGCACCGGCGGCTGCCGGTGTGGGCCTCGCCCATCGAGGGCCGGGTCGGCTTCCCCGAGGACCATCCCCTCTACCAGGGCGTCCTGCCACCGGCCCTCGCGCCGCTGGCGCAGACCCTGGCCGGACACGATCTGGTGCTGGTGGTGGGGGCGCCCGTCTTCCGCTACTACCCCTATGTGCCCGGCCCGGTGCTGCCGGACGGCGCGGAGCTGGTGCTGCTCACCAGCGACCCCGACGAGGCGGCGCGGGCACCCGTCGGCGACGCCCTCGTCGCGGGGCTGCGGCCCACCCTGGAGCTGCTGACGGAGGTGCTGGAGAAGAAGGGCGGCGGCGACGGCCCGGCGGACGCGGCCGCGGGGGTGACGACGGCGCCCACGGTGGCGGAGACCGGGCCCGGAGCGCAGAGCGCCCCGGCCGCCGACCCGGCCCCCGAGCCGATGTCCGCGGTGGACGCCCTCGCGGCCGTCGCGAGTGCCGCCCCGCCCGAGACCGTGTGGGTCAACGAGTCGCCCTCCAACGTCCAGGCCTTCCGCGACCATGTGCGCATCGACCGGCCGGGGTCCTTCCTGATGACCACCGGCGGCGGTCTGGGCTTCGGTCTCGCGGCGGCGGTGGGCGCCCGGCTCGGCCGGCCGGACCGGCCCGTGGTGGCGCTCGTCGGTGACGGTTCCGCCCAGTACGCGATCACCGCGCTGTGGACGGCGGCCGCCTACCGCGTCCCGGTCACCTTCGTGATCCCGGCCAACCGGGAGTACGCGATCCTCAAATGGTTCGGCCGCTTCGAGAACACCCCAGGGGTGCCCGGTCTGGACATCCCCGGCATCGACCTGTGCGCCCTGGCCCGGGGCTACGGGGTCCCCGCGCACCGCGCCACGGACGCCGCGCACCTCGCCGAGCTGGTCGCGGCCGCCACCACATCGCCGGACGGGCCGGTGCTCATCGTGGCGCCCATCACCACCGTTCCCCCCACCCTGTGACCGCGCTCCCTCCTCGACTTCTTCTTCACACCGCCTCGTAAGCGGCCCCCCACCGCATGGAGTTGCCGATGACCGTAACCGTCGAGAATCCCCTCCTCACCGCCCTGGGCGAGACCCTGCCCCCCGGATCCGTACTGACCGGCGAAGCCGAACTCGACCTGCACACCAGGGATTCCGCGCCGTTCAGCGAGGCGGGCAGACCCGCCGCCGTGGTCTGCCCCGACACCATCGAGCAGGTCCAGCACGTGGTCCGCACGGCGCGGGCCTACGGGGTGCCCGTCGTGCCGCAAGGCGCCCGCACGGGCCTCGCCGGGGCCGCCAACGCCGTCGACGGCTGTGTGGTGCTGTCCATGGTCCGGATGAACCGCGTCCTGGAGATCGACACCGCGAACCGGCTGGTGCGCTGCGAGCCCGGGGTCGTCACGGCCGACCTCGCCGCGGCCGTCGCCGAGCGGGGCCTGTGCTACCCGCCGGACCCGGCCTCCTGGGAGACCTGCACGATCGGCGGGAACATCGCCACCGGGGCCGGCGGCCTGTGCTGTGTGAAGTACGGGGTCACCGCCGACTACGTCCTCGGGCTGACCGTCGTGCTCGCCGACGGCGAGGTGCTGCGCGTCGGCCGGCGCACCGTCAAGGGCGTCGCCGGATACGACCTCACCCGGCTGTTCGTCGGCTCCGAGGGCACCTTGGGCATCATCGTCGAGGCGACCCTGGCGCTGCGCCCGCCGCAGCCGCCCGCCGTGGCGCTGCTGGCCCAGTTCCCGTCCGCCTCGGACGCGGGCGAGGCGGTGGCCGCGATCATCCGTGAGGGCCACATCCCCTCCGCGCTGGAGCTGATGGACCGCACCACCACCGAGGCGGTCGCCGCGCTCGGCCATCCGCTGCTGGCCGGGCACGCCGCGGCCACGCTGATCGTGGCGAGCGACGCGCCCGACGCCGCCGAGCAGGTGCGGGCGATGGCCGCGCTCTGCCGGTCGGCGAAGGCGCTGTCCGTCAGCGCCGCCGCCGACGAGCGGGAGTCCAAGGAGGTGCTGGAGGCGCGGCGGATGGTGCTGCCGGCGCTCGGCGCCCGGGCCGCGGCGCTCTCCGGTGACGTGACGGCGTTCATCGAGGACGTCGCGGTGCCGCGCGCCGCGCTGGCCACCCTCATCGACCGGATCGAGCTGATCGCCGACGAGTACGACCTCTACATCTCCACCGTCGGGCACGCGGGGGACGGCAATCTGCACCCGACCGTCATCTTCGACCGCTCCGACCCGGACGCGGTCCGGCGCGCCAAGGAGGCGTACGACGCCATCATGGCCGCCGGGCTGGAGCTGGGCGGCACCATCACCGGCGAGCACGGCGTCGGCGTCCTCAAGCGCGACTGGCTGGCCCGTGAACTGCCGCCCCGCAACCTGCGGTTGCAGCGGGACGTCAAACGGCTGCTCGACCCCGAGGGGCTGCTCAACCCGGGGAAGGTGCTGGCATGAGCGACACGATCGACGCCCCGGGGATCGGTGAGCGGCGCGCCGCACTGCCGACCGCGTCCCGGAGCGAGAACCTCCGGCTCACCCTTGTCTATTTCCTTCCCACTTACCTCAAGGGCGCCTTCCGTGCCCGTCCCCGTATCGCCGCGCTCGTCGCCCGGACCGACCCCGCCCGGCGCGGCCTGGAGCTGATGCGCCGGATGCGCCGCCGGCACGGCCGCGGCCCGGTCCTGGTGCGCGGCACCTCCGGGCCGACCCTGCTGGTCCTGGACCCCGAGGACGCCAAACAGGTGCTGGCGGGCCCCGTCGAGGTGTACGCGGTGGACACCTGGGAGAAGGTCAGCGGCTTCGCGGCCGTGCAGCCCGAGACGCTCGTCGCCTCGCACGGCGGGCAGCGCGCGGCGCGGCGGGCGTTCAACGACGCGGTGCTGGACGCGGGGTGTCCCGTGCACCGGCTCGCGGACCACTTCCTGCGGGTCGTGGGCGAGGAGGCGGCGGCCCTGCTGGGGCCCCGGGCGGTGGAGGGCCTGCGGCCGGACGACATCCGCGAGCGGTTCGAGCGGGCGGGGCGGCGCTGCTTCCTGGGCGAGGCCGCCGCGGACGACGTGGAGTACTCCCGGCTGCTCGGTCTGCTGCTGGCCGAGGCCAATTGGATGGGCGCCCGACGCTGGCGCACCGGGCGTACCCGCAGGATCCGGCGGCGGCTGATGCAACGCCAGGCCCGCTATCTGGCCGACGCCGACCCGCGCAGCCTGGCCGGGCTGTTCGGCAGCGCGCCCCGGGGGCCGGAGACCGCGCCCGAGGCCCAGGTCGCCCACTGGTTCATGGCGCTCGGCGTGGTGCACGCGGCGGCCCTCCAGACCCTGTCCCTGCTCGCCTCGCACCCCGTGCAGTACGAGCGTGCGCTCGCGGAGACCGAGTCGGCCGACCGGGCGCACGGGCCGCGCACGGCGGCGGGGTTCGAGGCCATGCCGTACGTCCGTGCCTGTGTGCAGGAAGCGGCGCGGCTGTGGCCGCCGGTGTCCAGTCTGATGCGGCGCACCACGGCCGAGACCCGCTGGCGCGACGCGGTGGCGCCGGGGGGCGTCAATGTGCTGGTGCCCGCCGGGTTCCACGCGCGGGACGGCGAACGGATCGACTACGCGCACCGGTTCGCACCGGAGAAGTGGCTGGACGGCACGGCCGAGCGGGACTGGGCCGTCAGCCCCTTCAGCCGGGGCGAGGCCCAGTGCAGCGGCATGGAGCTGGGCCTCCAGCTGGCCACCGGCTTCGTCGCCGAGTTCCTGCGCGCCGGGGAGCTGGCCGTGGCCGGCCCGCGGCTGAGCCCCGACCGGCCGCTGCCGCACACCTTCGACGCGGCACGGCTGCGCATCGGGGTCCGCTCCCGCCGGCCGGCGGAGGGCGTATGACCACCGACAGCGAAGCGCCCGTCGGCACGCGGGGCGCCACGGACGGCCCGGACGCTTCCGAGGGCTGCGGGTCCCCTTCCGAGGGCTGCCCCGAGGGGGTGGACACCGCCTCGCTCGCGGCCGTCGCCCGCATGCTGGGCGAGGTGGCCGGGGTGATCCGTGAGGCGGGCCGTACGGTCACGGCGATCGCCACGGACCCGCAGCTGGCGGCCTCGCTCGGCCGCTCGCCCCGCACCGGGGTGCGCGCGGTGCGGGCCCTCGCCCGGACCCTCACCGAACCGGCCGGGCTGGGCTACGCCCCGGACGGCGGGCGGGTGGGCCGGGCCGCCTGGCTGGGCGGGGTGCTCACCAGCCGGGAGAATCTCGCGGTCGCGGTGGCGGTCACCTCGCTCAAGCTGCGGATCCGGCTGTGCGCGGTGCGGCACCCGGAATTCATCGAGGACGGGCCGGTGCGGCGGCTGCTGGGGGCCATCGAGGCCGACCGGCAGACCCAGGCGCTGCGGGTCTTCCACCGGGCGGTGCGCGCGGACGGCGCCGAGCGGGCCCTGGCCGCGCTCGCCCCCTCGCTCACCGAGGTCATGGCGTGGAACGCGCTGGTGGACGAGAACCCGTTCAACGACGCGGCGGCCTGGTGCATCGTCACCGGCTCCCGGGCCGAGGGCGATCCGCTGCTGGGCACGGGCATCGGGGCCTGGGCCCGCTGGGACCGGGGCGCGGGCCGGGCCGTGGCCGAGCCGCCGGATCCGGCCCTGCTCGCCGCCCTGGACGACGGCGGCGGCATCAGCGCGCATCTGCGGAACCTGACCGCGATCGGCAACGACGGCCGGATGATCATCCAGCGGGTCACCGGCCCGGACGGCGTCACCCGCTATCTGGTGCTGCTGGCCGGCATGGCCTTCGGTCTGCCCCGCAACGCCACTCCGCAGGATCTGGTGGGCGCCGTCACCGCGGTGGGCCGCAACGACTCGCCGTACACCCGGGCCGTCCGCAAGGCCGTCGCCCAGACCGTGCCCGAAGGGGCGTCGATCGCGCTGATCGGGCACAGCCAGGGCGGCATCGCGGCCATGAATCTGACGGAGATCCCGGAGGTCAACCAGAAATGGCGGCTGACGCACGTCGTCGCCGTCGGCTCGCCCATCGACTTCAAACGCCCCCGCGACCCCGAGACCCGCGTCGTCAGCCTCGTCAACGAGCACGATGTGGTGCCCAATCTGGAGGGCCGCAGTCCGGTGTCGGTCTTCCCGGTGCCCGCGGACTGGCTGGAGATCACCTGGGTGGACCCCGCGCACGACTTCCCGCAGTGCCACAACGTGGGCGTCTACGCGCAGAGTCTCGACGAGGTCGTCCCCGAGGCGCGCGACCGGGTGGACGCCCTGCTCGCCCCGTACCGGGGGGTCGTGGAGGAGACCGTCGTCTTCCGCCTCCACGACCGCTGACCCACGCCCGCCGATCCCTGTTCACGCCCATGCCCGCTGATCCGTGCCACGCCCAGGCCCAGGCCCGCCGATCCACGCCCGCTGATCCATGCCCGTTGATCCCTGCCCCCACCCGCCGGCACCCCTCACGTACGCCGGCACCCCGAGTCCTGGAGAGATGTTTGATGCCCCCGGTACCGCGGCCCCGTCGCGAGTGGCACTCGATGCCCTTCCCGCTGGCGCTGCTGGAGATCAGGAAGCAGCGGGAGCTGCTGCGCGCGCACAATCTGCACGACACCTACGGCGCCGGTGGCGAGCGCCCGCGCAAGCCGACACCCGAGCTGCTGCCGTACCGCAGCTACGACGGGTCCGGCTATGACCCGGACGATGTCGACATGGGCAGGGCGGGCACCCGCTTCGACCGCAACTGCGCACTGCCGGATACCTTCCCGGACGCCGAGGACGACGGCCTGTTCGCGCCCAGCCCGCGCGAGGTCAGCAGGCGGCTGCTGGCGCGCCGCGCGGGCTTCCGCCCGGCACCCACGCTCAACATGCTGGCCGCGGCCTGGATCCAGTTCCAGAACCACGGGTGGTTCAGCCACGGCGACAACAAGACCGTCGAGCCGCTGGAGGTCCCGCTCGCCGCGGACGACGACTGGCCGCGCTGCCCGATGATGGTGCGCCGCTCACGCCCCGACCCGGTCGCCCACACCGACGGGGACCGGCCGCCGACGTACGAGAACACCGTCACGCACTGGTGGGACGGCTCGCAGATCTACGGTTCGAGCGAGGCGCAGTGCCGGGCCCTGCGCACCGGCGAGGCCGGCAAACTCCACGTCGAGAAGGGCAGATTGCCCGACGAGACCACCGAGGGTCTCTCCGGCATCGACGCCACCGGCTTCAACGACAACTACTGGGTCGGGCTGTCCCTGCTGCACACGCTGTTCGCCAAGGAGCACAACGCGATCTGCGACCGCATCGCCGCCGTGCACCCTACCTGGGGCGACGAGCGGTTGTTCCACACGGCGAGACTCGTCAACACCGCCGTCTTGGCGAAGATCCACACGGTGGAGTGGACCCCGGCGATGATCGACCAGCGGGTGACGCGGGCGGCGATGCACCTCAACTGGTACGGGGTGCTGCCCGCCCGGCTGCGCCGCAACGTACGGCGGTTCGGCAAGGGCGAGGCGCTCTTCGGCATCCTCGGCGGCCCCACCGACCATCACACCGCCCCGTTCTCGATGACCGAGGAGTTCGTCAGCTCCTACCGGCTGCACCCGCTCATCCGCGACGAGTACGAGATCCGCTCCCACCGCACGGGCGAGCTCATCGAACGGACGGGTTTCGATCCGCTCCAGGCGCTGGCCACCCGGGAGGCGGTGGACCGCTGGGGCTGGTCCGACCTGTTCTACTCCTTCGGCACCATGAACCCCGGGGCCATCGCCCTGCACAACCACCCCGACTGTCTGCGGGACCTCGCCCGGATCTCCGGGGAGCATGTCGACGTCGGCACGGTGGACGTCCTGCGCGACCGCGAACGGGGCGTCCCGCGCTACGCCGCCTTCCGCACGGCGCTGCACCGTCCGCCGGTGACCTCCTTCGAGGACCTCACCGGCGGGAACGCCGGGCAGGCCGCCGAGCTGCGGGAGGTCTACGACGGGCGGCTGGACCGCGTCGACACGATGGTCGGCATGTACGCCGAACGCAAGCCCCGGGGTTTCGCGTTCAGCGACACCGCGTTCCGGGTCTTCGTGCTGATGGCGTCCCGGCGGCTGAAGAGCGACCGCTTCTTCACCTCCGACTACCGGCCGGAGGTCTACACCCCCGAGGGCCTGGAGTGGATCGACCGCACGGGGATGTGCGACGTCCTGCTGCGCCACCACCCGGAGCTCGCCCCGGCGCTGGAGGGGGCACGGAACGCCTTCGCGCCCTGGACGGCGCTGCGGCCGAAGCCACGGGGGGTGAACCGGTGAGCCGGGACCACCGCGAGGAACAGGGCGGAGCCGTCGGAGCGAACGGCGCGGACGACCTCGACGGGGCCGCCGACGGCGTCTCCTTCGCCGGGATCGCGCCCTGGTCGCAGCCCGTGCACGCCCAGGCGGGCCGGCTGCGGGAGCAGGCGGCCCGGCTCCGCGAGGGCGCGGCGGCGGTGTCGCTGCCCGGCGCCGAGGGTGCCGCCCTGCGGCGGCGGATTCTCGGACACGCGGCCCGCGCCGAGTCGGCGGCGCGTTCCCTGGACCGGACGGCCGACGCCCTGTTCGCCCACGAGGCAGTGCTCACCGCGCTCGCCACGCGCCGCCGGGAGACGGGGGGAGCGACGCACCTCGGGTGACGGACGGGCTTGCTGTGCTCTGTCCTCAATCGCCGGACGGGCTCGCTATGAGCCCGTCCGGCGATTGAGGACGCGCCCGCAGGGCGCGGGCCGAACCGCCGGCCGGCCTAGGCGTCGACGAGCGCGCCCTCGGCCGGTCGCGCGGTCCCCGGCTCCGCCGTCCGTTTCGCGTACCAGCGGTCGCCGCGCCGCTCGGCCATGCCGTACGCGGCGAGTCCGTTGACGTGCTTGAGGACGGTGCGCGCCTGGTAGCCCACGGCCGCGCACAGTTCGTCGACCGAAGCCCCCTCGACGCCGGACGCCCGCAGCCCCTCCCAGGTGCGGGCCTCGTGCCGGCCGAGATCCGGTGTCCCTGCGGAGACCACCACGCGCGGCTCGGCACGGGGTTCGGGCCGGGTCTCGGCGTGGGATTCGGCTCGGGATTCGGCTCGCGGCTCGGCGCGGGACGGTCCCGGGCTGGACGAGCCGACCGGGCGGGGGGTGCGGTTGACCTTGCGGTGTCTACGGCCCTTCTGGCGTTTGCTCATGGCTGATCCACTGCTCCCGTCCTGCTGGCGGCTCCTGCTGTCTGAAGGCGTCAACTCGGCCCGGCGCCGCCCGGTTACGGTAATTCCACCAGGTGTGCGAAAAATGACGCACAGTGATGCCTTGGTCCCCAGACTTCCCGGCATACCGGATATGTGAGGCTGGGGGGCGTGCGCATATTGATGGTCGAGGACGAGGTGGGGCTCGCCGACTCGCTGCGGCGGGGGCTGGGCGCCGAGGGGCACCGGGTGGACGTCGTCCACGACGGACACCGCGGGCTGGAGGCGGCACTGTCCGGGGCGTACGACGCCATCGTGCTCGATGTGATGCTGCCCGGCCTCAGCGGCTACGAGATCTGCGCACGGCTGCGCAGGCTCGGCCAGTGGACGCCGGTGCTGATGCTCACCGCGAAGGACGGCGAGTACGACGAGGCCGAGGGGCTCGACGCGGGGGCGGACGACTATCTGTCCAAGCCGTTCTCGTTCGTCGTGCTGCTGGCCAGGCTGCGGGCCCTGGGCCGTCGCCGGGGCGCGGAAACCACCACCCTCCGGGCCGGGGACCTCGTTCTGGACATCGCCGGGCGGCTCTGCCGCCGGGGTGACCAGGAGATCGAGCTGACCGCGCGCGAGCTGTCGGTGCTGCGGTACCTGATGGCGAGCGCGGGGCAGGCGGTGGCCAAACGGGACATCCTCGACGAGGTGTGGGACTCCCCCGCCGGGACCGACCCGAACATCGTGGAGGTCTACGTCTCCTCGCTGCGCAAGAAGATCGACGCCCCCTTCGGCCGCCACGCGATCGTGACCGTCCACGGCACGGGCTACCGGCTCGCGCCCGACGGCGGCTGACGCATGAGCCGCCCCACGCCCCGGCGGGGCCGCTCGCGGCTGCTGCCCCGTACGGTCCGGGGCCGGTCCGCGGCGGCCGCGGCGCTGGCCATGGCGCTGGTCCTCGCGGGCGGCGGCGGCTGGCTGTACGCGATCCTGCGCACCAACCTGCTGGACAACGCCAACGGCCGCACGGAACTCGCCGCCCGCGAGGTGGCGGCCCTGGCGGACGCCGGCCCGCTGCCGTCCCTGCTGCCCGCGCCCCGGTCGGGCGTCGACATGGTCCTCGTCCTCGATCCGCGCGGCAAGGTGGTCGCCACCAGCCGGCCCTCGGCCGAGCCCCTCGCCCGCGCGTTCGCGGATCTGCGCCCGCAGCCGGGGCAGGACGCCGCCTCGAAGGTCCTGTGCTGCTCCCCGGCCATGGGCGGGGAGCGCGGTGACGTCGTCGTGGTCCGGGCGAGCCCGGTGCCGGGCGAGGAGCGCTACGTCTACGCGCTGACCGTGCTCAACGACGTCGACGACGCCACGCACGCCATCGCGCTCGGCCTGCTCGGCGGCGCCCCGCCGCTCATCGCCCTCGCCGCCGCCATCGCCTGGGCGGTGACCGGGCTGGCGCTGCGGCCGGTCACCGCGATCCGCACCGAGCTGGCCGCCGTCACCGCCAGCGAGCTGGGCCGACGGGTGCCGGACCCGGCGGGCGGGGACGAGGTGGCGGCGCTGGCCCGTACGGTCAACGCCACCCTGGACCGGCTGGAGCAGGCGGTCGCCCGGCAGCGACAGTTCGTCGCCGACGCCTCCCACGAGCTGCGCAACCCCGTCGCCGCGGTGCGCTCGCAGCTGGAGGTGGCGCTGGCCGCCGCGGCCCGGCCCGGCCACCGGGCGGACTGCGCGACCGATTGCCCGACGGACGGTGCCGTCGAATGCCCGACGGCCGGATGCCCGACGAGCGGGGCCGTGCGGGCCGCGCTGGCCGACACCGTACGACTGCAGCACATCGCCGCGGACCTGCTGCTCCTCGCCCGGCTCGACGCCCGGGTGCCGACCGGGGCCGGCGAGCCGGTGGACCTGGCGCTGCTGGCCGCCGAGGAGGCCGCCCGGCGGGCGGCGACCCGCGTACCGCTGACGGTGACCGCTGATCTGCCGGCGCCGATGCGCGGCCGGACCGGGCAGCTGGAGCGGCTGCTGGCCAACCTCGTGGACAACGCGCTGCGGCATGCCGCCTCACAGGTGGAGGTGCGCGCGTTCCTCGACGGGACGGCGGGGCAGGCGGTGCTGGAGGTCACGGACGACGGGCCGGGGATCGCCGCGGACCAGCGCGAGCGGGTCTTCCAACGCTTCGTCCGGCTGGACGCCGCGCGGGACCGGGAGAGCGGCGGCAGCGGCCTCGGGCTGGCCATCGCCCGGGAGATCGCGCACGCCCACGGCGGGAGCCTGGTGGTGGCCGCCGGGGGCGGCGGGGCACGGCTGGTGGCCCGCTTCCCGCTGCCGGACGGACATCCGGGAAAACCGGCCACGGCACGGCCCGCGGGTTCCTGAAGGAACCTTCAGAACCCTCAGGTTTCCTTCAGGCCGTGCCGTCCATGATTCATGAGTGTGACCGTGGATTCCGTACACGTGGGGGACAGCGACGACAGCCGGGCCCCCGAGGTGCCGTCCGCGGCACCACGGCGGCGACGCCGCAGCGAGGCACTGCTGCTGGGCTTCGCCGTCCTCATCAGCTGCTTCGGCTACGCCAGCACCGGGCTGGCCCTCGACGGGGCCGTCCCGGAGGGGTTTCCCGGGTTCGCCGTCAGCATGGCCGCCCTGGCGCTGGTACCGCATCTGGTGGTGCGCCGCTACGCCCCGTACGCCGATCCGCTGATCCTGCCCCTGGCGACGCTGCTCTCCGGCTTCGGACTGGTGCTGCTGTACCGGCTGGACCCCGCGTACCGGGCGGCGTACAAATCCGAAACGACCGCCCCCGGCCAGCTCATGTGGTCCGTCATCGGCGTCGCCGTCTGTGTCGGCGTGCTGCTGGTACTGCGGGACCACCGCCGGTTGCAGCGCTACATCTACGTCCTGATGGCCGTGGCGCTGGTGCTCCTGATGGCACCGGCGTTCTTCCCCGGCGACAGCTACGGCGCCAAGCGGTGGATCCTGCTGGGGCCGCTGTCGCTGCAACCCGGTGAATTCGTCAAGACCATCATCGCGGTGTTCTTCGCGGGCTATCTGGTCACCCACCGGGACGCCCTGGCGCTCACCGGCCGCCGGGTCCTCGGGGTGCGGCTGCCACCGGGACGGCAGCTCGGGCCGATCCTGGGCGTCTGGGCGCTGAGCCTGCTGGTGCTGGTCTTCGAGCGGGACCTCGGCACCTCGCTGATCTTCTTCGGGCTGTTCGTGGTGATGCTCTACACCGCCACCGAGCGCCTCAGCTGGGTGCTGGTCGGACTGTCGATGGCCGTCGTGGGAGCCGGCGTCGTGGGCTCCATCGAACCGCACGTCAAGGGGCGCATCGTCGCCTGGCAGCACCCGTTCGCGGTGTATCTGCCGAAGGACCGGCAGCCGCCGGGCACGGGCTCCGACCAGCTCGCCCAGGCCCTGTTCGGCTTCGGCAGCGGCGGCGTCACGGGCACCGGCCTGGGCCGTGGCCACCCCGAACTCATCGGCTTCGCAGGCCGCAGCGACTTCATCCTCACCACGGTCGGGGAGGAGCTCGGGCTCGCCGGGACGATGGCGGTGATCCTGCTCTACGCGCTGCTCGTCCAGCGCGGGCTGAGCGTGGCGCTGCGCTCGCACGACCGGTTCGGCAAACTGCTGGCGGTGGGGCTCGCGGCGGCGCTGGCGCTCCAGGTCTTCGTGGTGGCGGGCGGTGTCATGGGCCTCATCCCGCTCACCGGCAAGGCGCTGCCGTTCCTCGCCAAGGGCGGCTCGTCCCTCGTCGCGAACTGGCTGATGGTGGCCCTGCTGATCAGAATCAGCGACGGCGCCGGGCGCGACCGCGAAACGGCCGGGGCCCTCGCTTGAGGCCGGTCGCTTGAGGCCACCGGATCCGGGAGGCGCCCGGGCGGCGCACGACGCACGATGAACGCATGCTTCTTGTCGATATCGCCCGGGTGTCAGCACAGGTGGCGGCGACCAGCGCGCGGTCGGTCAAGATCTCTCTGCTGGCGGAGCTGTTCCGAAAAGCCGAGCCCGACGAGGCGCCGATCGCCATTCCGTACCTGGCCGGCCGGCTGCCGCAGCGCAGGATCGGTGTCGGATGGAGCACCCTGCGCGACGCCGCCGCCCCGGCGGACGCCCCGACCCTGACCGTCCGGGAGGTGGACGCCGCCCTCACCCGGATCGCGGGCGTGACGGGCAAGGGCGCGCAGGGCGAACGCAAGCGGCTGGTGAACGCGCTGATGGGCGCGGCCACGGCCGAGGAGCAGCGCTTCCTGCTGGGGCTGATCGGCGGTGAGCTGCGGCAGGGCGCCCTGGACGCGCTGGCCGTGGAGGGGCTGGCGGCGGCGACGGACGCGGCCCCGGCGGACGTACGGCGGGCGGTGATGCTGGGCGGCTCCCTCGGCACGGTCGCCCGCGCACTGCTGGCCGGAGGGCCGGGGGCGCTGGCGGACTTCCGGCTGGAGGTGGGGCGGCCGGTACAGCCGATGCTCGCGCACAGCGCCAAGGACGTGGACGAGGCCCTGGACCGGCTCGGGCCGTGCGCGGTGGAGGAGAAACTGGACGGCATCCGGGTGCAGGTGCACCGGGACGGTGAAGCGGTGCGGGTCTACACCCGCACCCTGGACGAGATCACCGAGCGGCTGCCCGAACTGGCGCGGGTGGCCCGGGAGCTGCCGGTGTCCCGGGCCGTGCTGGACGGTGAACTCATCGCCCTGGACGCGACGGGCCGCCCGCGCCCGTTCCAGGAGACCGCCGGCCGGGTCGGCTCCCGGACGGACGTGGCGGGGGCGGCCGTCACCGTGCCGCTCTCACCCGTCTTCTTCGACCTGCTGTCGGTCGACGGCCGGGACCTGCTGGAGCTGCCGACGGCCGAACGGCACGCGGAGCTGGCACGGGTGGTGCCCGAGCCGCTGCGCGTACGACGGCTGGTGGTCGCCGACCCGGCGGACGCCGGGGCCCGCACGGCGGCGCGGGAGTTCGCGGCCGAGGTGCTGCGGCGCGGCCACGAGGGGGTGGTGGCCAAGGCGCTGGACGCGCCGTACAGCGCGGGGCGGCGCGGTGCTTCCTGGCTGAAGGTGAAGCCGGTGCACACCCTGGACCTGGTGGTGCTGGCCGCCGAGTGGGGCCACGGGCGGCGGACCGGCAAGCTGTCGAATCTGCACCTGGGGGCGCGCCGTGCGGACGGTTCGTTCGCCATGCTCGGCAAGACCTTCAAGGGGCTGACGGACGTGCTGCTGGCCTGGCAGACCGAGCGGCTCCGGGAGCTGGCGCTCTCCGACGACGGCTTCGTGGTGACCGTGCGCCCGGAGCTGGTGGTGGAGATCGCCTTCGACGGCGTCCAGCGGTCCACCCGGTACCCGGAGGGGGTGACCCTGCGGTTCGCGCGGGTGCTGCGCTACCGGGAGGACAAGACGGCGGAGGAGGCGGACACGGTGGAGAGCGTGCTGGCGGGCCTGATCCCCGAGGGCTAGCCCGGTCCGCCGTTCGAGGTCACCGGTTGACGTCGGCGGGGCACAGGCGCCGCGGCTTCTTGTCGCCGCTCAGCTTCGCGTCGACACAGCCGCCGGGCAGCCCGCCGTGGGCCTTCGTGCCGAAGTTGGCGGTGACGGTGAGGGTGCCGTCGCCGAAGACGGTGCGCTGGACGGTGCGGTCGGCGTTCAGGGTGCGGAAGCCGGTCATGGCCTGGGTGCCGGCCGCCTCGTGCAGGGGTTTGAAGTACTTCTGCAGCGCGGCGAGTTCGCTGCCGCGCTCCTGGATGGACGTGCCGTCGAGGACGAAGTTGAGCGGGGTGTTGTAGAGCATCGCCAGCAGGGCGCGGGTGGTCTTCTGCTGCGGGAGCTTGTCGTAGGACAGCTCCCACCGCTCGGTGTTGACGAGCGAGTCGTGCAGCGCGGTCTCGAACAGCGGGACGCGGTAGGCGGGGTCGTACATGGCCTTCGCGACATCGGCGGGGAGCTCGGCGGGCTTGAAGAAGATTCCCGGGGCCTTGGCGGGGGTGTAGCCGCCCCACTTCTCCTTGTCCCTCTGCGCCTTCCACAGCCCGTCGACGACGGGGGTGCCGGATCCGTGGTCGAAGGCGAGCACCTGGTTGGACCAGGCGCCCGCGGACTCGGAGCCGAGGACGAGACGGTTCTTGCCGGACAGCCGCTGCATCCGGGCGAGCCGGTTGGCACGGTCGCGGGACTGGTCCATGGGGTGGGCGTCGCTGTGGTCGCGGAACAGCTCACCGGCGGCGTCGACGTCGAGGAAGTAGCTGTCGGCACCGTTGGCGGTCATCTTCTTGGTGCGGTCGGCGAGGTAGTGCCGGGTGGGCTCGGCCTTCTCGAACGCCTCGGAGCTGAGGTAGCAGCCGCGGTCGTGGAATCCGGGGACGGGCTTGCCGTCGGCGCCCTGAACGCAGAAGTCCGGATAGACCTTGTCGGGCCAGGCGGAGGTGGGGGCGTCGGAGGACTTGGGGTCCTGGCCGTTGGCGAAGGAGTCGTACGGCCCGACGAGGTACCCGGCCTTCTTGGCGGCGGCGACGGCGGCGGCGTCCATGGGCGTGTCGTCGGCGTCGTAGCCGAGCCACATCCGGTCCACGCCGAGCGCCCGCAGCTTCTTCATACCCTCGGCGGTACGGGCGTCGCCCCACGTGTAGGCATGGAAGGCACCGAGCAGCTTCTTGGTGGCCGGCACCGCGTCGATCTTGGCGCGCAGACTGCCGAGCTGCCCGTGCTGCTCCAGCCAGGCACGGTAGTCGACGGCGGGCGCGACGGGGGAACCGTCGGTGAGGGCGAAGGTGACGGTGTAGTCGGTGGTGCCCTCGCCGCGGGAGAACCGGTGGGTGGCGGTGGTGCGCAGCCGCCCGTGGTCGGACACCGATCGCAGGGAGGTGCCGATGTCGGTGGGCACGAGATAGCTGACGCCGCGGCCACCGAGGGTGTGCCCCCACAGCGGCATGGTCAGCGCCGAGGACATGTCGAGCTCACTGTTGACGAGCTGCGCACGGTCGGAGTTCCAGAACGCGTCGCCCACGGGTATGGACAGCCCTTCGCCCCGCGGCAGTTGCACGGCGGAGGCGGCCCGGTCGGTCCCGGTGACGGGCCAGCTCAGTGTGCGGTCGGCGGCGCCGGTGGACTTGACGGAAACGACGAGCCGCCCTTGCTCGGAGCGGGCGGTGACGGCCAGCCCGCTGCCTGGGTACGTCCAACGCGCGCCGTCGGCGGTGACGGTCACCTTCCCGGCCTTGCCGGGAGCGGTGGCGGCGGGGGCGGAGAGCTCGACTTCTCCCTTCGGCGTGCGTGCCGTCACGCGGAGCGTGGCCGTGTCGACGGTGGCGGTGCCGCCGCGGACGGGCAGGTCGACGAGGTGACCGGCGTGGACGCGGGCCGACTGCGGTGCGCTGGCGGCGGTTTGGGCCTTGGCCTGGGGTGCGGTCGCCTGGGCCACCTCGGCGAGGGTGACGCACGGGACGGTGACCGCGAGGGCCACGGCGGCGGCACGGACGGTGCGGGCGGTCCGGGCATTCCGGCGGGAGGTGATGAAGTGCATGAGGAGTTGATAACGAACGGGATTAAGAAGGTTCTAAGACGCGGCGGTTGGCGGGGCGGCCGAGGCGCGTCGCTGACTGGCCGTGGGCTGGGCTCCCCCTCCGCCGGGGTGACTGCCCGTCAAGCCCGCATCAGTGCGCTCGCCGACGCCGGCACCTGTTCGGAGCCGCTTGGACGTCGTCGCACCCCATACCGCACAAATCAACCCATCACGTAAAACCGCCTACGAGTCGCAGCGCACACTGCAATGCTTATGTGCAGCGCAACTCGTGAGAGGTAATGGTGAGCCAGCCACCGAATGCCCCAAGGGGTCCCAGAGCACTCAACCCACTGTGGATCATCTCGCTGTTCTTGACGGTATCAGAAGCCGCCGCAGGTGCGGCGGCCACCCAAACGCAAGGCTGGCTGCAAGCGGTTCTGGTGCTCTTTTCCGTGATCTTTCCGATAGGAGTCGCCTCCGCGTTTTTCACGATCCTCGTGCAGCGACCCTACGTCCTCTACGCGCCGAAGGACTACTCCAAGAACCCGAGCGTACGAGACTTCGTCAACGCTCTCAACACTTCACGCAACCGCAGCGTGGAAAACATGGAGGCGTCAATTCGCTCGGCAATAGAGGAGGTGATCCCGAAGATGCTCGATGCGAAGATGGGCGCCATCGGCAAGGACGCCATAGTGGCAGGGGTGATCGAGAGCGCACGCGAAGACTTCCGCCATCGCTTCATCGAGGTCTCCTACAGCCAAATGGATCACGATGTGGCGTCGGTGCGCATTCCGGTAGGCGACGACACCCTCGTGCAGGAATTCCTGAACGAGGCGTGGTCGTTCGCGCCGGAGTGGGTCCCGCCGTACACGTACGGAGACAAGTGGGTGTTGATCGACGAAAAGAAGGGACACGCCTACCGCAGGATGGGAACAGCCTGGGCCCGCCTGCAAAGAAAAGAGTCGGACGACAGGCTGCTTTACAGTACGGGGATTTCAGCAGGGGACACCCTGCATGCCGTGCCGCTCAGCTAGCGGCTCGCACAGGCGCCTACCGTCGCGCCTGTTTGCGTTGCAGCGCCGGGATCGCCACGATCTTCTCGGCATCGAGATGGCCCCATAAGATCCCGGCCGGGCGATTTGGCGCATACGCTCATTCATTCGGACACCTCCCCCTGCTGGGTGGCCAGTTGAGCGCAACTGTCGGCCCGCCGCAATCACCTCAGCTCAACGGGGGTTAACAGCAGCTCGGTTAACCCCTGTCGGCTTCCGACTCGTTGCCCGTCGGGATTCCCTGGAAGGGTGCACGGAGGCGAGTTCACCACTGCTCAGCCGAAGGACTGGCGTCTTGTGCGCACCAACTAGGTGGAGCAGAACCGCCCTCTAACGGTACTGGCAAGGCACCCCCATTTGGGGATGGGCCGGCAACCGTCGACCCTGGGCGACCAGGAGATGGAGTCACGCACATGGCAGCGCAGAAGGACAACCTGCTGATCGGCGTCGAGAGCCTGACCAAGGTCCAGGACCGCTTCACCGCCGAGGCGCGGAGTCCGACCCCACCGGCACCTCCGCGGGCGACGACGGCGAGAACCGCGACGGCCTGAACCTCCCCCAGGAGTAGCGCCACCAGCACACCACAGCACCGACCAGGGGCTCGTCGTACACGGCGGGCCCCCGACCCTCGCCCCATGACGCAGACCGGTGCACTCGGAGCCGCCTTCGCCCAGGGGACGATCGAGGATGTTTCCCTGCTCGACCGGCTGCTCAATCCCAGCAAGCTGTTGGACCTGGTGATGCGCCGCAGCGTCACCACGCCCCAGTTCCGCATCTTCCAGAGCGGCGTCGAACTGCACCCCGGCCGCTATATCCACCCCTCCGTCACCCGACGCGGACAGGCCATCCCCATGGCTGACATGCGACGCGCCGGGGAACTGATGCGAGAGGGCTGCATGATGGTCCTGGATGAGGTCGACTTCTTCGACCCGACCATGGAGGCCACCTGCCGCGCACTCCAGTGGTGGGCCCGCGAACTGGTCCAGGTCAACGCTTACCTGACCACGCAGGACGCCAGCGGCTTCAAGCTCCACTGGGGCGACCACAACGTCGTAGTCGTCCAGGCCCGCCGGCCGCAAGAGCTGGGAGGTCCGTGGCGCCTCGCGCAAGGTGCCGATGTACCGCGACTCGGCCCCCAACTCCGAGCCCGGCGACGAGATCGTGTGGCAGGGCGTCATGGAGCCCGGGGACGTGATGCACATCCCGCGCGGTTTCTGGCACCAGGCCACACGGGACGACCAGGGCGACGGTTACAGCCTGCACGCCACTTTCGGCATCGTGAAGCGCGTCGGCGTGAACTGGCTGGCCTGGCTCACCGACCAGGCGCGAACCCAGAAGCTGTTCCGGTGCGACCTGGACCGCTGGAACTCGGTCGGCCAGTGGGAGGGGCAACAGCAGCTCCTGGCCAAGGCTGTTGCCGAGATGGCCGCCAAGCTGACACCTCAGGGCTTCCTCGATGCCCGCGAGCGGGAACGCCCGGCCGCCCGCCATGTGCCCGCGACCGGCCTGTTCGGCAAGCCTGCGGCCGTCGTATGCGTCACGGACTTCGAGCCCGTGATCCAGCAACACCGTGACACCGTGGACGTCCTCGCCGCAGGCAAGAAGCTCACCTTCGCCGGCAAGGCGTACCCCGCCCTCACCCTGCTCCTCAGCGGCCACCCCGTCGACATCTGCGACACCGCTGAGAAGACCGGCGTGGACGTGGAACAGCTCGCCGAGATCCTGCTGAAGGAGGAGCTGTGCACGGAGCTGACCCCCGCCTTGTCCTCGGCCTACACCGGTCTCGTCACCATCGCGACATCCTGACGCCCGCGCTTCACCTCGGCGTCACCGCACTGGACACCGCGGCTCCCTACCTCGGATTCCGCTCACACACGGCATTGGCCGAGACTGCGGCCGATCTGTTGCCGAAGTTCACCCTCTCCACAAAGATGGGCTCCTCCATAACCCCGAGCGGAGCCTCACGGGCCTGTCCCCGGCTGACGGCCACTCTCTCCTCGGCAGCGCCTGCATCGCTCTGGCCGACGCCGCCCGCGAGGGCCTGTGCTGTGCCTGGGGCGTGGCCTCGTGGGACCCCCGGCCGCTTGGGACGGTGGGGGTGGACGGCCTGCCTTCTCCGGACGGCTTGACGATCCGGGCCGGGCTCCTCGTAGGGGTCGACCTCCTCGATGCCACGGCGATCCTGCGTCGGTCCCCGGCCGTTCCTGCGACCGCCCCACGACGGTCTGTCCCGCATGCAGGCAGCGTTCCGGACCGCGTTCCACCTGCCCAGAGTTGCCGCAACGGCGGTCGGCACCGACGATCCCGGTCACCTGGCCCAACTGGTGCTGGCCCTGGGCGCCAAGGTGGACACTGCTGCCGTCAACCAGTACCTGTGCGCCCTCCACTCACGCCGTCAGAGCTGAAGCTCA
Source organism: Streptomyces syringium (assembly GCF_017876625.1). Taxonomy (NCBI): domain Bacteria; kingdom Bacillati; phylum Actinomycetota; class Actinomycetes; order Kitasatosporales; family Streptomycetaceae; genus Streptomyces; species Streptomyces syringium. The sequence goes on from NZ_JAGIOH010000001.1 coordinate 1,448,143, forward strand.
GCCACCAGGCGTTCGGCTTCCTTCCGGGCCGGCGCCAGTAGCGGGTCCTCCTCGTAGGCGTGCGGTCCGACGATCTTCGACAGGAAGACAGCGCCATCAGCTTGCCGTCCCGGCTCTCCAAGTCCGCACGCCGCTCCCGGCGGACGCGGTCCGCGAGTGCCGGGACGGCCAGCGCGTTGCCCCACAGCGTTGCGGCGTCCAAGCCCCGGGGCGCCAGACCCCAGTCCTCCCAGTCGATGACTCGCGACCTCCTCAGCGAACGGACGACCGTAGCAGGAGAGGGCTCGCCGTTCAGGCGAAGAACCCTGACGGGCGACGCGTGGCCCTGGCCAGCGACACCGACCGGATCAGCGGGTGCACCACCGTGCCGGTATGGCCTTCCCGCCACACCAAGCAAGGGGCGGGCGCCCGGCCTCCCCGGTGCCCGCCCCCACCCGCCTCACTCCCCCCGGAACAGCTCCACCAGGTCCTGGCGGCCGAAGACCGCCGCCGCCTCGGTCGCCGAGGGGGAGCCCGCCTCCGGGTCCGCGCCGTGGGCGAGGAGGACGCGGACGACCTCGTCCTCGCCCTTGAAGACGGCGCCGCCGAGCGGGGTCTGGCCGCGGTCGTTGGGGCGGTTGGGGTCGGCGCCGCGCTGGAGCAGGGCGTTCACGGCGTCGAGGTGGCCGTGGTAGGCGGCCAGCATGATGAGGGAGTCACCCCTGTCGTTGGTGAGGTTGGCCGGTACACCCGCGTCCACATACGCGGCGAGCGTGTCCGTGTCCCCGTGTCGTGCCAGGTCGAAGACCTTGGACGCGAGCTGGAGTACCTCGGGGTCGTGTGCGGGCTCGGTCTCGGGGGTCGACTCGGTCATGGTCTGCGGTCCTCCGGGTTCGGCGCCTGGAACGGCACCCCGACTTGGGTGCCGCTCCACCCTACGTACGGCCGCGCGCGGGGGAACCGGCAGTGCCGTGCGGCGCGCGCCTCTTCGGCCAACCGGCCCCGGGCGGAGCTCACCGGTGAACGCGCGGACGGCCCCGGCGGAGTCGGGCGCGTCCGTCCGGGTGAATCACCGTCGATCCCCATCGGCGGACGCCAAGGGCGTGGCAGGGGCGTCGATGATCGCCGGGGAGCCGGTTTCGGGCCGTGATTGCGGGGTTCGCCTCCCCCGGTGAAGTGATCACCCATCCTCCCGATCGAGTGAATCGAACGATAAATAACCCCTTTGCCGCTTTTGCCGTATTAACACTTTCTGTGAGGCTGGAGGGACTCATGGTGACCGTCCCCCACCAACAGGAGAACCCCATGATCCTGACCATCTCCGGCGTCGTGCTCCTCGGTGTCGTCGTGTTCCTGTTCTTCAGGAAGGACGGCCTGAAGGCATCGCACGCGCTCGTCTGCTGCCTCTTCGGCTTCTACCTCGCGGGAACGGCGATCGCGCCCAGCATCAAGGCGGGCGGGGCGAGCCTCGCGAGCCTGCTGGGCGGGCTCAAGTTCTGACGCCTCCCGCACCCCCGCACGTACCGACAACAGGAGACCGACGTGGGCCGGCGTACGCTCCCCCGCTTTCTGTCCGAGAACCCGACCATCACCCGTGTCCGGGAGTTCTCGCGCACCGTCGCCGACAATGCCGCTGATGTGCTCCACCCGCTGATCGTCGTCTCGCGTGGGCTGCGTTCCCTGGCCGCTTCCGGGCGGCGCAAGTGGGCCGAGACCCCGAAGGAACGGCGGGGGCCCACGGTGGTCCTGGTGGGCTCGTGCGTGTTCATCGTGGCGCTCGTGCCGTACGGGCCGGTGCTCGCCACGATCGGGCTGATGGCGGCGGCCGCCTGGGCGGGGCGCCGGAACGCGCCCCAGCCGGCGGCGGAGGTGGACGAGGCGGACACCGGACGGCTCCAGGCGCTGTACGAGGCCCTGGTGCCGTACTTCGCGGCCCCCGGGGACCCTGCGCCGCTCTACGCGCACGGGGGCAGCTGGAGTGCGGCCTTCGAGGGGCACGCCTTCGACGACCGGGGACGGCTGACCGCCCTCCGGCTGCGCTACCCCGCCTACTTCACCGACGGCGACGCCGAATCCCGCACCCGGATCGAGCAGTTGCTGCACCTCAAGGCCGGCCGGGGCCGGGAGTACCGCTTCGACTGGGACGAGGCGGGCAACCGCCTCGCCCTGCACGCGCTGCCCGCGCTCGACACCGACGTCTTCGCCCAGCGGTTCGTCACCGCGCCCGGCGAGGCCGTGCTCGGCTTCACCGACGCCTCGGACGTCCAGCGGACCCTGCCGGTGACCGCGGGCGACGAGACCCGCGACGCACCGCCCGTCGTGTGGCGCACGGGCCAGCGGTCCACCGAGCCGCACCTGCTGGCCCTCGGCCAGCCGTCGAGCGGCACCACGACGCTGCTGCGCTCGATCGCTCTGCAGGTCCTCCACCACGGCGACGTCGTGGTGGTCGACGGCAGCGGCGCGGGCGAGTACGCCTTCCTGCGCGGCCGGGACGGGGTGCTGGCCGTCGAATCCTCCCTGCCGGGCGCCCTCGCGACGCTGGAGTGGGCGGCGCACGAGACCGAGCGCCGGCTGCTGACCGCCAACCACGCCCGCCAGCAGGGCCGCCCGACGCCCGAGGACATCCGCCGCCCCTTGTGGGTCATCGTCGACCGGCCCACGGTGCTGAGCCATCTCGCCCGGGGCGAGGGGCGCCGCGATCCGCAGGAACTGCTCCAGGTACCCCTGCGGCACGGCCGGGTCGGCAACGTCACCGTCGCGGTGGCCGAACAGCTCGACGGCTACGAGCAGCTGACCGAGCCGGTCCGGACCCACACCCGCGCCCGGCTGGTCCTCGGCGCCGTGACCCCCGATCAGGTGTGCACCGCGCTCGGCGCGCCACCGCACACCACACCGGCGCGGGACGTCCCGCCGGGCCGCGGCTACGCCCGGCTGGGCTCGGGCCCGGTGCACCGGGTCCAGGTGCCGCACACCCCGAACCCGTACGACGAGGAGACGACCGACGCCCAGCGCGAGGCGGTGCTGTCCCTGCTGCCCGAGACCGCTCCCGTCCCGGGTGCGGCGGAGGACCCCTGGTCGTACGCGGACCCCGCCCCGACCGCCGCCTCCGCCCCTCCCCCTGTCTCCGCCTCTGTCTCCACCTCCGTCCCCATCTCCGCCTATGCCTCCGCCTCCGCTTATGACCCCGACCCGGACTCGACGGAGGGCGGCGCGGGCGCGGCGTGGGCGACCGCCGTCCCGGCGGCCGACGACGGCGGACCCACCTGGGCGGGCACCGACCCGGTGTGGCTCAGTGTGGATTCGACGCAGGCCGGCCCCGGTTTGGCCTGGGCCGGTGCCGAACTGGCGGAGGCCGGCGAGGGCCGGCCGGGGCACGGTCCGGCCGGACCGGACACCGGTGACCGTGCCGGCCCCCACCACCCCGGCACGGACCCGAAGCCGCTTCAGGCCACGTAGGTCCGCGGGGCCTCGACCGCTGCCGTCGCGCCGCTCGCCACCAGGCGGGCGGCCTCCGCGAGCCGGGTCGCGGCCTCCTCGGCGACCGCCCCCGTGACGGTGAACGGGAGCCGTACGAAGCCCTCGAAGGCCCCGTCGACACCGAAGCGCGGACCGGAGGGCACCCGCACGCCGAGCCGCTCCCCCGCCTCGGCGATCCGCGATCCCGAGAGGCCGCCGGTGCGCACCCACAGGGTGAGCCCGCCCTTCGGGACGGTGAACTCCCAGTCGGGCAGGTGACGGCCGAGGGCGTCGACGAGCGCGTCACGGTTCTCCAGCGTCTGGGTGCGCCGTATACCGATGGAGGCGTCCCAGCCCTCGGTGCTGAGCAGCCAGGTCACGGCGAGCTGTTCGAGCACGGGCGTGCCGAGGTCGGCGTAGGCGCGGGCGGCGACGAGGCTGCGGATGACGTCGGGGGCCGCGCGCACCCAGCCGATCCGCAGCCCCGCCCAGAACGTCTTGCTGGCCGAGCCGACGGTGATCACCGCGCTGCCCGCCGGGTCGAAGGCGCAGACGGGCCGGGGCATGGCGACGCCCGGTTCGAGGCACAGGTCGGACATGGTCTCGTCGGCGATGAGGAGGGTGCCGGCGGCCCGCGCGGCCTCGACGAGTTCCCGGCGCTGCTCCTCGGGGGCCAGCGCGCCGGTCGGGTTGTGGAAGTCGGCGATGACGTAGGCGAGGCGGGGCGCGGCGTCGCGCAGCACCTGACGCCAGGCGGGCAGGTCCCAGCCGGCGAGCCGGTCGGCCATCGCGACGGGCACGAGCCGGGTGCCGGCCTCGCGCATGAGCTGCAGGACGTTGGCGTACGAGGGGGACTCGACGGCGACCCGCTCGCCGTGCCCGGCGAACAGCCGACAGATCGCGGCGACGGCGCCCATGGCCCCCGTGGTCACCATGATCTGCTCGGGCATGGTCGGGATGCCGCGGGCGGTGTAGCGGTCGGCGAGGGCCTGGCGCAGGGCGGGCAGCCCGGCGGGGTAGTCACCGTGGGTGTGGGCGTACGGCGGCAGCTCCTCGAGGGCGCCCTGGAAGGCGCGGGTGAGCCACGGCTCGGGCGCGGTGAGGGCGGCGCAGCCCAGGTCGATCACGGAGCCGACGGCCTCCGGCGGGAGGGGGTCGAGTCCGCGGGTGGGCAGCGGGTTTCCGGCGGGCACGGCCGTCCAGCTGCCGGCGCCGCGGCGGGATTCGAGGAAGCCCTCGCCGCGCAGGGCCTCGTAGGCGGCGGCGACGGTGGTGCGGCTGACGGAGAGCGCCGCGGCGAGTTCCCGCTCGGCGGGCAGCCGCGCGGCGACCGGGACGCGGCCTTCCAGGACGAGCAGCCGGATGCCGTCCGCGAGGGAGCGGTAGGCGGGTGAGCGACGGCCGCCGATCGGGGTCACGGTGTCGCGCGCGTGCTGCGAACCGAGGAGACGCGCCAACTGCGGCGCCCCCACCGAAGAGGTCCACTGACTCATCTCGTGCGGTCCACCTTTCGGGAATTGGCCATGGAGTACATCCTCCACCAGTCCACAGACTGGCACGCGGCAGGCCACCCGTACCACCGGTGGCCGCCGAAAATAGGCTTTAGGCCGAATTCATTCGGCCCGCCCCGGTCCGGCGCAGCCCGGCTCCGGACGACGAAGTACGACCCAGCAGGAGGAACCATTGTCCGCGTCAGGGGGGCCGTCCCTCGCCCGCCGTCTGGTCCAGCTGTACGGCGGGCTGGTGCTGTACGGGGTGAGCGCGGGGCTGCAGCTGCGGGCGGGGCTCGGGCTGGCACCGTGGGACGTCCTGAGCCAGGGTGTCGCGGGGCGTACGGGCCTGTCGATCGGGACGGTGTCCATCCTCATCGGGGCGCTCGTGCTGCTCCTGTGGGTGCCGCTGCGCCAGCGGCCCGGCCTGGGCACGGTCTCGAACGTGCTGGTGATCGGCCTGGCGCTGGACGCGACGCTGACCCTGACCCCGGCCCCCGGACCGCTGTGGGTGCGGGTTCCGCTGCTGGTCCTCTCGATCGTGCTGGGCGCGGTGGCGACCGGGCTCTACATCACCCCGCGCTTCGGCCCGGGTCCGCGGGACGGGCTGATGACCGGCCTGCACCGCAGGACCGGGCGCTCGGTGCGGCTGGTGCGCACCTGCATCGAGGTGGTCGTGCTGGCGACGGGGTTCGCGCTCGGCGGCTCGGTGGGCGCCGGGACGGTGCTGTACGCGGTGGGCATCGGGCCGCTGTCCCAGTTCTTCCTGCGCGCCTTCGCCCTGCCGGAGCGGCCGGAGCAGCCCCGGCCCGAGGACCCGGAAGGCCCCCGAGAGCCGCGCGATACGGCCGTTCCGGTGGCCTCCCCGGCGGTCACGGCACGCGAAGTTCCGGACCTGGTTTAGGCCACGGACCGGCGGGCCGGTAGTGTACGCCTTTGACCCACCGGACGGACCGTTACTGCGCGCTGAATAGGCAGAAACACAGGGTGACATCTGTTGTCAGATGTGACAAACCGGGCGCTGGTGGGTACAACAAGGGGCGGCACGACGGGCGACGCATGTCCCTCAACGGGGAATCTTCACCGCCGACCGGACGTTGACCGGATGACGACGACAGCGACACCTGTCCTGTGGGCGACAAAGCCCGGGAGGCACGATTCATGAGTGAGCGAGCTCTCCGCGGCACGCGACTTGTGGTTACCAGCTACGAGACCGACCGCGGCATCGATCTGGCCCCGCGCCAGGCGGTGGAGTACGCATGCCCGAACGGACATCGATTTGAGATGCCGTTCTCGGTAGAGGCGGAGATTCCGCCGGAGTGGGAGTGCAAGGCGTGCGGCGCCGTGGCACTCCTGGTAGACGGCGATGGTCCTGAGGAGAAGAAGGGCAAGCCCGCGCGTACGCACTGGGACATGCTCATGGAGCGGCGTACCCGCGAGGAGCTCGAGGAGGTGCTGGCCGAGAGGCTGGCCGTCCTGCGCTCCGGTGCCATGAACATCGCCGTGCATCCGCGGGACAACCGCAAGTCCGCCTGAGTTTGTCGGGGCGGCATAGGGATTGATCCATCGGATCCGTCAAGGGCCCGGGCCACTGCGCTGAGCAGTGGCCCGGGCCCTTGTCCGCGTCATGGGGGCTTGTGGGGGCTTGTCCGCGCCCTGGGGCTGTAGCGCCGACCCGGGGGACGAAGACGGGCATCGGTCACCCGATGCCCGTAAAGCGCCCGTAACGCCCCTGACCGAGTCCCCTGGCCGACTGGCGTCGGCCCGGCCTCCCGGCCCGTCTCAGCGCGGCAGCCGCGGCCCGTCCTGGCGCGGCGCGGGCGGCTCGTCGTCGCGGATGACCTCGCCCTGGACGACCTTGCCGTCGGGCCGGTGCATCCGGGCCTGCTGGAAGGCGTCACCGAGGGGGCCCGGGCCGAAGGCCGCCGCCCGGCGGTCCACGCCGCGCTGCAGGCCCTTGCGCAGCAGCGCGCGGGTCGGCGGGAAGAGGCACAGCAGCCCGGCCGCGTCGGAGAGCAGGCCCGGCACCATCAGCAGCAGCCCGCCCAGCATCGTCAGACCGTTGCCGCCCGTGCTCCCGGTGGCGCCCGGGGCCTGCGCGGCGGCGGGCCCCTGCGCGTCGTCCGGGGCCTTGGGCGGCTGGAGGGAGTCCGTCAGCCGCTTCCAGGCGCGGCGTCCGGCCCGCTTGATCACGAACCCGCCGAGCAGCACACCCCCGGCCAGCAGGGCGAGGACGGTGAGCCCGCCCGCCGCGTCGGCCACCATCATCAGCAGCCAGATCTCCAGCACCGCCCAGACCGCCACGGCCAAGGGGATGAGCCTGCGGGCACGGCCCCGTTTCGGCGGCCGGCCGTCCATCGTCTGCTGTGCTCCGAACGTCATGCCTCAAGTGTGCCTGGGCCGCGCCCGTGGGGAACGCCCCGGGTGGGGGCGTCCGGCGGGGTCCGGGTCAGTTCTTCCCGCCCCGGCCCAGGGCCTTGCCGACCCGGGAGCCGACGCCCCAGGACGTGACCCGCCACAGGGCCTCCGCGACGATGTCGCGGCTCATCTTGCTGTCGCCCAGCTCGCGCTCGACAAAGGTGATGGGGACCTCGACGACGTGGAAGCCGGCCTTCACGGCCCGCCAGGCCAGGTCGACCTGGAAGCAGTAGCCCTGGGAGGCCACCTCGTCCATGCCCAGCCCCTCCAGGGTCTCCCGGCGGAAGGCCCGGAAACCGCCGGTGACGTCGCGGATCGGGACGTCGAGGAGGAGGCGGGAGTAGGTGGAGCCGCCACGGGAGAGGATCTCGCGGGACTTCGGCCAGTTCACGACCCGGCCGCCGGGGACCCAGCGGGAGCCGAGCACCAGGTCGGCGCCCTTGAGGGCGGTGAGCAGCCGGGGCAGCTCCTCGGGCTGGTGGGAGCCGTCGGCGTCCATTTCCACCAGGACGCCGTAGCCGTTGTCCAGGCCCCAGTGGAAGCCGGCCAGATAGGCGGCTCCCAGGCCTTCCTTGCCCTTGCGGTGCAGCACCTTGACGTGGTCGTCGTCGGCCGCCAGCTCGTCGGCGAGCTTGCCGGTGCCGTCGGGGCTGTTGTCGTCGGCGACGAGGACGTGCGCCTCCGGCACGGCCGACCGCACCCGGCCGACGATGAGCTTGATGTTCTCCGCCTCGTTATAGGTCGGGATGATCACCAAGGTCGTGCCGAGCGGACCGTATCTCCGCTGACCACCGTCGTTCACTGCTGCCCCTTCTCGTCCGGTCGTCCTCGACGGCCGATCATGATCGCGGCCGCGCAGGACAGAAGGCCCACCATAGCGAGCGCCCATTCGGGCGCGGCACCGGCGCGGTCGGCCACGGTGATCTCGTCCCGCAGGGGGATGGAGGTGCTGATGACGTCACGGGTGAATTCCGCGCTGCGGTGGAGCACCTTGCCGTCGGGGGCGACGACCGCGCTGATGCCGCTCGTCGCGGCGGTGACCACGGCCCGGCCGTGCTCGACCGCCCGCAGCCGCGACATGGCCAGCTGCTGCTCGGGCTGGCCGGTGCGGCCGTAGGTGGCGTTGTTGGTCTGGACGACGAGGGCGCGGGCGCCGGCCATGACGGTGTCGTGGACGATCTCGTCGTAGGCCACCTCGAAGCAGATGACGTCGCCGAGCCGCGCCGGGCCGATCTTCAGCACCCCGGTGTGGTCGCCGGGGTAGAAGTCGCGGGGCACGCGCTGGAGTCGGGTGATGACCTTGCTCAGCTGCTGCCGGAAGGGCACGTACTCGCCGAACGGCACCGGGTGCTGCTTGGTGTACGAGGCGCCGGGGCCCTTCACGGGGTCCCAGACGATGCCCTGGTTGTCGACGTAGCCGGGCTTGCCCGGGTGGTCGACGAGGGCGCCGACGAGGACGGGCACGCCGACCGCCCGCACGGCCTCCTCGATCCGGTCGTAGGCCTCGGCGTACTGGAAGGGATCCAGGTCGGAGGAGTTCTCCGGCCAGATGACCAGGTCGGGCTTCTTCACGCGGCCGGCCTTGATGTCCTTCGCCAGGGCGAGGGTGGCGTCGACGTGGTTGTTGAGGATCATCATCGGGCGGCCGAGGAAGTTCATCCCCGGGTTCTGCACATTGCCCTGGACGATGGCGATGTCGACCGTGTCGGCCGCCTTGGTGGGCACCGGCACGGCGTACCCGGCGAGGACGACGGCCGCGGCCAGCGCGGCGGCCTCGACGGCGGGCAGCGCGGCGCGCACGGCCCGTACGCGGTCGCCGGCGGCCCCCCGCAGGCGCCAGGCGGCGACCACCGCGCAGGCCAGCAGCCCGCCGGTGAGCGCCACGGCGAAGGTGACCAGCGGGGCGCCGCCGAGCGCGGCGAGCGGGGTGAAGGGGGAGCCGGTGTTGGCGAAGGCGAGCCGCCCCCACGGGAAGCCGCCGAAGGGCGTCCGGTCACGGGCCCACTCCTGCGCGACCCACAGACAGGCGCCCCACAGCGGCCAGCCGGGCAGCCGGGAGGTCACGGCCAGGCCCGCGCCGAGGAGGGCGATGAACAGCGCCTCGATGACGGAGAGGCCGAAGACGGCGTCGTAGCCGACCACGTGCAGCCAGCGCAGCAGGAAGAAGAAGAACGGCAGCGCGAAGGCGAAGCCCGTCCAGGCGCCCTGCCGGGCGGTGCGGCCCCGGGTCAGCAGTGCCAGGGCGGCGACGGCCACGAAGGACAGCGGCCACAGGTCGTACGGCGGGAAGGACGCGGTGAGGGCCAGTCCCGCGACGGCGGCGAGGGCACTGCGCCGCGCCTCACGACGGGCCAGTCGGACGAGGCGGGTGAGCCGCGTGGGGCCGCCGGACCGGGATGCCGTGTCACCGGCGGCGGAAACCGCGTCCGGATGCGCGTCTGAAGCGTCCGAGGCGTCGGGGCCGTCCGCCGGTGTCGGCGGTACGGGCGCCTTCGCAGCGTCACCGGCCTCCGGCTGTTCGTCGGCTGCCTGCGGCCGGCCGGCGGCGTTCTCGCGGGCGTCGGGCCGCGCTGGCGGGCCCGGTGGACGCGGGGAGCGGGAAGACGGCCCGCCCGGCCGGCCGACGGTGTCGCCGTCGGCGGCGTCGGCGGTGGTTTCGGGACCCGGGGGCACGGTCGCGCCTTCCTGCTGCTGTGCGGTGGTGAGCCGACCGTACAACGCCCGGGGGGGCCACCGGCTCCCGGGTGCGGGCAGCGGGGCCTGCCGCCCCGGTCGAATGGGGGCCCGGCGTCCTTCGGGCCGGCCTGGGATCCGCTGGCTGCGAGTCGACCGAATGCCGTTGTCTACTGAACGTCCGGGCCCCACCCGGGTCGCACCTGCCGGCCCGGCGGAACCGTCCCTCGCCCCCGTGCGCTGGACCTGGCTCCCAGTGGCGGTGAGCGCTCCGGCTCACCGCCCATGGCCCAGCGGCGCTCGACGACTGTGTGGAGATTCACCGGTCGGACGTCCTGTGGTGGACTCCGCCGAACCTACCCGCCGCCGCCCGCACCCTGTCAACACCCTCATGACCTGCGTGGCTGCCTCAAATCAGCAGGTCAGTACGGCGAGTGGGGCGTCGGAGGGGCCGGCTCACGGCACGTCGTTCGGCGGTACGCGGCGCCGTGCGCGTCACTCGTTCGGACGCGTGAAGACGGTGTGCCCGCCGACCACCGTGCGCAGACAGACCGGCAGGGGGGCGCCGGGGGTGAGATCGGGCAGGCCGGGCGTGCCCGAGCGGGGGTCGGTGGACCAGCTGGCGACCCGGTCGTCGGGCACCTGCACGACGAGCTCACCGGTCCTCCATACGGCGTAGTCGGCGGGCGCGCCCGGCACCAGGACGCCCGCGTCGTCACGGCCGATCGCCCGCCAGCCGCCCCGGGTGTGCGCGGTGAAGGCGGCCCGGACGGAGACGCGGTGCCCGGGGGTGCGGTGGAAGGCGGCGGCGCGGACGGTGCCCCAGGGGTCGAGGGGGGTGACGGGGCTGTCCGAACCGAGGGCGAGCGGGACACCGGCCCGCAGCAGGGCCGCGTACGGGTTGAGGGTGCGGGCCCGCTCCACGCCGAGCCGTTCGGCGTACATGGCCTCGTCGCCGCCCCAGGCGGCGTCGAAGGCCGGCTGGACAGAGGCGGTGAGGGCGAGTTCGGCGAAGGCGGCGATGTGCTCGGGGGTGAGCATCTCGGCGTGCTCGACGCGGTGCCGGGCGGCGCGGATCCGGGCGAGGCCGAGCCGGTCGGCGGCGGCCCGTACGCCCTCCACCACGGCGGTGAGCGCGGCGTCGCCGATGGCGTGGAAACCGGCCTGGATGCCCGCTTCGGTGCAGGCGGTGACGTGGGCGGCGATGGCGGCCGCGTCCAGGTGCGCGGTGCCGGTGTGGTCCGCGTGCGGGCCGTCGGCGTAGGGCTCGTGGAGGCACGCGGTGTGCGAGCCGAGGGAGCCGTCGACGAAGAGGTCGCCGGCCGCGCCGAGCGCGCCGAGTTCGAGGACGCGGCTCGCGTCGGCGGCGCTGGTGAGCGCCTCGGCCCAGTAGCCGACGACGCGCGGGCCGGGGCGTTCGGCGGCCAGGCTCAGCAGGCCGGTGAGGTCGTCGGCGCTGGAGATCCGCGGCCCGGCGCACTCGTGGAGGGAGCCGATGCCGAGCGAGGCGGCCCGCTCCAGCGCCGCGGCCTGCGCGGCGGCCCGCTGGGCGGGGGTGACGCTCGCGTACGCGGCGGCGCGCACGGCGTGGTGGGCGTCGCCGGTCAGCGGCGCGTCCGGGCCGCCGCCGGGCAGCCCCGCGGCGTGCGGGACGAGGTCGAGCAGGGCCGTGGTGACGACGGCGGAGTGGACGTCGGCGCGGGTGAGGTAGAGCGGCCGGCCGCCGGTGGCCTCGTCCAGCTCGCGGCGGGACGGGGGCCGGTGCTCGGGCCAGCGGGTGGCGTCCCAGCCGTGGCCGAGCAGCACCCGGTCAGCGGGCCGGGCGGCGGCGTGGGCGCGGATGCGGTCGAGGGCCTCGGGGAGCGTGCGGGCGTCGGTGAGGTCGAGGCCGGTGAGCGCGAGGCCGGTGGAGGTGGTGTGCACATGGGCGTCGGTGAACGCGGGGGTGACGAGCGCGCCTTCGAGGTCGACGACCTCGTCCACGCCGTCGGCGAAGGAGTCCGCCGCGCCTTCGGAGCCGACCCAGGCGACGTGGCCGCGCTCGACCACCATGGCCGTGGCGAAGGGGTCGGCGGGGCTGTGCACCTCGCCGCCGCGCAGCAGCACGGTACGGGGCTCTTCCTGAGGGGTGGGGCGGTCGCTCATGCAGCGAATCTTCTCCCAGCCCCGCCCCTTCCCGTAACCGGGGCTCCGGTCGCCGGACCGGCCGGCCGTCAGCCCACCCGCGGCGGTCTGGCCTCGTACGGGGTCGACAGCACGATCGTCGTGCGCGTCGAGACCCCCGCCAACGAGCGGATCCGGGCCAGGAGGTGCTCCAGCTCCAGGGGCGTGGCGACGCGGACCTTGAGGATGTAGTTCTCGTCGCCGGCGACGCTGTGGCAGGCCTCGATCTCGGGGATCTCGGCGAGCCGGTCGGCGATGTCGTCGGGGGCGCTCGGGTCGAAGGGCTTCACCGAGATGAACGCGGTGAGCGGCAGCCCGACGGCCTCGGGGTCGACCACCGCCGCGTACCCCCGGATGACGCCGCGCTGTTCGAGCCGGCGCACGCGCTGGTGCACCGCCGAGGTGGACAGGCCCGTGGCCTTCCCCAGGTCGGTGTAGCTCATCCGCCCGTCCTTGACGAGCAGTTCCACGATTTCTCTGTCCAACTCCTCCACGCGGGTCAACCTACTGGGTCCCGGGCCGCCCGGCACAGCCGAACGGGCGCATAGCCGCACAAGCCATGTGATGAACGACACACTCATGCGCCCGTGTCCTGTGCCGGAACGGGCGGTTATCTGACCCTCCACCAGGGAAGTGCTTGCTGTGGCCGAGGCCGAGGTGCCTGGCCGGCCCATCCGAGGGGGAGAAGCACTATGCCCAGCCTGGAACGCCTCAATGACGGCGACGGCAGCCTGTACGAGATCTACGAGATGTTCCGGGTGACGTGCCCGGACTGCGCGCGGCCGATCGCGCTGCTCGCCGACGAGGACGTGCTCCCCGAGCACGCGCTGTGCCCGTCGCCGTGGAACCCCTTCGGGCTCACGGTCTGCCCGGGCACGGGCCGCGGCGTCGAGGAGGCCGCACCGGCGGACGAGTCGCTGGAGACCCAGGAGTGCGACGCGGCCCTGCTGCTCAATCTGCCGGAGAGCCTGGACTGGCGGCGCCAGCCGTTCTCCCACATCGGCGGCCCCGGCTCCCGCCCGGTGCGGGTCCCGGAGATGCGCCGCCACCGCTGACCGGACGGCCTCCGGCCGGCGGTGCGGGTGCCCGAGCCGTACGGGTCCGAGCTGTACGGGTCTCCCCCGCGCCGCGACTGTTACCGTCGAAGGATCATCAACCCTCTCCCCATGAGGAGTTCGCATGCCTTCGACACCCCTGCACTGCCCCCGCTGCGGAACCGGGGCCGAGGACTTCTCGGGGTGCGGCGAGTGCCGCGCGGAGGGCATCGGCGCGAACCCGGTGCCGCCCCTCGCCGATCTGTCCGGGCTGTCGCTGCGGACGTACCCGGGCGGGCCCTGGGGCTGGCCTGCCGCCCTGCCGGTGACCGGACCGCCGGTGACGCTCGGCGAGGGCGGCACGCCCCACGTGCGGGTCCCCTCCGACCACGGGGGCGACGGCGAGTTGTGGGTGAAGTACGAGGGCGCCAATCCGACCGGTTCGCACAAGGACCGGGCGATGTCCGTGGGTGTCGCGGCCGCGGTCGCCGCCGGGGCGGACACCGTGGTCGCGGCCTCGTCCGGCAACGCGGGCGCGGCCGCCGCGGCGTACGCGGCGCGCGCCGGGCTGCGGTGCGTGGTCTTCACCACGGACGAGGTGCCCGAACCGCTGCGGGCGCAGATCGACGCGCTGGGCGCGGTCCGGGTGGTGCGCAAGGACGGCTCCGCGCGGAACGCGGCGATGCGGGAGGCCGTGGAGCGGTTCGGCTGGTATCCGCTGACCAGCTTCGCCTCGCCCGCCCCCGGCGGCAACGCCTACGCCAACGAGGGCTACAAGTCCGTCGCGTACGAGATCGCCCGGGACTTCGGGGACCGGGTCGCGACAGTGGTGGTCCCCACCAGCCGCGCCGATCTGCTGTCCGGCATCGAGCGCGGCTTCCGTGAGCTGCGCACCGCCGGGCTGCTGGCCCGTGTCCCCGCTCTGGTGGCGGCCGAGCCCGACGCGGCGGCGCCCTTCACGGCGGCGCTGGCCCGTAGCGCGCCGGCGGAGCAGGAGCGCACGTCCGTGCCCTATCGCCCCTCCCCCGCCTTCTCCCTCGGCGAGGAGCGCCCCACCTGGCAGGGGCTCGACGCGCTCCGCCGGTCGGACGGCTCGGCGGTCGCCGTCCCGACCGGGGAGTTCATGGCCGAGCACCGGAGCCTGGGCGCCCAGGGACTGTTCCTGGAGCCCTCCTCGGCGGTGGGTGTCGCCGCCGCCCGCCGCTGGGTCCGTGAGCACGGCGGGCTGGTCGTCGCGGTCGGTACCGCGACAGGCCTGAAGGCCACCGCGGGCATCCGCGGCGTGGAGCCGACGACGGTCCCGGAGCTGTCGCAGCTGACGCCGTGACTCTCCGGGCGCGGCGGTCAGCGGGACTCGGGGCCCGCGAGATGGCGGGCGACGACCATGCGCTGGATCTGGTTGGTGCCCTCGACGATCTGCAGGACCTTCGCCTCGCGCATGTAGCGCTCGACGGGGAAGTCCACGGTGTAGCCGTAGCCGCCGAGCAGTTGGACGGCGTCGGTGGTGACCTTCATCGCGGCGTCGGTGCAGAAGAGCTTGGCCATGGCGGCCTGCTTGGAGAACGGCAGGCCGGCGTCCCGCAGCCGGGCAGCGGTGAGGTAGAGGGAGCGGCCCGCCTCGATCTGGGTGGCCATGTCCGCGAGCATGAAGCGCAGCCCCTGGAAGTCGGCGAGAGGGCGGCCGAACTGGCGCCGCTCGGCGACGTAGGAGAGGGACTCGTCGAGCGCCGCCTGGGCGACACCGATCGCGCAGGCGGCGATGCCGAGGCGGCCGGAGTCGAGGGCGGACAGGGCGATGGCGAAGCCCTGGCCCTCCTCGCCGATGCGGCGGGCGTCGGCGACCTCGACGCCGTCGAAGTGCAGCTGGGCGGTCGGTGAGCCCTTCATCCCCATCTTGCGCTCGGGTGCGGCGGCGGAGAGGCCGGGGGCGTCACCGGGGACGAGGAAGGCCGTGATGCCGTGGGCGCCCTGGCCCCCGGTCCGCGCCAGGACGGTGTAGAAGTCCGCGACGCCGCCGTGGGTGATCCATGCCTTGGTGCCCTCGATGCGCCAGGTGTCGCCGTGGCGCGTGGCGCGGGTGCGCAGGGAGGCCGCGTCGGAGCCCGAGGCGGGCTCGGAGAGGCAGTACGCGCCGAGCAGGCCGCCGCCGAGCATGGCGGGCAGGTGCTCGGCCCGCTGCTCCTTGGTCCCGTATCCGGCGAGCGCGTGGCAGGCGAGGGTGTGGACGCTGACGCCGAGCCCCACGGTCAGCCGCGCCGCGGCGAGTTCCTCCAGGACCTGGAGGTAGACCTCGTACGGCTGGTCGCCGCCGCCGAACTCCTCGGCGTAGGGCAGGGCGAGCAGTCCGGACGCGGAGAGCAGGGCGAAGACCTCGCGGGGGAAGTGCCCGGCGTCCTCCTCGCCCGACGCGTGCGGCTCGATCTCCCGTTGGACCATCTCGCGTACGAGCGAGATCAGGTCGCGGGCCTCCTCGGTGGGCAGCTGACGCTCCACCGGCTGCGGGCCGTGGTCGGTCATGGCGCGGCTCTCCTCCCTGTCGGGCGCTGCGGCGGCGGGCGCGCAAGGGTGTGGCGCCGCCGTCCGGGACGCCTCAGTCGATGGTCCCCTGCCGGGTCTCGGTACGGGATGACCTGCGGCTGTGGCGGATTGGAGTATGCCCGATCGGCTGCCCCCCGTCACGGGTCTGCTGATCATGAGGTCTCCGGCCGGGGTTGGTCCAAACCATTGACCGCACTGGTCTAGTCCTTCTACCGTTTCCCCACTGTTCAACGCGTCCATGTCAAACATGGCCGCAGGTCACGCACCCCCCGCTCTCCCCACCCCACCGAGGAGAACCATGCCCAGACCGCACGGACATCACCCCCTCCGCCGGCCCCGCACGCTTCTCGCGGCCTTCGCCGCGGGCACCGCGATGCTCGCCACCACGCTCTTCGCGGGCACCGCCACGGCGGGCCCGCACGCCGCGGCGCCGCCGGCGAAGACCGCCGCCGGACCCGCCGACGACGACACCACGGCCGGTTCCAAGGTCGTCGGCTACTTCACCAACTGGGGCGTCTACGGCCGCAATTACCACGTCAAGAACATCGAGACCTCCGGCTCCGCCGCCAAGCTCACCCACATCAACTACGCCTTCGGCAACGTCACCGGCGGCAAGTGCGCCATCGGCGACGCCTACGCCGACTACGACAAGGCCTACGACGCGGCCGGCAGCGTCGACGGCAAGGCCGACACCTGGGACAACGGCGCGCTGCGCGGCAACTTCAACCAGCTGCGCAAGCTCAAGAAGCTGCACCCGAACCTCAAGGTCATCTGGTCCTTCGGTGGTTGGACCTGGTCGGGCGGCTTCGGCGAGGCCGCGAAGAACCCCGCCGCGTTCGCCGAGTCCTGTTACAAGCTGGTGGAGGACCCGCGCTGGGCCGATGTCTTCGACGGCATCGACATCGACTGGGAGTACCCGAACGCCTGCGGCCTGACCTGCGACACCAGCGGCCGGGACGCCTTCCGGAACATGATGGCCGCGCTGCGCGCGAAATTCGGCCAGAAGAACCTGCTCACCGCCGCCATCACGGCCGACGGCACCAACGGCGGCAAGATCGACGCGGCCAACTACGCGGGCGCGGCGCAATACGTCGACTGGTACAACCCCATGACGTACGACTTCTTCGGTGCCTGGGACGCCAAGGGCCCGACCGCCCCGCACTCGCCGCTGACCTCGTACAACGGCATCCCGAAGGCCGGGTTCCACACCGACGCCGCGATCCAGAAGCTCAAGAGCCTCGGTGTGCCCTCCTCGAAGCTCCTGCTGGGCATCGGCTTCTACGGCCGCGGCTGGACAGGCGTCACCCAGTCCGCCCCGGGCGGCACCGCCACCGGCCCCGCGGCGGGGACGTACGAGCAGGGCATCGACGACTACAAGGTCCTCAAGGCCAAGTGCCCCGCGAACGGCACGGTCGCCGGCACGGCCTACGCCAAGTGCGGCAACGAGTGGTGGAGCTACGACACTCCCTCGACGATCGCCGGGAAGATGGACTACAAGCGCCAGCAGGGCCTCGGCGGCACCTTCTTCTGGGAGCTGAGCGGCGACACGTCGGGCGGTGAGCTGATCAAGGCCATCAAGTAGGGCGGCCGGTCAGGAACGGGCGCCGACCGGCTACCGCTGGGAGGTACCCCCAGCGGGCTTGATGTGGCTGAGCTCAGCCACATCAAGCCCGTCCGGCGATTGAGGACGAGCCCGCAGGGCGCCCGCCGCCGTCGGCAGGACGGCCCGCAGCCGACGTCGCGCCGGACAGAGCCTAGGCTGAGCCAAGCCGAGACCCTACCGGTGGGCGCGTGCCACCAAGCGTGCCACCAAGCGCGCCGCCGGGTACAGCGACGAGGAGCCGCCCGCCCATGACCGTCACGCTCGACACGGACTTCTTCCGCCGCTTCCTGGACCGCACCACACGGGTCGTCGTGGCGCGGGCCGCGTATCTGACCGACCTCGACGCCGCCATCGGTGACGCCGACCACGGCGCCAACCTCAAGCGCGGCTTCACCTCGGCCGCCGAGGTCACGGCCGACGGGCCGGCCGCCACGCCCGGAGCGCTGCTCACCGCGGTGGGCGTCCATCTGACCAACACCGTCGGCGGCGCCTCGGGGCCGTTGTTCGGCACGGTGCTGCGGCGCATGGGCAAGCTGCTCGGGGAGGACGCCGTGGTCGCGCCCGAGACGCTGGGGCGGGCGCTGGCCGCGGCCGTCGCGAGCGTACGACGGCTCGGCGACTCCGCCCCCGGCGACAAGACCATGGTCGATGCCCTGCAACCGGCCGCCGACGCCTACACCGAGGCCCTGGCGGGCGGTGGCGACGTGGTGGCCGCGCTGGACGCGGCGGCACGGGCCGCCCGGGACGGGGCGGCGGCGACCGTGCCGATGCGGGCCCGGCGGGGGCGCGCCAGCTATCTGGGCGAGCGCAGTGTCGGGCATCAGGACCCGGGCGCCACGTCCTCCGCGATGCTGGTCACCGCGCTGTACGAGGCGACGGACCCGGCGTTGTGCGAGGCCGCCTTGGAAGGGGAGACCGAAGAGGCTGCCGCCGCTCCGGAGACCGAGCCGCAACCGGCGGGCCGTGTCGGCGTGGTGCTGGTCTCTCACAGCCGCGAGGTGGCCGCCGCCACGGCGGCGCTCGCCGAGGCCCTGGTGGGTACGGGCGACCCGGCCCCGGTCGCGGCCGCCGGCGGGCTGCCCGACGGGGGCGTGGGCACCAGCGCGGAGCTGGTCCGCCGGGCGGTGAAGGACGTCGACCGGGGCAGCGGGGTGGTGGTGCTGTGCGACATGGGCAGCGCGGTCCTCACCGTCAAGGCACTCCTCAACGACCGGGAGGACGGCTTCCCCGCCGGGACCGAGGTGCGGATCGCGGACGCGCCCTTCGTCGAGGGCGCGGTGACCGCCCTGGTGACGGCGTCGGCGGGTGGCGACATGGCCGCGGTCCTCGCGGCGACGGACGACGCCCGCACGTACCGCAAGCTCTGAGCGGCCGGCCCGGGGCTCACCGCCTGAACAGCTCGAACGACACGCCCGGCCGTCCCCCGAACCTCTCGGCGACGGCCGCCATGTTGCCCTCCAGGAAAGTACGGCAGTACGACTCCGGGTCCTCCTTGGTCAGCGCCTCGATGTACGTGCGGTGGGCGAGCAGCGACTTCACGGCCCGGTCCAGGCCGTCGCTCGCGTCGACGGCGTGGGTGGCGTGCGGGGAGCCGGCGACCGCGACATAGCGCACACCGTCCCAGGGCAGCAGCCCGTCCTCGACGAGCTCGGGGAAGATCCAGCGGTTGCCGGCGTCGGCGACCGCGTCGAGGACGGCCCGGCCGACGGCCCGGTGGTCGGGGGTGTTCCAGAAGGCGCCGCCGGCCCAGGTGTCGTGGTGGTTCAGGGTGAGGACGAGTTCGGGGCGGTGCCGGCGGATGGCGGCGGCGAAGTCGCGGCGCAGCCCCGTCCCGTACTCGATGACGCCGTCGCGGTGGCCGAGGAACTCCACGGTCGTCACGCCGACGGCCGCGGCGCTGGCCCACTGCTCGCGCTCGCGCAGCGGTCCGGCCTCGGCGGGTGGCATGGTGTCGATGCCCGCCTCACCGACGCTGGCCAGCAGATAGGCGCAGGAGCGGCCGCCGTCGATCCAGGTGGCGACGGCGGCGGAGGCCCCGTATTCGAGGTCGTCGGGGTGGGCGACGATGGCGAGGGCGCGGTGCCAGTCGGTGGGCATCTCGGCGAATTGGTCCGTCATCCCGGTCTCCTTGGGTCGGCTGCTGCGGCGGCTGACGGGACCGCGTCGCGCGCCGCGGTCCGCGGTGGTTTCCCGCGCAGCGTATGACGGGCGCGCGGCGTGCGACGGGCTTCTTCGCGACACGCGGGAACCGGGCGGTCCCGCGGGCCGACTACCTGAACCGGGCCCGCACCGCGTGGCCCCGCGCGAGCGTTCGCGTGTACGTCTGTACGTCGAGTTCCTGGAGTTTTCTGATGCGCCCTCGTGCGTGGTGCGGTGTGCTGGCCGCGGTGGCCCTGTCGGCGACGGCTTGCGGCGGCGGTGAGTCGAAGAAGTCCGACGACGCGGGTGCCGCGGCGAACGCCAAGACCGGCTTCCCCGTGAGCGTCTCCGACTGCTCCGGGGCGAAGACGACCTTCGACGCGGCGCCGAAGCGGATCGTCACCAGCAACGCCGCCGCCCTGGAGCTCCTGATGTGGCTCGGCGCGGGCGACAAGGTGGCCGGGACGGGCTTCCCGCCGGGCAAGGGCACGGTGCCGCAGCAGTTCGCCGACCGGGCGGCGAAGGTACCGGTGCTGGGCAAGAAGGTGATCCCCAAGGAGAAGCTGCTGGGCTCGGGCGCCGATCTGTACGTCGACTCCTTCTCCTCGATGAAGAACATGGGCGGGATGGGCATGGCCCCGACCGCCGAGGAGTTCAAGGGCGCCGGCATCAGCCACGTCTATCTGAAGTCGACGGCGTGCGCGTCGATGAGCAAGGCCGCACGGACGGACCTGTCGGGGGTCGAGGCCGACATCGAGGAGCTGGGCCGGGTGACCGGCACCTCGGCCCGCGCCGCCGAGCTGGTCGCCGGCATGCGGAAGAAGACGGACGCGGTGCGCGACGCGCTGAAGGACGTGCCCGAAGCGAAGCGGCCGTCGTACTTCTTCTTCGACTACGACGCCGGCACCAAGCAGCCGATGGCGGTGTGCAACCGGCAGGTCGCCAACGCGGTGATCACCCAGGCCGGAGCCCGGAACGTCTTCGGTGACTGCGCCGGTGACTTCAAGCCCGTGGACTGGGAGAGCGTCGTCGCCAAGAACCCCGACTGGATCCAGCTCGGCGTCCGCAACCGCGGCAGCGAGGAGGCCAACCGCAAGGCCTTCGACGAGGCCGCGGACTTCCTGCGCACCTTCCCGGCGACCAAGGACCTGAAGGCCGTGAAGGAGGGGCACTTCCTGCGCATCGGCTCCGAGCGGACCACGATCGGCGGGGTGCGCAGCGCGGACACCGTGCGGGAGATCGCACACACCGTCCACCCGGACCGGGTGAAGTAGATGACGGCGACCGCCGCGGTCGGGGAGGAAACGGCGGAGCCCGTACGGGAGCGGGAGCACGGCGCGGCGGCGGCCCGGTGGGCCTGCGCCGTGCTGGCCCCCGCCCTGCTGGTCGCCCTGACCGCGTCCGTGTGCCTGGGCTCCTCCCAGGTGCCGCTCGGCGAGGTGTGGTCCGCGGTGGCCCGTGGGGTGAGCGGCGGTGACCCGGTGCCGGGCACCCAGGATCTGATCGTGTGGCAGCTGCGGGTGCCGCGCGCCCTGCTGGCCGCGGTGGTGGGCGCGGGCCTCGGCCTGGTCGGCACGGCCGTCCAGGCCCTCGTCCGCAATCCGCTCGCGGACCCGTATCTGCTGGGCATCTCCAGCGGCGCCTCGCTGGGCGCGGTCGCGGCGATCGTGCTGGGGGCCGGTGCGGGCGGGCTGCTCGGGCTGGGGCTGTCCTCGGCGGCGTTCGCCGGGGCGCTCGCGTCGTTCGCCCTGGTGTGGGCGATGGCCCGGCGCGGGGGCGGGTTCTCGCCGCTGCGGCTGGTGCTGGCCGGGGTGGGGATCGGGCAGTTCCTGTCCGGCTTCACCCACTATCTGGTGCTCCAGGCCGGGGACGACCAGCAGACGCACGGCGTGCTGTTCTGGCTGATGGGCTCCCTGGGCGGCGCGCAGTGGAGCGGGCTCGCGCTGCCCGCGGCGGCGGTACTGCTCGCGCTGGCGGCGCTGCTGGCACGGGCCCGGGCGCTCAACGCGCTGCTGATGGGCGACGAGACCGCCGCCAGCCTGGGCGTGGAGGTGGCCCGGCTGCGGCGAGAGCTGTTCGTGGTCACGAGCGTGCTCACGGGCGTGCTGGTGTCGGTGTCCGGGGCGATCGGCTTCGTCGGTCTGATGGTGCCGCACGCGTGCCGGATGGTGGTGGGCGGCGACCACCGCCGGCTGCTGCCGGTGGCCGCGCTGTTCGGTGCCGTCCTCCTGGTCGTCGTCGACCTGGTGGCCCGGACCGCCCTGCCCGACCAGGAGCTGCCGGTGGGTGTGGTGACCGCGCTGATCGGGGCGCCCACCCTGCTGTATCTGCTGGACCAGCGCCTCGAGAAGGCATGAGGGGAACATGAGGGGACGGCGCGAACCATGAGGATCGCCATCGAGGATCTGGACGTGGCCCTGTCCGGGCGGACCGTGGTCCGCGGGGTGGGGCTCATCGCCGAGGACGGGGAGATCGCGGGGCTCGTCGGGCCGAACGGCAGCGGCAAGTCGACCGTCCTGCGCACCGTCTACCGGCATCTGCGGCCGCACGCCGGGCGGGTGCTGCTGGGCGGGACCGACATCCGGTCGCTGACGGCCGTGCAGTCGGCCCGGCACGTGGCGGCGCTGCCGCAGGAGCGGGGCAGCGACTTCGAGCTGTCGGTCCGGGAGATCGTCGCGATGGGACGCACGCCCTACAAACGGGCGTTCGCGGGCGAGGACCGCACCGACACCGAGCGGGTGTCGGCGGCGCTGGCGCAGGTCGGCATGGCCGGGGCCGGGCGGCGGCGGTTCTCCGCACTGTCCGGCGGCGAGCGCCAGCGGGTGCTGCTGGCGCGGGCGCTCGCGCAGGACCCGAAGGTGCTGGTGCTGGACGAGCCGACGAACCATCTGGACGTACGTCACCAGGTGGAGCTGCTGACCCTGCTGCGCGCCCAGCGCCGTACGACGCTGCTGGCGCTGCACGACCTCAACGCGGCGGCGTCGGTGTGCGACCGGCTGCACGTCCTGCACGACGGGTCGGTGGTGGCCTCGGGCACGCCGCGCGAGGTGCTGACACCGGAGCTGCTGGCGGAGGTGTTCGGCGTCCGGGCGGCCGTGGTGGAACACCCGCTGACCGGCGACCCGCTGATCGCCTTCGACCACCGGGCGCCGGCCGGCGTGTGAACACCTGACGACGGCGAGCCGTCTTGCTGCCTGCGGCGGGCGCCCTGCGGGCGCGTCCTCAATCGCCGGACGGGCTTGATGTGGCTGAGCCCAGCCGCCAAGCCCGTCCGGCGATTGAGGACACCGCGCGTCAGCGCGGCACTTCGTAGTGGCTCGGCCGCCCGTCCCGCAGGACCAGCCGTCCGATCCGCTCCGCATCCGCACGGTGCACCAGCCGCGCACGGCCCCCCGCCTCCCGCAGCACCGTGGTGTGCCACGGCGTGGCCCACGCGTCGGCGGCGTCGAGCAGCCGGATCCCGAACTTCGCGGCGCCCGGCCGCTGCGGGTGGATGGACAGCCGTACGGACCGCGGGTGGCAGTCCGCGATGAGGTCGCCCCAGGCGCGGCTGCGGGCGATGACGCCGTACGCGCGGGCCCGGCATTCGCGTTGCAGCGCGGAACGGGTACCGGTGAAGCCCGCGGTGTCCTCGACGAGGAAGCGGGTGATGCCGCGGTAGAGGCGGGCGGTCTCCTCGTCGGTACGGGCCTGGGCGCGCAGCGTCTCCAGGTCGGGCGCGTAGGCGTCGGTGACGAGGGCGCGCTTGGTGTCGTAGTCCAGCTCCCCGTGCACATGGCGCAGGTCGAAGGTGTCGAGGTGGCTCAGCCGCTCCCGGCGGATGAGGGCGCGCAGCTCGTCCCCGTAGGCGTCGATGTGCGCGTCGGGGACGTTGATGAGGTCGCCGAAGATATGGCCGTCGGAGCAGATGAGCATGCGGGCGCCCGGCTCGTACATCTCGCCGATCCGGGCGCACAGCCGGTCCAGGAAGCCGAGCGAGAGCCGTTCGCCCTCGTCGGGGAGGTGGCCGAGGACCTTGGCGGGGTTCGGGGACTTGCACGGGAAGCCGGGGAGGGTGAAGAGGACCGGCTCACCCGCCTCGGTGAAGTGGCGTATCTGGTCGAGCTGTTCGGGGTGGGCGGCCGGGTCCGGGGGGCCCGGCTCCGTCGTGCGGTGGTACGGCAGGAGGAGATCCAGGATGCGGGTCTCGACCGGGGTGCGGGTGAGGGTGCTGTTCGGCATGTGGCGCGTCATCCCCGGGGGCGGGGGCACACGGCCCGGTCGAAGGCGACGGGCAGTTCGCTGACGCCCCGGCCGAGGACGGCGGGGATCCAGGGGAGGTCCTCGTCGGGGACGGCGAGGCGCAGGCCCGGCAGCCGGTGTATCAGGGTGGCGAGGGCGACCTGGAGTTCGATGCGGGCGAGGGCCGCGCCGGGGCAGAAGTGGATGCCGTGGCCGAAGGCCAGGTGCGGGCCCTGGGCGCGGTCGAGGTCGAGGGTGTCGGGGTCGGGGAACCGCTCGGGGTCGCGGTTGGCGGCGCAGAGGGAGACGATCACGGAGTCGCCGGCCGGGACCCGGGTGCCGTGCAGATCGGCGTCCTCGGCCAGGAACCGCCAGGTGGTCAGCTCGAAGGCGCTGTCGAGGCGCAGCAGCTCCTCGACCGCGTTCGGCATCAGCTCCGGCTCGGCGCGCAGCCGCTCCAGCACGGCTTCTCGTCGGGGCTGGCGCATCAGGGCCACCAGGGCGGTGGTGATCTGGTTGGTGACCGGCTCCTGTCCGGCGACGAGCAGCTGGAAGACCATGGAGTCCAGCTCTTCCCGCGTCAGCTCGCCCTCGTCGCGGGCGGTGACCAGGCGGCTGAGGAGGTCGTCCCCGGGCTCGGCGCGCTTCTCCGCGACGACCTCGGCGATGTAGCCCTGCAGGCCGCGCAGCAGCGCCTCGTAGGCGGGGCGGCCGGGGTCCTGCGGTCCGACGGGGGCCACGACCTTGCCCCATTCGCGCCGGAAACGGGCGGCGAGGTTCGGGGGCAGGCCGATGACCTCGGCGAGGACCTGGAAGGGGAACCGGGCGGCGAAGCAGCGGACGAGGTCGACGGTGTCGGTATCGCTGCCGGTGTCCGCGGTCATCGCGTCGACGAGCGCGTCCGCCATCTCCTGGAAGCGGGGGCGCAGTTCCTCGACGCGGCGCGGCGCGAAGGCGTCGGTCACGTAGCGGCGCATGGCGGTGTGCTTCGGCGGGTCCTGGTGCAGCAGATGGACCTGGAGTTCGGAGTGCTGCGGCTCGGGCATGATCGAGGCGTGTTCGCGCCAGCGATCGTTGCCGAGGGCGTGGTTCTTGCCGAGCCGCGGGTCGGCGAGGGTCCGCTGCGCGGCGGCGTGCCCGGTGACGAGCCAGGCGGTGACCCCGCTCGGGAAGAGCACCCGGTGGATGGGCCCGGCGGCCCGCATCCGCTCGTAGAGCGGGTAGGGGTCACGCTTGTACGCGGGTCCGTAGAGGGGGAACGGGTCGGGCAGCGGCACGGGGAGTCTCCTCGCGAAGTCGTGGACCCCTGAGAAGTCGTACGGCGGAGGGGGTGAGTTCCCGCGTCTTCGCACCGGTGCGGGAACGGGTGTCGGGGCGGGCGGGACAAGGCGCCGCGATCCTTGGGTAGTCGGTTGCCGGGGGCCGCTGGTTCCCGGGTGCGAAAGGGATAATCCTCACGCGCCGGGGGCGGCCCGCGCGGGGCCGAACGCGGTGCGCGACGTGTCACGATGCCGCGATGACAGCACGTCACCTCCTCAGTCCGTACGGAACCCTGATCGGCTTCGTCCTGCTGCTGGCCGCCCTCTTCGGTGTCGCGTACGCGACCGGGGCGGCGGCCGGGCCCGTGGCCCCCGGCATGCACCGCACCGACGACGGCCCGGGCGGCGCCGGCGGTTCCGGTGGTTCGGGCGGCGGTTCGGGCCACTCCGGCGGCATGGGCGGCATGCACGACATGGGCGCTCCGGCCCTGCGGGTGACCCGATGAGCGGGGCGGCCCGGGAGGCCGGGAGTGCCACGCAGCCGCCCGCTCCGGCGCCGGACGCCTGCCGGACCACCGAGCTGATCGTCGGCGGGATGACCTGCGCGGCGTGCGTGGGGCGGGTGGAGAAGAAGCTCGGCCGCCTGGAGGGGGTGAGCGCGAGCGTCAACCTCGCCACGGGCAAGGCGCGGGTCAGCCACCCGGCGGCGGTGACCCCCGCGGAACTCGTGGCCGTGGTCGAAGGGCTGGGCTTCACCGCCCGGCTGCCGCAGCCGCCCGCCGCGCGGGAGGACGCCCCGGCGGGATCGGATCCCGAGGCGGATGCCGCGGATCGGGCGTCGGACCGTGCGGAAGCATCCGCCCGGACCCGGCTGCTGATCACGGCGTTGCTGTCCGTGCCGGTGCTGGTGCTGTCCATGGCGCCGGCGCTGCAGTTCCGCAACTGGCAGTGGCTGTGCTTCGCCCTGGCCACCCCGGTCGCGGTGTGGGGCGCGTGGCCGTTCCACGACAAGGCGCTGCGCGGGTTGCGGCACGCCGCCGCCACGATGGACACGCTGGTCTCCCTCGGGGTGCTCGCCTCGTACTCCTGGTCGACGTACGCCCTGTTCCTCGGCGGTGCCGGGGAGCCGGGGATGCGGATGCCGTTCACCCTGCTGCCCTCGGGCGCGGGGATGAACGGCACGGCGGACGTGTATCTGGAGGCGGTGGTCGCCGTACCGCTGTTCGTTCTGGCCGGCCGCACGCTGGAGGCGCGGGCGCGGCGCGGTACGGGGTCCGCGCTGCGGGCGCTCGCGTCGCTCGCGGCGAAGGACGTCGTCGTCCGGGGGGCCGACGGGGCCGAGCGGCGGGTGCCGATCACGGAGCTGCGGGTCGGTGACCGCTTCGTCGTCCGGCCCGGTGAGCGCGTCGCGACCGACGGCGTGGTCGTGACGGGCAGCTCCGCGCTCGACCTGTCGCTGGTCACGGGTGAGAGTGCGCCGGTCGAGGCGGGGCCCGGCGCCGCCGTGGTGGGCGGTGCCGTCAACTCCGGCGGTCTGCTGGAGGTGCGGGCCACGGCCGTCGGTGCGGACACCCAACTCGCCCGGATCGCCCGGCTGGTGGAGGACGCCCAGGCGGGCAAGGCGCGGGTGCAGCGGCTCGCCGACGCGGTCGCGGGCGTGTTCGTCCCGGCGGTCCTGGCCGTCGCCGTCACCGTCCTCGGTTTCTGGCTCGGCGCGGGCGCGGACCCGCAGGCGGCTATCACGTCCGCGGTGGCCGTGCTCGTGGTGGCCTGCCCCTGCGCGCTGGGGCTCGCGACCCCGACCGCCCTGCTCGCCGCCACGGGACGCGGCGCGGGCCTCGGCATTCTCGTCAGCGGACCGCAGGCGCTGGAGGGGCTGCGCCGTGTGGACACCGTCGTGCTGGACAAGACGGGCACGCTCACGACCGGTTCGATGACGGTGACCGAGGTGACGGACCGCCCCGACGGCATCGGCGCCGGAGCGGCTCTCCGGCTCGCGGCGGCGGCCGAGAGCGGCTCGGAGCATCCGGTGGGCCGCGCGATCCACGCGTACGCGCTGCGGACTCCGGCCGGTGAGCCGGCCGCGCCGCTGCCGCCGGTGACGGACTTCGGCGCCACGGCCGGGGTGGGCGTGGCGGGCCGCGTCGAGGGGCACCTGGTGGAGGTGGCCCGGCCGGACTCGGCGAAGCCGGGAGAAGGTACGGCGAAGCCGGGGAAGCGGGGGGCGGCGAAGCAGCCCGCCGGGCCGTCGGACGCCGGCTTGCCGGAGGCTCTCGGCGCGGCCGTGCGCGCCGCGGAGAAGGACGGCCGGACCGTGGTGCTGGTGCGGGTGGACGGCACACCCGAAGCGGTGATCGCCCTCGGCGACACCGTGCGGCCCGGCAGCTATCGCGCGGTCGACCACCTCAAGCGGCTGGGGCTGCGGCCCGTGCTGGCCACGGGTGACAGCGCGGCCGCCGCGCACGCCGTCGCGGGCGAGCTCGGCATCACCGAGGTCCACGCCCGGGCCACCCCGGAGGACAAGGCCGAGCTCGTCCGGACGCTGCGCGCCCGGGGCCACCGTGTCGCGGTCATCGGTGACGGTGTCAACGACACCGCCGCGCTGGCCGGCGCGGACCTGGGCATCGCGATGGGCAGCGGCACGGACGCGGCCATCGGCGCGGCCGATGTGACGCTGGTGCGCGAGGACATGGGCGCACTGGCGGACGCGGTCCGGCTGGCCCGGCGCACCTCGGTGACCGTGCGGGCCAATCTCGTCTGGGCCTTCGGCTACAACCTCGTCACCGTGCCCCTCGCGGTCGTCGGACTGCTGAGCCCCATGGTCGCGGCGGCGGCGATGTCCGTCAGCTCGCTCCTGGTCGTGGGCAACAGCCTGCGGCTGCGCGGCTGGCAGCCGTCGCCCGGACGGTCGTCGGCGGGGCGGCCTTCGGCGGGGCGGGGGCCCGGACGGCCGGGTGGCCGGGCGGGTGCGCCGGCGCAGCGACGCGTCGGGCCGGGCGGGGCGGGACGCCCCGGCGCCACCACCGCGGACGAGGCCCGCCGCACGGGCGCGGAGCTGCCGTCCCCGTCCGGCGGCCCGGACCGTACGGACGGTTCCGCCACCGCTACGAGCTCACGAGGTGACACGCGATGAAGGCCCCCTCCCCCCTCCTCCCCCGGCTCGTCGAGACCGCGTTCTCCGCGCTCGTCCCCATGGTCGCCTGCGCGGTGACCCTCGGAGGGCTGGTCGCGTGGACCGCGTCCGGCGAGGCGGGCCGGCCCGCGGGCGTGACCGTCGAGGAGGGGCGCATGCTGCTCCCCTTCGGCACGGACGACAGCGCCGCGTTCTTCCGCGTGCGCAACACCGGTGACAAGGACGACGAGCTGATCGGCGTCGAGGCGCCGACGGCGGGCGGTCGCGCGATGCTGAGCCGGACCGTGGTCAAGAACGGCGCGGGCTCGATGGGAATGGTCGACTCCGCGACCGTTCCCGCGCGGGGCACGCTGGAGATGTCCCCGCACGATCTGGACGTCATGGTGAGCGCCCCGCCGCGGGGCTTGCGCGTCGGTGACCGCGTCCCGTTCGTCCTGCGGTTCCGCGAGAGCGGCACCGTACGGGCGGAGGCCGTGGTCGTCCGCCCGGGGACGGGAAGCTGAGCCGGACGGACCGCGCGGGCCGCGGGTCGCCGGGGCGTTGCCCCCGCGATCCGCGGCCCGCGCGGTGTCGGTGGTGCGGCGCAGCGGGCGCCGGGTGCCGCTACCCGGCCAGTGCCGGGACGCGCGCCACCGGTATGCGCGCCGCGTCCCGCTCGGCCGTCTCCAACTGGCCGATCAGTGCCTCGCGCGCCCGCGCCACACGGGAGCGCACCGTACCGACCGGGCAGCCGGCCACGGCCGCGGCCTCGGCGTACGGCAGCCCCAGCAGCTGGGTCAGCACGAACGCCTCGCGGCGCTCGTACGGCAGCCGGTCGAGGAGCTGCGAGAGCGCCACCCCCTCGTCGAAGCCGGGCAGCTCCGCGGACTGGGTGCGCTCGGCGGCGCTCTGCCAGTCGTCGGTGTCCGACAGCCGGGGGCGGGCCGCGTTGAAGCGGAGCCGGTCCACGACCGTGCGGCGGGCGATGGACAGCAGCCAGGTGCGGGCCGAGGACCGGCCCTCGAAGCGCGGCAGCCCGCGCAGGGCCCGCAGATACGTCTCCTGTACGAGGTCGTCCGCGCCCTGCGGATCATTGCTCAGCCGGGCGACGTACCGCCGGACATCGCTCTGGGTGGCGCGGATGAAGCGCTCCACGGCGTCGGCGTCACCGCCACGCGCGGCCAGCGCCCACGCGGTCACCGTCTCGTCGTCACGCACAGCGGCCCCCCGCACGGGGGGTGGTGCGCCGGGCGCCGACGCCGCCGGGGACGATGGCGGGGTGCATTGCGTTGAGTTTCGTACCGCTGTATCCGCCCGGGTGGACGGCGAGGAGCTGCCTGCGGGCATCTGCGACGCCACACTCGACTCGCATCTGCGGGGGTGTGCCGAGTGCTGCCGCTGGGAGGAGCAGGCGCGCCGGCTCAAGCTGCTGACGGCGGCTTTCGACCTCGGCTGAGTCGATCTCGGCCGAGGAAACGGCGTGCGCCGAGGAGAACGAAGGGGGGATGTGCCGTCGTGGCACGTCCCGTGTGCGGGCAGGGGTCATCGCCCTGGGTCCTTCCTGGGAATCCGGGCGCCCGACGGCTACGCGGCGGGGGCCCGGTGACGTGGTTCGGCCCTGGGTGTCGCCGTCAGCTGACGGCGACACCGGCCGGTGGACCACGTGTGGCCAGGACATGGGCGTACAGCAGCTGCCGCAGGCGCTGCGCCGCGCGCGTACGGTCGGCGCGGATGCGCGGCGGCCGGGAGCACGGCGGTACGTCACCGAAGAGGACGAGGAGCGGCGCGAAGAGCCGGGCGCCGAGGGTGCGGCCGAGCCGGAAGGCGGCCTGCTCACCGCCGGACAGCCAGATGCCGCAGATGAGGGCGACGAGGACGTGCGCGGACCACATGCCGAGGGCGCCGTGGCCGGCGTGCATGGCCATCTGGTCCATGGCCCCCATGGAGTGGCCGGAGTGGCCGGCGGGCATGGGCATCGTATGACCGCCCATGGACATCGACGTGCCGGACCCCGGCATGCCGGTCATGGTGGTCGTGCCGTCGCCGGCCGCGCGGGCGGCCGCCTCGAGGGCGACGTTTCGCGCGACGTTCTGGGCGAGCGTGAAGAACGAGTGCAGGCCCGTCTGCGCGCCCACGGTGGCGAGGGTGATCAGCACCGGGCCCCGCTCGCGCCCCGCCAGGAACCAGGCCCCGCTGCCCGTACCGCACAGCGCGACGGCCACGGCCCACCAGGGGACGTGCGTCCCGGACATGACCGCGTGCCCCAGGGCAGCGAGCAGCACACAGACCGCTGCGAACACGGCGGCTCGCAGCGTCCGCGGTACCTGACCGGACTGCCCTGCACTCATGACGTGCACATCGTTGCACCCGTCGCGCGCGGCGCGACGGCGGGGGGCGTCATGACGCCCCGGAGAGCCGCCCGCTCGGGCGCATGGCTCCGCCCCGTACCGTCCGCCCGGCGGTACGGGGCGGTGGGCCGCCGGCTCGGGGGGTGGCCGGCAGCCCCGTCCCGTCGCTCCATTGGGACTCGCAGCAATGAGTCAACCGTGTGCGGGCCGGGCGCGGGAGCGTGTGTGCGGGGTGGGCGTGGGTGCGTCACGCACACCCCGTGTGAACGGCCGCGTTCCGCTCGCCCTCCGGCGTCAGCGGTCTGTCGCGGTAGGCCGGGCGTCAGTGTCTGCCAGGCGTCCGCGGCGGCCGGGTATCAGCGTCTGCCGGGTGCGCCGTCGCCGGCCGGCAGCCAGGCGGCGCTGGACCTGTCGCCGAAACGGCCCCCGATGGCCCCCTTGATCACGGAGAGGGCGGCGGGTATCGAGGCGATGGCGGCGGCCTTGAGGGCCGATATGTCCGTGAGGTCGAATCCGTCGGCCAGGAGGAGGCCGAGGAAGGTGGTCACGTAGGCGGCGAGGGTGCGTTCGGCGATGTCGGCGATTAATTTGCGCATGGGCGTGCTCCCGCTTCCGGTGGGGGTTCCGAGGCCCGGAGATCTGGAACGTGGGGTCCGGGGGTCCTTCGGGGGGTGAGGTGCGAAACACCTCCTGGGCTTGTTCTCGCCGTTCCGGGCCGCCGGGAAACCGGGGAAGGCGGCTTGCGGCGGTATGGTCGGCGCCGACCTCCGGGTGGGCGGCCGGGGCAGGAGGGTCCACGTGGTCAACCCATGGCTGGCGTTGGCGTCGGGTGCGGATCCCGCCGAGCGGTGTGCCCTGGTCAGGAGCGCCCACGAGGACTTCACGGCTGGGGGCGCGCTGAACGACCGGGTCCGCCGGGTGGTCGCCGACTCCTGGCGGCGCTCCGCCGCGGCGCTGCCCGGACCGGAGTTCGTCACCCCGGTCGAGATGGGTGACGCCGAGCTGGCGGACTACCGCGGGGCGCATCCGCTGGCGCGCGCGATGCCGCTCGTCCGCGAGCTGCTCGGCTCGATCGCCGACGACGGGCGGCATCTGCTCGCGGTCTGCGACGCGTCGGGCCGGATGCTGTGGGTGGAGGGGCACCGGGGCGTCCGGGACCGGGCCGAGGCCATGAACTTCGTCCCCGGCGCCCGCTGGGACGAGCGGCACGCGGGGACGAACGCGCCGGGCACGGCCCTCGCCCTGGACCACGCGGTGCAGATCTTCGCCACCGAGCACTACAACCGGCTCGTCCAGCCGTGGACCTGCGCCGCCGCGCCCGTGCACGACCCGCGCACCGGCCGGCTGCTCGGGGCGATCGACATCACCGGCGGCGACCATCTGGCGGCCCCGCACAGCCTGGCGCTGGTCCAGGCGACGGCGCGGGCCGCCGAGGCGCAGCTGACGACGCCGGCCCCCGCGCCCGGGCTCGCCCTGTCGGCACTGGGCCGGGACGAGGCCCTGCTGGTGGCGGACGGGCGCCGATTACGGCTGGGCCGCCGGCACAGCGAGATCCTGGTCCTGCTGGCCGGCCACCCCGACGGGCTGACGGGCGACCAGCTGTCGTGCGCGCTGTACGGCGAGCGCCCGGTGCCGCCGGTGACCCTGCGGGCGGAGCTGTCGCGGCTGCGGCGGCTGGTGGGCCCGCTGCTCGCTTCCCGCCCGTACCGCCTGTACGGGCCGGTGGAGACGGATACCGCGCGGGTGGAGCGCGAGCTGACGTCGGGTGACCTCCGGGCGGCGGTGCGCGCGTACGTCGGCCCCCTGCTGCCGGCGTCGGAGGCGCCGGGGGTCCGCCGGATGCGACGACTGCTGGAGGACCGGCTGCGGCGCGCGGTCCTGGGCGGCGGGGACGCGGCCGCGCTCCGGATGTGGGCCGACAGCCCGTGGGGCGAGGAGGACCTGGAGGTGTGGGAGCGGCTGTTGGCCGCGCTGCCGGAGAGCGCGCCGCAGCGGGGGGCGGTGGCCACGCGGGCCCGCCGCCTGCGCGAGGCGTACGCCCCCGGCGCGGGGGCAACGTTCGGGCAACCTCCCCGGCACTAGCTTCCTGCCGGTCGCCGTCCGCGTCGGGAGCGGGCGGCAGCGAACCGGAAGGCCGCCCCATGACCCGCTACGCCAACCCCGGAACCCCCGAGGCGATCGTCTCCTACCGTCCCCGGTACGACCACTGGATCGGCGGCGAGTACGTGCCGCCGAAGCAGGGCCGGTACTTCGAGAACCCGACCCCGGTGAACGGACAGCCGTTCACCGAGATCGCGCGCGGCACGGCCGAGGACGTCGAACGGGCCCTGGACGCGGCCCACGCGGCCGCCCCCGCCTGGGGCCGCACCTCCCCCGCCGAACGCGCCCTCCTGCTGAACCGCATAGCCGACCGCATGGAGAACAACCTCGAACTCCTCGCCGTCGCGGAGTCCTGGGAGAACGGCAAACCGGTCCGCGAGACCCTCGCCGCCGACATCCCGCTCGCCATCGACCACTTCCGCTACTTCGCGGGCGCGATCCGCGCCCAGGAGGGCGGCCTCTCCCAGATCGACGAGGACACGGTCGCCTACCACTTCCACGAGCCGCTCGGCGTCGTCGCCCAGATCATCCCCTGGAACTTCCCCATTCTGATGGCCGCGTGGAAGCTCGCCCCGGCCCTGGCCACGGGCAACGCCGTCGTCCTGAAGCCCGCGGAGCAGACCCCGGCGTCGATCCACGTCTGGCTGGACCTGGTGGCCGACCTGCTGCCGCCGGGCGTGGTGAACATCGTCAACGGCTTCGGCGTCGAGGCCGGCAAACCGCTCGCCTCCAGCCCCCGCGTCGCGAAGATCTCCTTCACCGGCGAGACGACGACGGGCCGCCTGATCATGCAGTACGCGTCGGAGAACATCATCCCGGTCACCCTCGAACTGGGCGGCAAGAGCCCGAACATCTTCTTCGACGACGTCTCGGCCGCCGACGACGACTTCCTCGACAAGGCCCTCGAAGGCTTCACGATGTTCGCCCTCAACCAGGGCGAGGTCTGCACCTGCCCCTCCCGCGCCCTGATCCAGCGAGGCCACTACGCCGCCTTCCTGGAAGCGGCCACGGCCCGCACCGAAGCGATCCTCCCGGGCCACCCCCTGGACACCGACACGATGATCGGCGCCCAGGCCTCCAACGACCAGCTGGAGAAGATCCTCTCCTACCTCGACATCGGCAGGCAGGAAGGCGCCCGGGTCCGCACCGGCGGCGCCCGCGCCGACCTCGGCGGCGAACTCGCGGGCGGCTACTACGTCCAGCCCACCATCTTCGAGGGCGACAACCGCATGCGGGTCTTCCAGGAGGAGATCTTCGGCCCGGTGGTGGCGGTGGCACCCTTCACCGACTTCGACGACGCGATCCACACGGCCAACGACACCCTCTACGGCCTGGGCGCCGGTGTCTGGACCCGCAACGGCACCACGGCCTACCGAGCAGGCCGAGCCATCCAGGCCGGCCGCGTCTGGACCAACTGCTACCACGCGTACCCGGCCCATGCTGCATTTGGCGGCTACAAGCAGTCGGGCATCGGACGGGAGAACCACCGGCTGATGCTGGACCACTACCAGCAGACGAAGAACTTGTTGGTCTCGTACTCCCCGAAGAAGCTGGGCTTCTTCTAGAGGCGCGAACAAGGCGCCTGAGCTGGGCTTATGCCCGTTCGGGCGCCTTCCGCCCGCCCTCTCGATGAGGCGGTTGGCCTGCTCCCGGACGCCGTCCGGGAACTTGGCGCCGTGGCGGAAAAGGAGTAGCTCCTCCGCGCCGTGAGGTCCGCGCTCATCACATGTCCCGTTCCTGGTCCGCCCCGGCGGGCCCGGCGATGGCTGCCCGCCCCACGCCGGGAACGAACCGCCCGACCACTGCGGTGTACTCGAGATAGGCGGTGCCGTGCGTCCGTGCCAGGTAGGGCTCCTCGACATACCGCACTTGGAGCTCGACACCGGCGAACACGAAGAGCAGGGCCAGTAGTTGGAGCCAGCTGGGCACCATGCCCACCATGCCCGTCAGGGCAGTGAGCAGCGCGGTGTAGATGGGATTGCGCATCAGTCCGAACACCCCGCTCGTCACCAGCGCCGTGCGCTCGCCCGTGTCGACACCGATCCGCCAGGAGCGGCCCATCGCCTGCTGCGCGGCGAACACCCCGGCGAACCCGACGACGGCGACTGCCAGCCCCATGCCGAACACCGGCACGACGTCCAGCTCTTCCGCCGGGCTCACCAGCCCGAGCACGGCGAGCACCGGAGCCCACGCCCCCAGCACCAGTCCTGCGCCCGTGAGTATCTGCGACCACCACGGGAGAGTGCCCAGCGCCGGCGGGGTGTAGCGGTGGCCGTTGTCGCCGGTCGCGCGGTAATGCAGCCAGCTGCGTAGGCAGAGGTCGACCACCCCTCCGGCCAAGTAGACGGACAGCGCCGTCCATCCGGTCCAGGTTTCCACCCTTGCCACTTCCTCTTCACGCTTCGCTCAGGACGCTCCTGCCGCCATGGGTCACAGGGCCGCGCCCCTTATCTCCCGGTCCAGCCGCCGGGCCGCCGGAGCAAACTGCGAGGAGTACGGCACACGTGCCCGGGTCGTCACCGCCGTTGTGGTGACCTACACCACCAGGATGCGTGAGTCCAGGCCGCTTCGTGGTGATGACATCGTTCGGGTGACACGGTTTCACCCTCGGACACGTGCTTCTGCGGGTCTGTACACCTGAGCGGTGCCGCGGTGGAGATCCCCAGCGAGTCCGCACCCTGGCCGCGGAGGGATGCCCCGCGCCTGGCCGCCGTCGACTCCAACGCCCACGCGATCCTCCGGGAAGCACCGCGGCCGGCGCCTGGGCGGCCACTGGCTTCTTCCAGAGACGCGCAAAAGGCGCCTGAACTGGGCTTTTGCCCGTCAGGCGCCTTCCTCCCGGCGCGCACGAACTGCGGCGGAATGGGCACAGGCCCAGTCGCGGCAGCCGCCGCCTCGTACCGGCCGCGAGGCCGCCTAGGCGGCGTTGTCCGCGCCGTTCAGTCCGTTGCTGGTCTGCATGGTGGTGCAGGTCGCCGCGTCGACGACGGAACCGATGAGCTTGTTGCCCTGCTGTGCGACGTCATTGGAGAGGTTCCCGTTCGTGTTCGCCGACCTCGCATCGGAGCAGCGGATCGTGTCCGCCGCAGCGGTACCGGACGTGAGGAACCCCAGGGCACCCGTGAGGACTCCGGCGCTCACGGCGATCACGACGGTCTTGGTGAACTTCTTCATGTCTACGGGCCTCCAGCCGCTCGCCGCTCCTGGACCACCCAGACTGCGACGAGGTGTTAACCGTTCGCGCGCGGGCGGCGTTATGGCCGACAACCCGAACGACGGATCATCATTTCTTGGCTGACCGCCCCCCAGGGCGTACACCTGAAGCCGCTGGGATCACACGATTAAGCGACTGGCGACTGCGGAGTGAGCACGGTGCGGCACGCAGGGTTACGGTTGCCCGCCTGACGTCCCCCTTCCTCAAGGAGAAGCGTGTCGCGCCGTTCCCTCCCGGTCGTGCTGGGTTCCGCCCTGTCCGGTCCTCATCGCCATCGCCCCTCATGCTCACGGCGCCGTGGCCTCCACGCCGCCTCCGCGGTACTGGCGTTGACCGCATCCCTGCTGCCGCTGGGGATCGCCACACCAGCAGAGGCCGCCTCGGGAAAGAAAGTGTTCACCACTCCCGGTCAGTACAAGTTCACCGTGCCGGCGAACGTCGATGAGGTCATCATCGAGCTCTGGGGAGCCGGCGGTGGCGGTGGAGGCGGGGGTGGCGGCGGCACCGGTGCGGGCGGCGGCGGGGGCGGCGGCGGTTCCCGCTCGTTCACCCAGAACGCCGGGGGCGGAGGGGGCGGCGGCGGTGGCGGAGCCGGTGGCGGGGGTGGCGGCGGCGGTGGCACCGGCGGCTACCTCAAGTGCCGCTTGACATCTTTCTCGCCATTCACCGTGACCGTGGGCACAGGCGGCGGCGGGCACGGCGCAGGCACGAGCCCCGAAGGCGGGCAGTGGGGCAGCGGCGGCAGCGGCAGTCACCTGATGCCCGGCGGCGGTGGCAACGGGCACGACGGTGTGGCCGGACGGAAAGCCTCCGGCGACGGAACCGCCGGCGGCGCCAGCTCGGCAGGCGCTTGGCAGGCCCTCGGCGGTCATGGCGGGAAACCCGGCGCGGGCGGTGGCGGCGGGCACGGCGGAGGCGGCGGCTACGGCGGCGAGAAGAACGGCGGCCGTGGTGGCGGTGGGAAGGGTGCCACGACAACAGGGCAGGGAGGCTCGGGCGGCCAAGGGGGCGGAACGAGTTACGGCAATTACCACCCGCAATGCCAGGCCCTCGAAACCAAAGCCGGTGTCACAGGCGGCAAGGGCGGCAGCGGATCCGCAGGCCGCTCCGGCGAGGCAGGGGAAAGAGGGGAAGGAATCGGCAACCGGCGGTCCCGCGGCCGGGAAGGTGGCGGTTCGGGCAACGGAGGCTCCCCGGGCAAGGGTGCCACGGCGACCTACGGCGCGGGTGGCGACGGCGGCGCAGGAGGACGCGGCGGGCACGGTGGGGCGGGAGGCGCGGGCGGCTGCTACGAACCCAACGTCGGCACCGCCGCAGGGGACTGCCACCACGGCGCCGATGCCGGCTACGGCCCGTCAGGCGATGCCGGGACCGCAGGCTCCAGCGGCAAAGACGGAGCGGTCATCATCACCTGGACCTGACCATGGGGGCGGCTGGTGGCGAAGGCACCCCCGCCCATCACACTCCACCCCACCACACTACGCCCCCGCATGGCCACCCTGCGTAACGTCCACAGGGCAAAGGCAGTCCCCGGCAGTCCGTCTCCATCCCCTGAGCTTCAGCCGTCGCTGAACGCTCCGGGACCGGGAGGACCTGCCGGGGGCCTGGCCAGAGCCAACAAGTGGTCACGCTCATCGACGAACGTCTTCGTCGACAGTGCGGCTCGCTCTGGTTTTCTGGTGTATTTGCTATTTTCCTCCCCATTTCGCCCAAGTCAAGAGGTAACCCCCACCTTCCTGCCCCTGGCGATCAGCGCGGCGTCCGGGGCAGGCTGTCGGGGTGCCCGGCGGGGGGTCGGGCCGGCTGGAGGAGGGGTGCGCGATGAGCTCGATACGTGTCTCCCGGATCGCGCTCACGCCGGGCGCGGCACGGTTGCTGCGGCGGCTGAGTGCCGAGCACGGGCCGCTGATGTTCCATCAGTCCGGGGGGTGTTGTGACGGCAGCTCGCCGATGTGTTACCCGCGGGGAGAGTTCCGTACGGGTGCGTCCGATGTGCTGCTCGCGGAGTTGGACGTCGAGGGGGTAGCGGAGGCGGTCGGCTTCTGGATGTCGGCCGACCAGTTCGAGCGGTGGCGCCACACCCACCTCACGGTGGATGTGGTGCCCGGGCGCGGCAGCGGGTTCTCGCTCGAGGCCCCCGAAGGGGTGCGGTTCCTGATCCGGTCGCGGTTGCTGACCGATGAGGAGACCCGGTTGCTGGAGGAGCGGGGCCCTCAGGTGGTCGCGTCCACGTGCGAGAGCGTGTGGAGGCGTTCCGGCGGGCCGGGGCGGGCGTAGTACCAGCCCTGCGCGGTGTCGCAACCGAGTAACCGGAGATGGTCGGCTTGTATGCCGGTTTCCACGCCCTCGACCGTGACCGACAGATCGAGGGTGTGGGCGAGCGAGACGATGCCCTCCACGATCTTCACATCGACCGGGTCCGCGGGTGAGCACTGCATGCCGCGGGTGAACGAGCGGTCGAGCTTGAGGGTGCTGACGGGCAGTCGGCGCAGGTAGGAGAGGTTGGAGTAGCCCGTGCCGAAGTCGTCGAGGGCGATGTCGACGCCCATGTCGGCGAGTTGGCGCAAGGGGCGCAGCTCTTCCTCGTCGGCGCCGATGAGGGCGTTCTCGGTGACCTCCAGGCAGAGGGCCGAGGGGTCCAGGCCGGCGTTCTTCAGGACCGCGACCGTGTCGGGGACGAGGGAGGGGTAGCGGAGCTGGGACGGGGAGAGGTTGACGTTGACCCGCATCGGGCCCCGGCACATGCCCTCGCTGCGCCAGGCACGGGCCTGTCGGGCGGCTTCCTCCAGCACCCAGCGGCCGAGCGGCACGATGAGGCCGGTGCTCTCGGCGAGCGGGATGAACTGGTCCGGACCGAGGACCCCGTGCAGCGGGTGCAGCCAGCGGACGAGCGCTTCCGCGCCGCGTACGGTGCCGTCGGTGAGCCGTACCAGCGGCTGGTACTCGATGAAGAACTCGCCGTTGTCGAGCGCCGCCGGCAGGCAGTTGGTGAGGCTGTGCCGGGCGATGACGCGGGCGTCCGAGTCGGCGTCGGCGAGCTCGTAGCGGTTGCCGCCGGCGGCCTTGGCGCGGTACATGGTGATGTCGGCGCTGCGCAGCACCTCCGCGGCGCCCAGTTCGCCGGCCGGTCCTTCGACGATGCCTATGCTCGCCCGTACGGACAGGTCGCGGCCGTCGATGGTCACGGGCTCGGCGAGCGCGGCCAGCATCCGGCGGGCGAGGGCGGTCACGTCACTCTGCGCGGCGGGCCCGGTGACCAGGGCCACGAATTCGTCGCCGCCCAGGCGGGCGACGAGTTCGTCCGGCTCGGTGGCGCAGGAGCGCAGCCGTTCGGCGACGGCGAGGAGCAGTCGGTCGCCGACCGCGTGGCCAAGGCTGTCGTTGACGGCCTTGAAGCCGTCGAGGTCGAGGTAGCACAGGCCGAAGCGGGCGCCGTCGCCGCCGGGTTCGAGGGCCCGGTCGAGGCGCTCGAAGAACAGGGTGCGGTTGGGCAGGCCGGTGAGGGCGTCGTGGGTGGCCTCGTAGCGCAGCCGCTCGTGCAGCACGCGGCGCTCGGTGATGTCCTCCAGGAGCGCGAGCTGGTACTGGGGCTCGCCCGCGGCGTCACGGAGCAGGGAGACCGTGAGATCGGCCCACAGGACGCTGCCGTCGGTGCGGTAGTACGGCTTCTCGACGCGGTAGCGGTCACGGTCGCCGCGGACCAGCTCCCGGTACAGGCCCCAGACTTCGGGTGAGTCGTCGGGGTGCACCATCTCACCGACGTTGCGGCCCCTCACATGGTGTTCCATGCTGCCGAACATCCGGGTGAGGGCTTCGTTGACGTCCGTGATGCGGCCCTTGACGTCGGCGATGCCCACGCCGATGGCCGCGCCCTCGAACACCGCGCGGAACCGGGCCTCGCTCGTGTGCAGGGCCCGCTCGGTCTCGGCCGCCGCGGCGAGCGCCGCACGGGAGATCGCCTCCTGCTCGGCGAGGGTGCGCTCACGCAGGGCGCGGGCGAAGCCGGCGGCCACGGCGTGCTGGAGGCGGGAGCAGCGGGCGCGGCTCTCCTCGGCGGGCATGGCGTCGTCGGGCGGGCAGTACAGCACCAGATAGGCGTCGATGACGTTGAGGATCAGCGGAAGGGCATCGGGGTCGGTGCAGTGCGCCTGGACCAGGGCGACGCCCACCTCGGCGGCGGGCCGGGGGTCGAAAGGCTGCGCGCGCAGGGTTTCGCTGAGCCGGCCCGCGAGCGGGACGAGGTAGTCCTCGAACTCGGCACGCGTCATGGACGTCGTCGTGGCCGGGTAGACGGCCCGGCTCCAGATCGCCGCGAACCGCTGGAGACGGTCGTCCCTCGCGGCGACGTCGCCGGACCTGCCCTCGTCGCCGGACCCCGTCGCGTCGCCGGCCGCGGCGACACCGCGGGGCCGCACGATGCCCACGCCCCCGTTCCCGCTTCCGCTCCCGCCTCCGTCAGGTTGCGCCCCGATGCCGCCCTCCCACGTCCCGCCCCCGCCGGACCTGCCCGTCGTACCGCCTGTTGCCCTGTCCATCGTCCTGTTCACGGCCTTATCCACGGCTATGTCCACGGCCTCGTCCAGGACCGTATGCCCGGTCCCGGTACGGACCCGCGGACCGCTTCTCCCCGCGCCGCCCCCGACCGGCGTTCTGACGCCCGGCGTCATGGTCACGGTCTGCGCCCCACTCCCGCGTAACCGGCGCAGTCGGGCGAGTCGTCGTTCGCGTCGGGCCGCCAGGCCGAGAGGGGCACGAGGCCCGGCTCGACCATCTCGAACCCTTCGAAGAATCCCGCCACGTCCCCCTTCGAGCGCATCAGCAGCGGGGAGCCGACCCCGCGGTAGACACCCTGCACCTCTTCCCCCTCTTCCGGCTTCATCGGACCCCCGTCGGTCGACGCGTGGGTCAGGGCCAGCAGACTGCCCGGCGCGAGCGCGTCACGCAGCTCGGCCACCGCCTTCCAGGGCTCGTCCCGGTCCTCCATGAAGTGGAGCACGGCGACGAGCAGCAACGCGACCGGCCGGCGCAGGTCCAGGAGCCGGGCCACCTCGTCGGCGGCCAGGATGTCATGCGGCGCCCGCAGATCGGCGGCGACGACGGCGGTCCGCTCGTCCCCCGCCAGCACGGCCCGGCTGTGCGCGACGGCGACCGGGTCGTGGTCGACGTACACGACGCGCGCTTCGGGGGCCGCGGCCCGCGCCACCTCATGGACGTTGCCGAACGTCGGTATGCCGGAGCCGATGTCGAGGAACTGGGTCACGCCCCGGCCGACGGCGTACCGCACGGCGCGCCGCATGAAGGCCCGGTTGGCCTGCATGATCTTCGGCAGCCCCGGAAAAGCCTCGATGGCGCGTCGTCCGGCCTCACGGTCGACCTCGAAGTTGTGCGAGCCGCCCAGGTAGTAGTCGTAGATGCGGGACACGCTCGGCACGGACAGGTCGATGCCATGAGGGGCCCAGAGTGGACGCTCCATCAGTCGGTCTCTCCAGCTCATCGCAGGGGTCTTGAGCAGAGGCTACTGATCGTTCGTTCGAATGGAAGAAGCAAGCGGAAATCGGCGGTCCGCATTCGGCCACCGCTTTCCCGCACCCCCCGCGAGTGCGTCCTCGAAGGCCGCGCGAAACCACCCACACGCGTGACATGCGTCTCCCCCATCGGGTGTTCTCCACACGGCCCGCAGGCCCTCGGCATCACTTCTCGGTGCGTCGGTGTGCGTGGTCCATCACGTTTTGAACCACATCATCGATCACATCACCCAAATGATCATATGAAGGGGCGAGGTGACAGGCGTGCGGGGGTACCCCGAAGCCGGGGCATCGACGGGTTGTCATACCGATGCCCCGGCCGGGGACGCGCGCCCGAGCGTCAGCCGCGCGGCTCCCGCCACATCGGCCACATCGGCGGGCCGCCCGGCAGGTCGACGGTCCTGCCCGTGAACACGAAGCCGTGGCGCTCGTACAGCGCCTTGCTCCGCGTGTTGCTCGCCTCCAGATACGCGGGCATGCCCTCCCGGTCGCAACGCTCCAGTACGGCCTCGAGGAGCGCGCTGCCCCGTCCCTCGCCCGTGCGGCCGGGGGCGGCGACGATGTTGGGCAGGTAGTAGTGCGACCGGTCCGTCGGGTGGGCGAGCGCCGTCAGTTCGCCCACGATCCGGGTGCGCTCGTTGCCCGGGTCCGCGGCCGCCAGCGCCTCGGTCATCTCGTCGTGGCCGTCGCCCTCACCACTGCCGGAACCACTGCCGGAACCACCGCCGGAACCGGCATCAGCGCCGGCACCAGCCGTCTCCCCCACCATCACCGGCAGCCACAGCGCGGCCGCCGAGTGGTCCTCCATCACGTCGACCCAGCCGTCGCGCAGCGCCGCGTCCAGGAACACGCCGAAGAAGCGCGGATGGACGGCCCGCCGGTGCTCCTCGTCCGGGAAGACCCAGCCGCTGACCGGGTCCGCCATGAACGCCTCGCCCAGCAGCCGGCTGATCTCCTCCCTCTCCTCCTTCCGGGCCCGACGGATTCCCGGCAAGACGCCCGGCAGGACAGTGGTGACCCGACTCATGGTTGCGTTCCCCTCCAGCACCGTATGAATGAAGTGACGCCTGCGATACGGGTGGTGCCGTGATGCGCATGCGTCGCGACGATCGTACGGACGCCCGAATGCCGGCATCGGCGGGGTAGCCGTCCAGGAGCGGAGCCGTCGGCAACTGCCCCTCAGCGAATGCCGAGTTCGGCCAGGGCCGCGAGCTGCCGTGCCGCCGGGCGCGT
Organism: Streptomyces syringium; assembly: GCF_017876625.1. NCBI lineage: Bacteria > Bacillati > Actinomycetota > Actinomycetes > Kitasatosporales > Streptomycetaceae > Streptomyces > Streptomyces syringium. Next base: position 1,490,648 of record NZ_JAGIOH010000001.1, read on the forward strand.
CGGGAAGTAGAGGTAACAGACGCCGCCCGTACCGCTCCTGACCTGGCCCTGCGCGTTGTAGCGCTTGGTCCTCAGCCAGATGTTCTCGAACTGGCGGCGCTTGTAGACGCGTTGGACCGCCGCGTTCGACGGGCTCGCCGGGTCGTTGGCGATCACGTCGCCCGCCTCGGTGAAGCCGACGACGCACATCAGGTGGCCCGCCGTGCCGTACCCCGCGCCGTCGAGCTCGGAGGCCAGGAAGGACTGGGAGGTGATCACGGGGATCCGCGCGCGGATCAGCTTCTCGAGGTCGCGCAGCGACCGCAGCCGCGTGACCAGGCCCTGCATGTCGCGGTACGTGGCGGCGTACGCGGCGTTGAAGGGCCAGTTGCCGCAGCCCGCGTACTGGTAGTCGTAGGTGAAGCGGGCCGCGTGGCAGACCTGCGGGTCCTCGTAGGCGGGGTTGACCCAGGCGAGGTCCTCGGCGGTGGGCTCGCGGCCCCAGTACTCGAGGACCATCTGCGAGGAGGTCGGGCTGCACCACGCCTCGCCGCCGTTGTCGTACTCGGGGTACTGCCCCTTGTGGATCTCCTGCGAGTAGCGCGGCACCGCCAGCGTCCGCCCCGCCCCCTCCCCCGGCCGCGAGGCGGGCACCGTGAAGCGGTCGGGGATGTCGGAGCCCATCGCGCCGAGCCGCCAGACCGTCGGGGTGAGATCGGTGCCCGGCTTGCGATGAAGGGTGAGGCGCAGCTCGTAAGAGGTGAAGCGCAGTCCGCTCCCGGGCTGGTCGATGGCGAGGGTGTCGGTGGAGACGTTGCTCCTGCCGTCGCCCTGTCCGTCGACGGAGGTGCGCCGGATGTCGCCGGTAGCGTCACCCGAGGTCCACCGGCCGAGGACGTACCACGGGGTCGTCGCGCCGTCGGTGTACGTACCGCGCAGCTCCACCTGGAGCCAGGTGCCGGCGGGGGTGCGGGCGTTCCAGGAGGCGACGAGTTCGGTCGCGGGCGTGGGCAGGACGCGGACCGGTGCGGTCCATGTGGCGTACTCCCAGGTGGCCGTGGTGCGGGTGTGCGGGTCGGTGTACTCGAAGGTGCCGACGGGCCGGTCGATCACCACCCCGGGGCGGGTCCCCGAGCGGACCCGGGTGCCCGCGGCTCTGCCGCGCCGCCAGTCGGCGAGGGTCGTCCAGGCGTGGTAGTCGACGGTTGGCTCCCCGGCCCTGGGGCCGTCTCCGGGTGCGGCCGCGAACGCGGGGGTGACGGCCGTGAGAGAGGACGCGGCCGCGACCGTCGCGGCCGCCGCGACCCCGAGGGCCGCGACGAGCACGCTGCGGCGCGGGGCGAGTGAGATAGAAGGGGTAGGCGGGTCGGGAGGGGTCGGGGGCTGATCGGCGGGCGCGGGTCTGCTGGGCTTCGGCGACATGGGCCAGTGATTCCCCGTGGGGCGCGTCCCCAATACCGCGAGCCGGTTCCGCTGTGCGCGAGCCGTGGCCGCGCCCCGATGCTCCCGGGGCGTCCTAGGGTGGTCCGGTGAACGATCCTCTCCGCCCCGGCCCGCACACCCCGCCCGCGCTCGACGCCCTGGCGCGTCGGCTCCGGGCGCTGCCCCCGTCCGTCGGGCCGGTACGGCTCGTCGCCGTGGACGGGCACGCGGGGTCGGGGAAGACCACCTTCAGCGGCCGGCTCGCGGCGGCGCTGGGCGGCGCCCCCGTACTGCATCTGGACGATCTGGCCACCCACGAGGAGCTCTTCGACTGGTCCGACCGGCTGGACGCATGGATTCTGGCTCCCCTCTCCCGCGGGGAGACCGCTCGCTATCGCACCTACGACTGGGTCGCGCGCCGGTTCGCGGGCGAACGCGAGCTGGCCGCGGCGCCGGTCGTGATCGTCGAGGGGGTCGGGGCGGGACGCCGGGCGCTGCGGCCGTATCTGGCGTGTCTGATGTGGATGGAGTTGACGGATGTGAGCTCCTGGGAGCGGGGTCAACTTCGTGACGGCCCGGGCATGTCCACATTCTGGGACGGCTGGAAGCGAGCGGAGCGCGAACATTTCGCGACCGACCCCACGCGCCCGTATGCGGAACTCCTGGTGCACCAGCGTCCGGAGGGGTACGAGGTGCTGCCGGGGCCCCATGGATCCCCTTGAGCTCCCCCGATCGTCACCGTCCGTGACCATCGGCGGTCACCTCGCCCGACACCCCCGGCCGATCCCCGCCGAGTGCCTCAACTTCGCTTGACCGAGGGGGCGTACAGGACTTACGTTCTCAATGTGCGGCCCACGCTGGCCGCCTGCGGACGCGAGGCCCCCGGTTGTTCCCCCGTGATCGGGGGCTTCGTACCACCTCCACCCTTGCGATTTGGGCGCTTTGCGCCATCGTTCGCTCGCCACGTGTCACCCTGAGTGACCGCATTCCGGACCCCTTCCCGGCCCCGGCCCCTGTCGGCCCTTCACCGCGGGATCGCTTTCACGCCGCGATCATGCCGCGATCGGCGGTGCGCCACCCTTCGGCCGATGCCGCCTGCGCAGGTACGATGCGAGTCGGTGCACCTATCGGCGGGTGCACTGGCACACTGGTCAACTCCCGTCCACAGCACAGCGGTTCGGAAAGGCGCGCCAGGTACTCGCCCGGCAGCACGCTACGGGGGAACGGTTTGTGGGGGACGTGATGGATTTCGGCATGCAGGGCCCACCCGCCCCGGCCGATCTCGCCTGGCTGCGCGCCGTCGACGCCTACACGATGGGCGCCTACGCGCAGGCCGAGGAGGAGTTCCGGGCCGCGGTCCACGCCGACCCGGGGATGGCCGACGCCTGGCTCGGCCTGCACGCGCTGCGCGCCGACACCACCACCGCGCTGCTGCGCATGTACCGCCACCGGGACCGGTTCGGCGAGCAGCGCGCCCGCCACCGGCGCACCCTCAACTCCTGGTACTGGCTCGGCTGGTGGGTCCAGCCCGTGCTGGAGAGCGGCCGTGACCTGCTGCTCGCGCACGCCTCGCACTGGCTCGACGGCCGACATGTGCCGGAGCTGGACCGGGCGCTGGCCGGCTGTCCACCGGTCGAGGCGGACCCGCAGGTGCGCTTCCTGCACGCCTGCCGTGCCTATCTGGTCAAGGACTGGGAGCAGCTCGTACGGCACACCGAGCCGCTGCTGGGCGACCCGCTGCTGGGCATCGAGGCGGGGCTGTTCGGCGGCATGGCCCGGGTGCGGCTGGAGATGTTCGGGCAGGCGGAGCCCTTGTTGTCCGCCGCGCTGATGCGCTGCCGCAGCGAGCAGCCGCAGCGCAAGGAGCTGCGTTACTGGCTGGCCCGGGCCCACGAGGGGACCGGGCGCAGCGCCGCCGCCCTCCCCCTCTACCGGGCCGTGCACCGGGTGGACCCCTCCTTCATGGACACCTCGGCGCGGCTCACCGCCATCGCGGACGGGAACGGTCTGGACGACCACAACGACCTCGCCCCGGTGCCGCTGGGGGGCTCGGGCCAGGACCCCGTCGATCCTCCCGGCGACCCGGATCTGCTGGCCGCCCCCGACACCCTCGACGGGCGGGACGTCCTGACCGGTACGGACCCGGAGCCCACCGGCACCGCGCCGGTCGACGCCGACGGCGTGCGCGAGAAGATCCGTATTCCGGCCCAGCCCACCACCCAGCCGCTGCCCGGCCGCTCCGATCCCGTCCTGCTGGCGAAGGCCCTGGCCGAGCTGGAGCGGATGGTGGGGCTGGAGCCGGTCAAGCGGCAGGTGCGGGCGCTCTCCGCGCAGCTGCACATGGCGCGGTTGCGTGCCGGTCAGGGGCTGCCCGTGCAGCCTCCCAAGCGTCATTTCGTCTTCTCCGGCCCCTCGGGCACCGGCAAGACCACGGTCGCCCGGATTCTCGGACGGGTGTTCTACGCCCTCGGGCTGCTGGGCGGTGACCACCTCGTCGAGGCGCAGCGCGCCGACCTGGTCGGTGAGTTTCTCGGCCAGACCGCGGTCAAGGCCAACGAGCTGATCGATTCGGCGCTCGGCGGGGTGCTGTTCGTCGACGAGGCGTACAGCCTGTCCAACTCGGGCTACAGCAAGGGCGACGCGTACGGCGACGAGGCGCTGCAGGTGCTGCTCAAGCGCGCCGAGGACAACCGGGACCGGCTGGTGGTGATCCTGGCGGGTTACCCGGAGGGCATGGACCGGCTGCTGGCCGCCAATCCGGGGCTCGGTTCCCGCTTCACCACCCGGGTGGACTTCCCCAGCTATCGCCCGTTGGAGCTGACCCGCATCGGCGAGGTGCTGGCCGGGGAGAACGGCGACAAGTGGGACGAGGAGGCCCTGGAGGAGCTGCGCAGCATCAGCGGCCACGTGGTCGCCCAGGGCTGGATCGACGAGCTGGGCAACGGCCGCTTCCTGCGCACCCTGTACGAGAAGAGCTGCGCCTACCGCGATCTGCGGCTGTCGGGCTACGCGGGCACGCCGACCCGCGACGACCTGGCCACCTTGCGGCTGCCGGATCTGATGCAGGCGTACGGCGAGGTCCTGTCGGGCCGCGGGCCGATGACCCGCGACCCGCAGGACCCACCACCGTGAGGGCGGGACGGGTCCGGTCACGACCGGACCCGTCCCGCCCTCGGCCTCAGCCTCAGCCGGCCATCGCGTCCCGCTCCGCGGGGATGGCATCCCTCTCCTGGGACCTCTCCTGGGACCTCTCCTGGGAGCCTTCCCGGAGCCTCTCGTCGAGCCGCTCCTCGGACCTCTCCTCGGGCAGCGCGGCGAGGGCTTCGGCCGGCATCGCGGCCGCCGCGCGGGGGCGGTTCAGCCGGGTGCCGGGCGGGGCCTCGGCCGGGCGCGGGGACGCCCTCCGGTGCGCGGGGTCACGGACCTCGCCGACCAGCATCTCCAGCACGTCCTCCAGTGCGACCACGCCCAGCACCCGCCCGGAGGCGTCGGTGACGGCCGCCAGGTGCGAAGCCGCCCTGCGCATCACGGTCAGCGCGTCGTCCAGGGGCAACTCCGCCCGCAGGGTCTCGACCCGCCGCCAGACGTGCTGGGGCACGGCCCGGTCCCGGTCCTCCAGGTCCAGGACGTCCTTCACATGCAGATAGCCCATGAAGGCGCCGCCGGGCGCGCGGACCGGGAAGCGGGAGTAGCCCGTCCGTACGGTCAGCTCCTCGATCTGCCGGGGGGTGACCGTCGGGGCGACGGTCACCAGGGTGGCCGGGTCCAAAAGGACGTCGGTGACCGGGCGGCTGCCCAGCCCCAGGGCGTCCTCCAGGCGCTCCTGCTCGGCCGGTTCGAGGAGTCCGGCCTGGCGGGAGTCCTCGACCAGATGGGTGAGCTGCTCACTGGTGAAGACCGCCTCCACCTCGTCCTTGGGCTCGACGCGGAAGAGCCGGAGCACCCCGTGCGCGCACGCGCCGAGGAGGGCGGTGACCGGCCGGCAGAGCCGGGCGAAGGTCACGAGCCCCGGGCCCAGCCACAGGGCCGCCCGGTCGGGGGCCGACATGGCCAGGTTCTTCGGCACCATCTCACCGATGACCAGGTGCAGGAAGACCACCAGGGCCAGGGCGATGACGTAGCCCAGCGGGTGGATCAGCCCCTCGGGCAGCCCCACGGTGTGGAAGAGGGGCTCCAGCAGCTTCGCGACGGTCGGTTCGGCGACCGCGCCGAGCGTCAGCGAGCAGACGGTGATGCCGAACTGGGCCGCGGCCATCATCTGCGGCAGGTTCTCGAGCCCGGTCAGGACCGTACGGGCCCGGGCGGAGCCCTCGGCGGCCCGGGGCTCGATCTGGCTGCGGCGCACGGAGACGAGCGCGAACTCCGCACCGACGAAGAAGCCGTTGGCCAGCACCAGCAGCAGGGCGAAGAGGAGTTGCAGCACGCTCATCGCGATCCCCCCAGCGGTGCGGGCACCGCGGCGGTGCGCAGGAGACGTACCCGCTCGGCGCGGTGGTGTCCGACCTGGCGCACCGAGAGCCGCCAGCCGGGCAGCTCGGCGGTGTCACCGGGGGCGGGGATGCGGCCGAGCAGGTCGGCGACGAGTCCGGCGACGGTCTCGTACGGGCCGTCCGGCGCCTCCAGGCCGATGCGGCGCAGGGTGTCGACCCGGCAGCCGCCGTCGGCGTCCCACGCGGACCGGCCCTCCTCGCAGGGGACGGGGGCCAGTTCCGGAAGGTGGGCGTCCGCGTGGTCGTGCTCGTCACGGACCTCGCCGACCAGCTCCTCGACGATGTCCTCCAGGGTCACCACCCCGGCCGTGCCGCCGTATTCGTCGACGACGACGGCTATCGGCTGTTCGCTGCGCAGCTGCTCCAGCAGCGGCTGCACGGGCAGCGTCCCGGGGACCAGCATGGGGGCCACCGCGATCCGCCCGACCGGGGTGCGCAGCCGTTCGTGACCGGGCACCGCGAGGGCGTCCTTGAGGTGGACCATGCCGACGACCTCGTCCAGCCGCTCGCGGTAGACCGGGAAGCGGGAGAGGCCGGTGGCGCGGGTGAGGTTGAGGACGTCCTCGGCGGTCGCCGAGGACTGGAGGGCGCTGACCTTCACCCGGGGCGTCATGACGTGCTGGGCGGTCAGGTCTCCGAGGGAGAGGGTCCGCACGAAGAGGTCGGCGGTGTCCTGCTCCAGGGCGCCGGCCCGGGCCGAGTGTCGGGCGAGCGAGACGAGTTCGCCGGGGGTGCGGGCGGAGGCCAGCTCCTCGGCGGGCTCCACGCCCAGGGCGCGCACGAGCCGGTTGGCGACGGTGTTGAGGAGGGTGATCACGGGCCGGAAGAAGTGGGCGAAGGCGCTCTGCGGGCCGACGACGAAGCGTGCGACCTGCAGTGGTCTGGAGACCGCCCAGTTCTTGGGCACCAGCTCGCCGATGATCATCTGCACGGCGGAGGCCACCAGCATGCCGATCACGACGGCGACGCCCGGGGCGGCGCCGTGCGGCAGGCCCGCCGCGCCGAGCGGCCCGGTGAGCAGATGGCCGAGGGCGGGCTCCGCGAGCATGCCGACCACCAAGGAGGTGATGGTGATGCCCAGTTGGGTGCCCGAGAGCTGGAAGGACAGCTCCCGCAGGGCCGCGACCACGGAACGGGCCCGGCGGTCACCTTCGGCCGCGGCCCGTTCGGCCGCCGGCTTGTCGACGGTCACCAGACCGAACTCGGCGGCGACGAAGAAGCCGTTCGCGAGGATGAGGAGCAGTGCCGCCGCGAGCAGCAGCAGTGACACGATGATACTCATGACGCCGCCTCGCGGTGGGGGGCGGCGCAGGTACTACAGGACGATCCGTCCATTGCCGGAGGGATTCACTCCTTGGTTCGCAGGTGCTCCCGCGCGTGCCGCGCGGGGAACGCGGCCGCTTCGGTGCGGGGCGGGGCAGGTCGTGCCCGTGGCACCAGAGTAATCAAGGAGTCCCCGACGGGGGCGGGCAACCACCCTCAGGTCGCGGAGGTACCGGTTCCGAATGTCTCGGCGAGCGAGCGGAGGGCGCGGGCGTCGGCGATCGCCCGGTCCTTGGAGACACCGGGCTGGATGCCCATGGCCGGCAGGCTGGTGCCGTCGGCGAGGTCGAGGTGGACCCAGGCGTCACCGGCGCGCAGATTGACCCGGACGATCTCCGCCCAGGCCAGCCGGCGCTTCGTCGTCAGGTTCACGACCGTCACCCCGTCGCGCGTGGCGACCACCTTGGGGCGGCTGAGCAGCGCGAGCACGCCGAAGACCAGCAGTCCGGTGCCGATGAAGGAGGCCCGGTCCCCCGGGTTCAGGGCCGGCAGCGCCAGCGACATCACCGTCAGCACGGCGAGCAGGGCGGCGCCGATGCTGAGCAGCACGATCCGGGTGCGGGTCGGGCGGAAGACGACCGGCAGGTCCGGCAGGCCGGTCGGGGGTACGGGGGAAGGCACGGCGTACGTTCTTTCGCGGTCGGGCCGGGCCGGCTCCACTCGGCGCCGGCCCGTGCGCGGAATCAGAGGCGGCAGGCGTGGATGCCCGTGGTGAGGATGGCGCGGGCACCCAGCTCGTACAGCTCGTCCATGATGCGCTGGGCATCGGTGGCCGGGACCATCGAGCGGACGGCGACCCAGCCCTCGTGGTGCAGCGGGGAGACGGTCGGCGACTCCAGGCCGGGGGTGAGGGCGACGGCACGCTCCACGTGCTCGACCCGGATGTCGTAGTCCATCATCACGTAGCGGCGGGCGACGAGGACGCCCTGCATACGGCGGAGGAACTGCTGCACCTTGGGGTCATCGGCGGGGGCACCGGCGCGCCGGATCACGACGGCCTCGGACTCCAGGATCGGCTCGCCGATGATTTCCAGCCCGGCGTTGCGCAGGGTGGTGCCGGTCTCGACGACATCCGCGATGATCTCGGCGACGCCGAGCTGGATGGCCGTCTCGACCGCGCCGTCGAGGTGCACGACGGAGGCGGCCACGCCGTGGTCGGCGAGGTGCTTGGTGACCAGGCCGGAGAAGGAGGTGGCGACGGTCATCCCGCCGAACTCGCTGACGTCCGTGGCCGTGCCCGGGCGGGTGGCGTAGCGGAACGTCGACCCGGCGAAGCCGAGCTGCATGATCTCCTCGGCCTGCGAACCGGAGTCCAGCAGCAGATCGCGGCCGGTGATGCCGATGTCGAGCTTGCCGGAGCCGACGTAGACGGCGATGTCACGGGGGCGCAGGAAGAAGAACTCGACGTCGTTGGCCGCGTCGACCAGCACCAGTTCCCTGCGGTCCTTGCGCTGGCGGTAGCCGGCCTCATGGAGCATCGCCGACGCAGGCTCGGAGAGAGAACCCTTGTTGGGAACGGCGATGCGCAGCATGAGGTCGGTTTCCTTTGTGCGTGGGGAATGCGGGACTTGCGGGGAACTGCTGGGGCGTACAGGGGGTGCGGGCGACCGCGGGGCTCGTCGAACGGGCGGGCGTCTACAGATGGGCGTAGACGTCGTCGAGCGAGATGCCCCGGGCGACCATCATCACCTGAACGTGGTACAGGAGCTGGGAGATCTCCTCGGCCGTGGCGTCGGCGCCCTCGTACTCGGCGGCCATCCACACCTCGGCGGCCTCCTCGACAACCTTCTTGCCGATGGCATGGACGCCCTTGTCGACCAGTTCGGCGGTGCGGGAGGTGGCGGGGTCGCCGGAGGCGGCCTTCTGCTGGAGCTCGGTGAACAGCTCCTCGAACGTCTTCTTGGACATGGTGCTCCTACCCTACGGGGTCCGCTCCCGCTGTCAGTGCCAGGGCTCGGAGACCGAACGGAGGATCACCGCCGTGGCGACGGCCGCGGTGACCGCCTCGTGGCCCTTGTCCTCGTTCGAGCCCTCGATGCCCGCCCGGTCCAGGGCCTGCTCCTCGGTGTCGCAGGTCAGGACGCCGAAGCCGACGGGGACGCCGGTGTCGACGGAGACCTGGGCGAGGCCCTGGGTCACGCCCTGGCACACGTACTCGAAGTGCGGGGTGCCGCCCCGGATGACGACGCCGAGGGCGACGACCGCGTCGTAGCCGCGGCCGGCGAGGGCCTTGGCGACGACCGGCAGCTCCCAGCTGCCGGGGACGCGCAGCAGGGTCGGCTCGTCGATGCCGAGGTCGTGCAGGGCGCGCAGGGCGCCGTCGACGAGACCGTCCATCACCTTCTCGTGCCACTGCGCGGCGATCACGGCGACCCGCAGGTCCTGGCAGTTCTTCACACTCAGCTCGGGGGCGCCCTTGCCGCTCACGTCTGTCCTCGGTTTCCTGCTCGTGCCATGGGGCTGTTGTCGGCTGTGGGGGTTTTCAGGTCTCTTGCGTAACGGGAGACGCACGGCGGATCACTGATTGCCGCAGGGGGACACCTCGTCGGTGTCCAGCCAGGGCAGGTCGTGGCCCATGCGGTCCCGCTTGGTGCGCAGATAGCGCAGGTTGTGCTCACCCGCCTGGACGGGCATCGGCTCCCGGCCGGTGACCTTCAGGCCGTGCCGGACCAGGGCCGCGGTCTTGTCGGGGTTGTTGGTCATCAGCCGCAGCGAACGCACCCCGAGATCGGTGAGGATCCGCGCGCCGGCGGCGTAGTCACGGGCGTCGGCCGGGAGACCGAGTTCGAGGTTGGCGTCGAGGGTGTCACGGCCGCCTTCCTGGAGCTCGTAGGCGCGCAGCTTGGACATCAGCCCGATACCGCGTCCCTCGTGGCCGCGGAGGTAGAGGACGACGCCGCGTCCCTCGGCGGTGATCCGCTGCAGCGAGGCCTGGAGCTGGGGACCGCAGTCGCAGCGCAGCGAGCCGAAGACGTCGCCGGTCAGGCACTCGGAGTGGACCCGGACCAGGACGTCCTCGCCGTCGCCGATGTCGCCGGAGACCAGGGCGATGTGCTCGACGCCGTCGACGGTGGAGCGGTAGCCGAAGGCGCGGAAGTCACCGAAGGCGGTGGGCAGCCGGGTCTCGGCCTCGCGCCGGACGGTGGGCTCGGCGGACCGGCGGTAGGCGATCAGGTCCTCGATGGAGATGATCGACAGGCCGTGCTTGCGGGCGAAGGGGATCAGCTCGGGCAGCCGCAGCATGGCGCCGTCCTCGCCCGCGATCTCCACGATGGCGGCGGCGGGGCGCAGCCCGGCGAGGCGGGCGAGGTCGACGCCGGCCTCGGTGTGGCCGTTGCGGACGAGGACCCCGCCGGGCTTGGCGCGCAGCGGGAAGACATGGCCGGGGCGGACGAAGTCGCCGGGGGTGGTGGTGGGGTCGGCGAGCAGGCGGATGGTGGTGGCGCGGTCGGCGGCGGAGATGCCGGTGCTGACGCCGTGGTCCCGGGTGGCGTCGACGGAGACGGTGAAGGCCGTGCGCATCGACTCGGTGTTGTCCCGGACCATCTGCGGCAGGTCGAGCCGGTCGATGTCGGGCTGCTCCAGGGGGACACAGATCAGGCCGCGGCACTCGGACATCATGAAGGCGATGGTCTCGGTGGTGACCTTCTCGGCGGCGACGACGAGATCGCCCTCGTTCTCCCGGTTCTCGTCGTCGACGACGACGACGGGGCGGCCGGCCGCGATGTCGGCGATGGCGCGCTCGACGGGATCGAGGGTGAGGTCCTCGGCCGTGAACCAGCTCTCCAGGACGGTCATGCTGCCACTCCTTCCAGTGCGGGCTTGACGCTCGTGCGCGAGCGCAGCCACCAATCGCGCATGCCCCACAGGACGAGGGCGAGATAGACGACGTAGACGAGACCGGAGAAGGCGAGGCCGCTGTCGAAGGCGAGCGGGACGCCGACGAGGTCGACGAGCAGCCACGCGAACCAGAACTCCACGAGCCCGCGGGCCTGGGCGACCATCGCGGCGAGGGTGCCGACGAAGATGTACGCGTCCGGCCAGGGGTTCCAGGACAGTTCGGGCACGGCGGTGAAGAGGCCGCCGACGGCCAGGGTGCCGACGGCGGTGCCGGCGAGCAGCAGGGCGCGCTCGCGCCAGGTGGCGAAGCGGATCGCGATGGATCCGTCCTGGGCGCGCTGCCGGCCGCGGTGCCACTGCCGCCAGCCCCACAGGGCGACGCCGATGACGAGGAGCTGCTTGCCCACGCCGCCGCTGAGCTGCGCGGAGGCGTAGGCGGCGACGAGGATGAGGCCGGAGAGGAACTGGGCGGGCCAGGTCCATATGGAACGCCGCCAGCCGAGGGCGAGCGCGACGAGCCCGATGGTGTTGCCGATCATGTCGGACCAGATGACGCGCTGGCCGAAGACCTCGAAGGCCTGGCCGTTCAGCCAGTCGACGGCGCTCATGCGACCGGCTCCCCGGGGGTGCGGTCGGCGGTGCCGAGAAGGCGCTCGACGTACTTGGCGAGGACGTCCACTTCGAGGTTGACCGGCTCCCCGACGCCCTTGGCGCCGAGGGTGGTCAGCTCGAGGGTGGTGGGGATGAGGCTGACGGTGAAGAAGTCGGCGCCGGCCTGAACGACGGTCAGACTGATGCCGTCGACGGTGATGGAGCCCTTGTCCACGACGTAGCGGCTGAGCTCGGCGGGCAGGGCGATCTTCACGATCTCCCAGTGCTCGCCGGGCTGCCGCTCGATGATGGTGCCGGTGCCGTCGACGTGGCCCTGGACGAGGTGACCGCCGAGGCGGCCGCCGAGCGCCATGGGGCGTTCGAGGTTGACGCGGGAGCCGGCGCCGAGGGCGCCGAGGCTGGAGCGCTTCAGGGTCTCCGCCATGACGTCGGCCGTGAACGCGCCGTCGGCGGTGTCCACGACGGTGAGGCAGACGCCGTTGACGGCGATCGAGTCACCGTGCTTGGCGCCCTCGGTGACGAGGGGTCCGCGCAGCGTGAACCGGGAGGAGTCGCCGAGGTTCTCGACGGCGACGACCTCACCCAGTTCTTCGACGATTCCGGTGAACACGTCAGTTCCCTTCGGGGGTGGTGGCGGGGACGGAGACAAGAGGGGGGACGAGCGGGACGGCGAGCGGGGTGGCGGTGATCCGCAGATCGGGGCCGAGCCGGGCGACGTCGGTGACGTCGAGGCGCAACGCCCGTGCGATCGTGCCGATTCCGGCGTCGCCGAGGACGGCCGGTCCGGCGCCGAGGAGGGCGGGGGCGAGATAGCCGACGACCCGGTCGACGACCCCGGCCGCGAGGAACGCCCCGGCGAGGGTCGCGCCGCCCTCCAGCAGGACCGAGCGCACCTCGCGGGCGTACAGCTCGGCGAGCAGGGCGGGGATGTCGAGGCCGTTCCCGTCCCGCGGCAGGCGTACGGTCAGGGCGCCCGGCAGGTGGCGGGTGTCGGCGTCCTCGGCGACGGCCACGAGCGTGGGTGCCGCCGCGTCGAGGACCCGGGCCGTGGGCCGGATCGTGGCGTGGGTGTCCACGACGACGCGCAGCGGCTGGCTCGCGCCGTCGATACCGCGCACCGCCAGGTGCGGGTCGTCGGCGCGCAGGGTGCCGGAGCCGACCACGACGGCGTCGGCCTCGGCGCGCAGCCGGTGGACGTCGGCGCGGGACTCGGCGGAGGTGATCCAGCGGCTGCTGCCGTCGGCGGCGGCGCTGCGGCCGTCGAGGGTGGCGGCGTACTTCCACTGCACGAACGGGCGGTGGCGCAGGACCGCGGTGAGCCAGGCGGTGTTGCCGGCCGCGGCCTCGTCGGCGAGGAGACCGCCCGCGGTGTCGACCCCGGCGGCCTCGAGGGTTGCGGCCCCGCCGGTGGCGGTGGGGTTCGGGTCGGCGACGGCGTAGACGACGCGCCGGATGCCCGCGTCGATGAGCGCCTGGGCGCAGGGCCCCGTGCGGCCGGTGTGGTTGCAGGGTTCGAGGGTGACGACGGCGGTGGCACCGGTGACGTCGTGACCGGCTTCCGCTGCGTCGCGCAGGGCCTCGACCTCGGCGTGCGGACCGCCGGCGCGGCGGTGCCAGCCCTCGCCGAGCGTGCGGCCCGCGGCGTCGAGGACGACGCAGCCGACGACGGGGTTGGGGCTGGTGGAGCCAAGGCCGCGGGCGGCGAGCGCGATGGCGCGTCGCATCGCTTCGGCTTCGGTCACGGTGCCCACCGGGGTCCTCCTGCCTCTTCGGGCACGGACTCCGGGGCTGTCGTACGGGACGACGAAGAGCGGGTACACCGCAACGGGGAGATACACCGAAGGTCAGGATGGAGCCGTCGTCCACGAGGGGACGGACCACCTTGCGACGGTGTGCCGATGCGTGCCCGCCGCGCACTGCCTCCCATCCGGACTTTAACCGTCGGTCCAGGAATTTCACCTGGTCAACCGGCCGCTGGCTGCGGACGGGTCGCGGACTGTAACCGCCGGTTCGGACTTTCACCGACCCCGGAGTGCGCTGCGTAAAAAACTTTCGACCTTATGGTACATGGCGTCTGACCTGCGGGTTTGATCATTCCGCAGCTCCGACGACTCCGAGCGTACGCCGCCGGGCGCCGCGATGTCCACGGGGATTTGACACGGCGCCCCCGAGCTGGACCCCGACTGGACGGGAGCTGGACCAGGGCTGGACCGGAGCTGGACGGCCGCCCGACCGGTCCCGGGCGACCACGGCGGCGACCCTCGGCAGGCAGCCCGGATTCCGCTTACTGACCCGCCGTTCAGGACTTGGTTCAGACCTATTGACGCACTGGTCTAGTCCTCTTAACCTCTGCCACACCTCCGAGGAGACGGCCCGCCGGTCTGCGCAGACCACGGGCCACAGCACGTCGCACCCCCCACGCACCGCTCAGCCGAGCCCCCCACTGGAGGAAACCGATCGTGTTGTTCCACAAGAGACCCCGCAGGAGACCCCACCCGTCAGCCCTTCCGGGCCGGACCCGCATCACCCTCGCCGCGGCCGGCGCCGCCGTCACCGGACTGCTGCTCGGCACCCTCACGGCGACCGCCTCGCACGCCGAGGACCAGGCAGCCTGCCGCCCCGACGGCCTCTACGCCACCCCGGGCGTGAACGTCCCGTACTGCTCGGTCTACGACTCCGCCGGCCGCGAGAAAATGGGCGCCGACCACCAGCGCCGCATCATCGGCTACTTCACCGGCTGGCGCACCGGCAAGGACGGCACCCCCGCGTATCTCGCCTCCGACATCCCGTGGGACAAGGTCACCCACCTCAACTACGCCTTCGCGCACGTCGACGCCGGCAACAAGATCTCCGTCGGCGCCGACGGCGCCGCCAACCCCGCCACCGGCATGACCT